>NZ_MUBM01000554.1 GCF_002154505.1 Streptomyces carpinensis | reverse complement strand
CGCGCCGGGGCCCCGGCGCGCGGTGGCTCGTGCCGGTCTCAGCGGTGACTGAGTACGTTGATCACACGGCCGTTGGGATCCCGGACGAAGAACCGGCGGACGCCCCATTCCTCGTCGGTGAGCGGGTGGACGATCTCGGCGCCGCGCTCCCGCAGGGCGGCGTAGGCCGCGTCCACGTCGTCGACCTCGATGCTCACATCCGGTGCGACGGGGGCGGTCCGGTCCTCGCCCATGAAACTGATCTGCGCGGTCGGGTTCACGGCGGACGCCAGTGTCACGATCCAGCCCTGGTTCATGACCTCCTCGAACCCCAGCAGCCCGTAGAACTCCGCGCTCTCCACGCGGGCTTCGGACCGGAGGTTGGGGACGACTCGGCGGACCTGCATCGGGCGACTCCGGTGGTGGGACGGATCGCGCACACGCGCGGGGCTCCGGTCAGCCTAGCGAAGCGGCCTGCGTGTCAGCGGTCGTCCGCGAGCGGTTGCTCGGCCCAGACCGTCTTGCCCGACTCCGAGTACCGCACGCCCCACGCCTGGGCCAGCTGCTCGGCGATGAACAGGCCGCGCCCACCCTCGTCGACGACCCGGGCGTGCCGCAGATGCGGCGCGGCCTGGCCCGCGTCGCGCACCTCGCAGGTGAGCGTGCGGTCGTGGATCAGGCGGACCACGATGGGAGGCGCCCCGTACCGCAGGGCGTTGGTGACGAGTTCGCTGACGATGAGCTGTGTGCTGAAGGCGGTCTCGTCGTCCACTCCCCACGCGGCGAGCTGCTCGCGGGTACGACGGCGGGCGGTCGCCACCGAGGCGTGGTCGTCGTCGAGCTGCCAGGCGGCGAACCCGTCGTCCGGGAAGGAGCGGGTGCGTGCGACGATCACCGCGGCCTCGTCCGCCCCCAGACCCTCGGGAAGGGAGTAGACGACGGCGTCGCACAGCTCCTGCAGTGGCCGATCGGCGAAGTCCGGCACCGCCCGCAGCGGCCGGGAGAACTCCGCGAGGTAGGCCGTGAGCAACGGGTCGCTGGTGAAGACCAGGACGCTGCCGGCCGGCACCTCGAACTCGGTGGCCGCGAAGGGTGCGTCCTCCGCCATGCCCAGACACGGTCCGGCCGGTGCGTCGGGAACGCTCACGGTGCCGTCGGGGCGGATCAGGACCGGAGCGAGGCTGCCGGCCGTCGCCATGACACAGGCGCCTCTCAGCGGGTCGTGGATGGCGTACACGCAGTTGGCGGTGAGCGCCTCCCGGCGCAGTGGATCGCCCAGGGGCAGGTTCGCTCGCTCGAACGCCAGCTCGGAGGCGGTGTCGTGCAGCCGGGCCAGGAGTTCCTCGGGGGCGAGGTCGAACGCCGCCAGGGACCGCACCACCGTACGCAGCTGGCCCATGCTGGCCGCCGCGTTCAGGCCCCGCCCGGACACGTTGCCGACCACCAGCGCGGTGCGGGCGCTGGACAGCGTGATGGTGTCGTACCAGGCACCGGGATCGGCACCGGTGACCGACAGATAGGCGGTCTCCAGCGACGCGTGCGTCTCGGGGCGCCGGGGCAGCAGCTGACGGTGGACGGTGGCGGCGACGGTGTGCTCGCGGATGTAACGCCGCGCGTTGTCGACGCACAGGGCGGTGTGGGCGGCCAGCTCGACCGCGAGCTGCTGGTCGCCCGCGTCGTACGGCGGCGACTGCCCCGTGCGGTACAGGCTGACCAGACCCAGCGCCGTGTCGCGCAATGCCAGCGGGACCACCAGCAGTGTGTGCGACTGCGAGGCGTGCATCGCCTGGGCGCGCGGAGGGTCCAGGGTCATCCACGGCGCAGACGTGTGCAGGGGTACGACCCTCGGGCGCAGATCGGCCAGGGCCTGGGTGAACGGCGTGGGCCCCGGCAGCCGGAGTACCTCACCCACCGGTTGCGCCTGCGGCGGGCGCGCGTGGGCGCTGCGGAAGGCGGTGCGCATCAACGGGGTTCCCGGCGGCAGCGGCGCAGGCGGCGGTTCGTCCCCGCGGATCACCGAGTCCACCACCTCCACGATCGCGATGTCGGCGAACTCCGGCACCAGGGCCGCGACGAGCTCCTCCCCGGTCACCGCCGGATCCAGGGTCCGCCCCACATGCCGCCGGACGGCGTCGAGCACCCTGGTGCGGGCACGCCCCCGCTCACGCTCGGTGACGTCCACCGCGGTGACCGCCAGCCCGAGCACCTCTCCGCGCGGGCGGCTCTCCAGTCGCAGCGCGGTGACCTCGAAGTGACGCTCCTCGGGCCGCTGCCCTTTGATCTGCGCCCGGACGATGCGCTGCCACAGGGGCTCCCCGGTCTCCAGCACGTCGTTCAGCACGGCTTCCATGTCGCTGTCCGCGACCATGTGGTACACGTCGCGGATGGGGCGTCCGACCAGGTCGTCCAGGGCCACACCCCGCATGGCCGGCGTCGCGGTGTTCAGCCGCACCACCCGCAGGTCGGTGTCCAGGAGGTGGAGTCCCACCGGTGAGCCGGTGAACAGCGCCTCCAGCATGGCGGCCGACGTCTCGTCCACGGGCCGCCCCGGATTGCCGTACGCCACTGGGACCTCCTTCGGACTGCGCCGGTGCACCCCGCTCACCCGGGCACGCGCCATCGGCACGCGCCCGAGGGCGCCTCTCCAGCGTGCTCTGCCCGCGGGTGCGCCGCACGCGCAGTGCGCCTGGCCGCCCGCCCGACGACGGCTGTCCCCGGGCCGCAGGGTCCCTCCCCACAGCCGGCGCGGACCACCGCCGCCGACCGGGACCGGCCAGAGGCGGCCAGGACCGGCCGACGGGGAGGACGTCGTCCGTCAGGCGAGGTCGACCAGTCTCATGTAGCGGACCCAGTCCCAGTTCGGCCCGGGATCGGTGTGGTCCGTGCCCGGAACCTCGTTGTGCCCCATGATGTGCGCCCGGTCCCTGGGGATGCCGTACCGGTCGCAGACCGCCGCCGTGAGCCTGGCCGACTGCTCGTACAGGGCGTCGGTGAAGTAGGCCGGCTGGTCGACCCACCCCTCGTGCTCGATGCCGATGCTGTGCGTGTTGTAGTCCCAGTTCCCGGCATGCCAGGCGATGTCCGCTTCGTGGACGCACTGCGCGACGTGCCCGTCGGCGGACCGCACGAGGTAGTGCGCGGACACCTTCTTCTGCGGGTTCTGGAAGATGGCCAGGGTGTCGGCGTACGTCTCCTGGGTGACGTGGATGATCACTCGGTCGAGGGAGTAGCCGGCGGGCCGGTCGGACGCCGTGTAGTTGGCGACGCTCGCCGGCTGCCACTCGGCGGGCGGATAGTCGGCCGCCTCGGTCCGGGCGTCCGCCCTGGCGGCGGGGAGTAACGCGTAGGGAACGACGGCCAGGGCGGCGCCCTTCAGGATCCTTCGTCTGGTGGGCTGGAGTCCGGCCCGGTCCATGGTCGATGGCCTTTCTCGTGGGGGATGTTCGCTGCTCGTGGGGGTGCATGTCGTTCGTCGGGGTGCCGGTTGCCCGGGGGCGTCCGTTGCTCGTGGGGATGTGCGCCGGTGGCGGTGAGTCTCGCGCACGACCGGCCGCTCCTTGCGGAGCACGGCCGCACACGGGTGGCTGGTGTCGCGCCTCACCGCCCGGCCCGGATCAACGCTCGCGTGAATTACGGTACGGCGCCCGCCGGTTGGGCAGAGGAGCACCGCGACGTTCGGTGGACGGGCGGGGAAATGTGGACAACTCCGCCACTCGAACGAGTGAAGTGGGCCTGCGGTCAGCGGCGTTCGGCGACCGCCGCCGGGTCGTCGAGAACGGCCCGTACCACCGAGTGCGCCGCGCCCAGCAGCGGACCCTGCGGACCGAGCCGGGACACGGACACCGGGCAGGCCGGTCCGGCGGTGCGCCGGGCCAGTTCGGCCTCCAGCGACGGCAGCAGCCAGGGCGCGAGAGAGGCCAGCGCGCCGCCGAGCACGACGGTCTGCGGATCGAGCAGGTTGACCGCGCCGGTCAGGGCGATGCCGAGCGCCGTACCGGCGTCGCTCAGGGCGCGCCGTACGCGCTCGTCGCCGGCCTCGGCCCGGGTGGCGAGCAGCCCGACGCGGCCCTCGCCCGGTTCCAGGCCCGCAGCGCGCAGCACCGCTTCCTCGCCCGCGTACTGCTCCAGGCACCCGCGCCCTCCGCACGGGCACGCGGGCCCCTCCGGTTCGACCGGCACATGCCCGAGCTCGCCCGCGAAGCCGCGCGTTCCACGCAGCAGCCGCCCGTCGACCACCACCGCGGCACCGATGCCGATCTCCGCCGACACGTGCAGGAAGTCCCGTGGCGTGCTCTCGCCGAGCCAGAGCTCCGCCAGGGCGCCGAAGTTGGCCTCGTTGTCCACGGTGGGGGTGAACTCCGCCGGCAGCAGGGCACCGAGATCGGTGTCGTGCCAGTCGAGGTTGGGTGCCCGCACGACGGTGCGGCCGTCCCGGGCGATCAGACCGGGCACGGCGACGGAGAGTCCCGCCGGCCACAGGCCCTGCTGCTCCGCCTCGGCGACGACCTGCGATATGAGCGCGGTGAGGTCCTTCGCCACCGGCTCGGCGGAGCGCCCCCGGTTCGTGCCGTGCCGCACCGCCCGCGCCCGCACCTGTCCGCGCAGGTCGACCACGCAGGCCGCGAGGTGATCGACCCCGACCTCCGCACCGACGCCGGCCGGGCCGCGCCCGCTGACGGCCAGCGCCGAACCGGGGCGGCCCACCCGGCCGGGCCGCTCGGGGCCAAGCTCCTGGAGCAACCCCGAGCGGATGAGCTCGTCGACGAGCGTCGACACCGCCGCACGGGTCAGACCGATGCGGGAGGCGACCGCCGCCCTGGACAGCGGCCCCTCGGCGCTGACGGTGTGCATGACCCGGGCGAGGTTGCGGCGGCGCATGCCCGCTTGGGTGTCGGGCAGCGCCCGTCCGGGACGGGCGGGGTGCGGCTCGTGCAGCGGTGCGGTCATGCCTCCGTCGTCCTCGGTCGGTTCCGGCGGCGGGTGTTCGCCGCCGGTGCCTGTCGGCGGGCGCCCGCCGGTCCGGTCAGTGGGTGCGCGCCCCCCGCTCCAGCAGCGGGGCCGCGTCGGAGAGTACCCCGGAGATCCTCGCCAGCGTCTCCTCGTCCCGCTCCACGGCCTCCAGCACCGGTCCGTCGGCGGTCTTCCAGCGGCGGGCGACCGCGGCCGGGTCCTCGCCGGTCAGCAGGCCCGCCGCCTGTGCCGCGGCGCCCAGGGCGACCAGTTCCTTGGCCTGCGGGACCTGGACCGGCCGCCCCGACAGCCGCCGTACGGTCTGCTGCCAGGCGGTGCCCCGGGCGCCGCCGCCGATCAGCAGCAGGGGAGTGGTCCGGTCGGCGTCCTGGTCGAGGACCAGGTCCAGCGCGCCGAGCAGGGAGTGGACCGCGCCGTCGTAGGCGGCCTGCAGCAGCTGCCCGGCCGTCGTGTCGTGACGCAGGCCGTGCAGCAGTCCGGAGGCGTCCGGCAGGTTCGGGGTGCGTTCGCCGTCCAGGTAGGGGAGCAGGGTGACGGAGGTGCCGGGTTCGACCGCCTCCCGGTCCCGGCCGAGCAGGGCGGCGACGCGGTCGACGGCGAGCGTGCAGTTCAGGGTGCAGGCCAGCGGCAGCCAGTCGCCGTGCGCGTCGGCGAAGCCCGCCACGGTGCCGGAGGGGTCGGCGGGCCGGTGCCGCGACACCGCGTACACCGTGCCGGAGGTGCCGAGGCTCAGCACGGGAGCGCCGGGCCGCAGCCCGAGGCCGAGCGCGGCGGCCGCGTTGTCGCCGGTGCCCGGCGCGACCAGGGTGCCCTTGGAGAACGGCAGGTCGTGGATGTCGCGCACGGTTCCCGCCACCTCGCCGGGCCGTACCACCCGGGGCAGCAGCGCAGGGTCGAGTCCGACCCGGGAGAGGATCTCATCGTCGTACGCCTCGGTCGCCGACGCCCACCAGCCCGTTCCCGAGGCGTCGCCCCGGTCGGTGGTGCCCAGGCCCGTCAGGCGCTCGGTGAGGTAGTCGTGCGGCAGGCGCACCGCCGCCACCGACCGCAGGGACTCCGGTTCGTTCTCGGCGAGCCAGGCCCACTTCGTCACCGTGAAGGAGGCGCCGGGCACGCTGCCCGTGCGCTCCGACCACGCCTTCGGGCCGCCCAGCTCGGCCACGAGCCGGCGGGCTTGCGGGGCAGAGCGCACGTCGTTCCACAGCAGCGCCGGGCGTACGGGTTCGCCCTGGGCGTCCAGGGTGACGAGCCCGTGCTGCTGGCCGGCGACCGACACGGCGGCGGCCTCGTGCGCCGCCTCCCCGCACTGGCGCAACGCCTCGCACAGGGCGTCCCACCACTGGCGCGGGTCGCTCTCACGGCCGGCGCCGGCGGAGACGGTGTGCGGTGCCTGACCGCTCGCCACGACCTGACCGGTTGCCGCGTCGACGACGAGCACCTTGGTGGACTGGGTGGACGAGTCCACACCGACGACGAGCGGACCCTCGGCTGCTGACATCGGCTCTCCCTCTTTTTTCGCGGCTCACGGGATCTGACCTGCGGTTCCAACGGTTCTCCGGGATGCGCGACCGGGTGACACCCCGGTCGGGACCCTCCTGTCCCTTCCCAGGGACGCGTCGGCATACTAATTTGTAAACCGCCATGACGAAATAGTCGCAAGCGAGCAAGGAGCCGCGGCATGAACTACCAGCCCACCCCCGAGGACAGGTTCACCTTCGGCCTGTGGACCGTCGGCTGGCAGGGACGGGACCCGTTCGGCGACGCCACGCGCCGCGCCCTCGACCCGGTCGAGACGGTGCAGCGCCTGGCCGAACTGGGTGCCCACGGAGTGACCTTCCACGACGACGACCTGATCCCCTTCGGGTCCTCCGACACCGAGCGCGAGTCGCACATCAAGCGCTTCCGACAGGCGCTCGACGCGACCGGCATGACCGTGCCGATGGCCACCACCAACCTCTTCACGCACCCCGTCTTCAAGGACGGCGCGTTCACCGCCAACGACCGCGACGTGCGCCGCTACGCGCTGCGCAAGACGATCCGCAACATCGACCTGGCGGTCGAGCTCGGCGCGAAGACCTATGTGGCCTGGGGCGGCCGCGAGGGCGCCGAGTCCGGCGCCGCCAAGGACGTCCGTGCCGCCCTCGACCGGATGAAGGAGGCGTTCGACCTCCTCGGCGAGTACGTCACCGCCCAGGGCTACGACCTCCGCTTCGCCATCGAGCCCAAGCCGAACGAGCCGCGCGGCGACATCCTGCTCCCCACCGTCGGCCACGCCCTGGCGTTCATCGAGCGCCTGGAGCGCCCTGAGCTGTACGGCGTCAACCCGGAGGTGGGCCACGAGCAGATGGCCGGCCTCAACTTCCCGCACGGCATCGCCCAGGCCCTGTGGGCGGGCAAGCTCTTCCACATCGACCTCAACGGCCAGTCCGGCATCAAGTACGACCAGGACCTGCGCTTCGGCGCCGGTGACCTGCGTGCCGCCTTCTGGCTGGTCGACCTGCTGGAGAGCGCCGGCTACGAGGGCCCGCGCCACTTCGACTTCAAGCCGCCGCGGACCGAGGACCTCGACGGCGTGTGGGCGTCGGCCGCCGGCTGCATGCGCAACTACCTCATCCTCAAGGAGCGCGCGGCCGCCTTCCGCGCCGACCCGGAGGTCCAGGAGGCACTGCGCGCGGCCCGGCTCGACCAGCTCGCCCAGCCCACGGCGGCGGACGGCCTCCAGGCGCTCCTCGCGGACCGCTCGGCCTTCGAGGACTTCGACGTCGACGCGGCCGCCGCGCGCGGGATGGCCTTCGAGCGGCTGGACCAGCTCGCCATGGACCACCTGCTGGGGGCAAGGGGCTGACTCACGGCTGCGGGGGTGTCCGGCACGCGCGCGTGCCGGACACCCTGACGGCCGCTCGGATGCGCCGCGGCAGGCACATGTACGACCCGTCGTCCCGACGCCGCTGCCGACCGGCCGCCCTGCGCGTCGGACGCGCCTGCGCCGTCCGTCATCCGGTGGCATGGTGGCCTCGGCCATCCGGTGAGGTGGTCTCGTCGACCGACGACAACGCCGCCGGGGGCACCGCCCACGCCCTTGAGGCAGTGGGGGAGGGCGTGCACGAGCCCGGCATGATCCAAACGAATGACCCTGGCTGTCGTCCGCGCCGCGATCGAGGTCCCCGGGTACGCGTGCGGGCTCGGACGCGGACAACGGCACCGCAGGCCCTCGAACGGCTCCGCCCCTGGTCCACGCCGCTTCTCAGCCGCCCTCCTCACCCATGGCCGTGGCACCTTCCGCAGTGGCCAGCGCGCTCGCCGGGTCCCGGGCCGCGCCGCCGGCCGGCACCCAGTGGCCGTCCTCCATCCGGTACGGCCACCAGCGGCCGTCCCGCCCCACGCGGAGCTGCTGTCCCGTGCCGACGACGGTCCACCGGTTGCCCGCCGCCCGCAGCGGCGGCCGCTCGTCCCCCTCCCAGGCCGACTCCAGGGCGGCACGCGCGCGTGCGTGCGCCTCCGGGCCGAGAGTCCACTCCTCCTCGAGCACGGACAGAGCGGCCACCCCTCCGGCCCGCCAGGCTCTTACGGCATGCACGAGCTGTTCTCCGCTGCGCCCCGAGCCCCGGGCCAGCCGGTCCAGCACCTCGCCGTCGGAGAGCAGGCTGCCCGGCGCACCCGCGGCGAGGCGTACGGCGTCCTGGGCGACGCTCAGATCGCCGTCCGCGAGGTGGGACTCCGACGAGGCCTCAAGTGCCCCACCGAGCCACCTGTGGGCCGCCGCGGCGGTCTGCGCGGCCAGGAACTCCAGCGCGGCCGGATCGACGCCGGGCGCGGGGACCGCATCGGTGACCAGGGACGGCGGAAGCCCCGGCGCCGCGAGCGGATCGGGCAGCGGTGGCAGCGGAGGCAGGACGTACCCCGCCGCAAAGACCTCCGCGGCGTCCACGCCGTCCGGCTCGGCGGCGTCCGCGGCCGCGTCACGGGCACGCAACTCGCCGAACAGGGCACGCTCGTCACGCCCGCGCATGAGCAGCAGCACGAACGGATCCTGGTCCAGCAGCCGCGCCACCAGGTGGCAGAGCGCCGCCGTGTGCCCGCAGTGGTCCCAGGCGTCACAGTCGCACTCCGGCTCCAGATCGCCGATCCCGGGCAGCAGTTCGATCCCGAACGCCGCTGCGTCCTCGACGAGGTGCGGCGGCAGGTCACGGTCGAGCAGCGCGGCGAGGTGACCGGACCGTTCGACGGCCAGGTCCAGGAACCGGGCCCACTGGTCCTCGGACAACCGCTCCAGCAGGACGTCCGCGCGGTGCGCCGTACCGTCCGGATCCTGCACCACGGCCGTGATGCGGCCCGGGCGCACCGACACCGCGCCGACGGCTCCCGCACGGGCGAGCCGTCGGCCCGTCCTCACCTGCTGTCCGTCCAGCGCCGTGTCCTCGAGCGCCTTCAGCCAGGCGTGACCCCACCAGGTCCGGGCGAAACCGCGTCCCTGCGCGGGCGGCAGCGCGGCGAACGTCCGCTCCGTGTCGGTGGCGTGGTCGTTCATCGGTGTCCTCCTCGCAGCTCCACCAGGTCGGCCAGCTCCGCGTCCGTCAGTTCGGTGAGCGCCGCCTCGCCCGTCCCGAGGACCGCCTCGGCCAGATCCCGTTTGCGGTGCAGCAGCTCGGCGATGCGGTCCTCGATCGTGCCCTCGGCGATCAGCCGGTGCACCTGCACGGGCCGGCTCTGCCCGATGCGGTACGCCCGGTCGGTGGCCTGGGCCTCGACCGCGGGATTCCACCAGCGGTCGTAGTGCACGACGTGCTCCGCGCGCGTGAGGTTCAGCCCGGTGCCGGCGGCCTTCAGCGACAGCAGGAACACCGGCACGTCGCCGTCCTGGAAGCGCCGGACCATCGCCTCGCGCCCGGGGACCGGTGTGCCGCCGTGCAGGAACAGCGACGGCACACCACGAGTCGCCAGGTGCCGTTCGATCAGCCGCGCCATCTGCACGTACTGGGTGAAGACCAGGACGCTCGCACCCTCGGAGAGGATGGTGTCGAGCAGTTCGTCCAGCAGCTCGAGCTTCCCGGAGCGGCCCGCGATCCTCGGCCGCTCCTCCTTGAGGAACTGTGCCGGGTGATTGCAGATCTGCTTCAGGCCGGTCAGCAGCTTCACGATCAGACCCCGCCGGGCCATCCCGTTCGCACCGGAGATCTCCGCGAGCGTCTCGCGCACCAGGGCCTCGTACAGGCCCGTCTGCTCCACGGTGAGGGACACGGCCCGGTCGGTCTCGGTCTTCGGCGGAAGCTCCGGTGCGATCCCCGGGTCCGACTTGCGGCGGCGCAGCAGGAACGGGCCGACGAGCCGGGCGAGCCGCTCGGCCGCCGCCGGGTCCCGGCCGCTCTCGACGGCCTGTGCGTAGCGGGCGCGGAAGGTGCCGAGCCGGCCCAGCAGGCCCGGTGTCGCCCAGTCGAGGATCGCCCACAGCTCGGACAGGTTGTTCTCCACAGGGGTGCCGGTGAGCGCCACGCGCGCGCGTGCGCCGATGGTGCGCAGCTGCCGGGCCGTCGCCGAGTACGGGTTCTTCACGTGCTGGGCCTCGTCCGCCACGACCATGCCCCACCCCACGTCGGCGAGCCGCCGCGCGTCCATGCGCATCGTGCCGTACGTGGTCAGGACGAACGCGCCGTCGGACAGGTCCGCCAGATCGCGGTGCGCGCCGTGGAAGCGCCGTACCGGCGTGCCGGGCGCGAACCTCTCGATCTCCCGCTGCCAGTTGCCCATCAGCGAGGTGGGGCACACCACGAGGGTCGGTCCGGCGGTCGCCGGGTCGTCCTGCCGGTGCAGATGCAGTGCGATCAGGGTGATCGTCTTGCCGAGTCCCATGTCGTCGGCCAGACAGCACCCCAGCCCCGACGACGTCATGTGGGCCAGCCAGGCCAGACCACGCAGCTGGTAGTCCCGCAGCCGGGCGGCGAGCGCGGCCGGTTGCCCCACGGGCTCCTGGGCCGCCCGGTCCGCGAGCCGGTCCCGCAGGGTCGCCAGCCATCCCGTGGGCCGGACCTCGACCCGGTGGCCGTCGACCTCGGCGGAGCCCGTCAGGGCGGCAGCCAGCGCCTCGACCGGAGTGATCTTCCTGTCCTGCCACGTGCGGGCCCGGCGCACCTCGTCGGGGTCGACCAGGACCCACTGGTCGCGCAGCCGCACCAGGGGCCGGTTCGCTTCCGCCAGTCGGTCCAGCTCCGCGCGCGTGAGCCGCCGGTCCCCCAGCGCGAACCACCGGTCGAAGGCGAGCAGGGCGTCCGCGGACAGGACCGGCCGGACGCCCACCGGGGCGCCGCCGGAGCCGTCCGCCTCGTCGGGCGGCCCGACGGTCGCCCCGGAGGCCAGCCCGCGCACCAGGTCCGCGGGCCAGTGCACGTCCACTCCGGCCCCGGCGAGCACCCGGGTGCCTTCCCCGAGGAGCTCGGCGACCTCGTCGTCGGCGAGCTCGACGGCGTCCGGCACGGCCGCCGACAGCAGCGGCGTCAACGCCGGCCAGGATCGGGCCGCGCGGCGCAGGGCGAGCAGGACGTCCGTACGTGCTCGCGGGCCGAACGCATCGTCCACGGCGCCGGATCCGGCCCACACCTCGGCGGCGTCGGCGACCCGCGCGGGACCGCTCACGCTGTGCACCTGCAGCACCGCACGGAACCGCGGCTCCGTGCCGTCGTCCTGCCCGGCGCGGTCCAGCCCGTGCACCTTGACGCGCAGGGAGATCCGCACCCCGGCGTCGTGGCCCGCGGCCACCTCGGCGGCCCACGCCCGTTGCTCCGGGACGTGCTGCGGCTCCGGTGCGGCGTAGGCGGGCCCACCCGTGACGAGGTGCGCGGCGGGTGTGCGGGGCAGTGAGTCGGCGACCGCGTCCAGGAAGTCGCGCAGCAGGCGCTCCTGATCGGGCAGCCGCGGCCGCTCGGCTCCGTCGAGCGGGACGGCGTGCGCCTCGGGCGGCATCGACGCGGCCAGCTCCCGGACCCGATCGATGTCCTGGCCGCGCAACGGAGCCGCACGCCAGGCGTCGTGGTCACCGTCGGACAACCCCGGCAGCAGCAGACCGCGCGCCGTGAGGTGCAGGGCCAGCACGGCTGCCGCGCCCCAGAACACGCAGGCACGGTGACCCGACTCGGTGGCACGCGCGCGCGTGAGCACGGGCAGGGCAGCCCGCACCGGAAGCAGGACGGCGGGCACGGTCACCGGCGCGACGCCCCCGTCGCGGGGCAGAACGACCGTCAGGTCCTCCACCGGCGTGCCGGCGACGGCCGGGGGAGCGCAGCCGTCTGGACGCCAGAAGGCGACCCGGCCGGTGCGGGCGGGGTCCGCCGGTAGGAACACGGCACAGAAGTGGGCCAGTTCGGAGATCTCGGTCGGTGTTGCCAGGGCAGTCCTCTGCACAGCGATGCCGATTCCTCAAATTTGACTACTGGGGGGTGGAGCCGCTGAGGGTACAGCATCGCGACGGCCCACCGGGAACGCCGCAGCCGTGACCTACGCCACCGCGCTGCCTCGGGGTGTCGTCAACCCCCCCGTCCCGCGCGGGGCTGGCCCCCGTAAGCACCCGGGGGCTGGCGCCATGGTCCGCACAGGTCCCTGGTCCGTACGTTTCCTCAGGTCAGGCCGTTGCCGAGAGAGCCGGAGACCTCACCATGCCCCAGTCAGCCACCGCCGTCGCGGACGCCACCGAAGCAAGGACCGGCGGCCCGTCCGCCGGCAGTGAGTTCGCCCCGCTGCTGCGAGCGGTCAAGGACCGGGGCCTTCTGGGACGGCGGTACGCCTGGTACGCGCGCGGCATCGCGGCCAACGCGCTCGCCCTGGCCGGGGTGGTCACGGGACTCGTCATGACCGGCGACTCCTGGTGGGCGCTGCTTCTGGCGCCGCCGCTCGCCGTGCTCTTCGCCCGCACGGCGTTCATAGGCCACGACGCGGGCCACGCGCAGATCACCGGCGACAAGGACGTCGGCCGGCTCATCGGCCTGGTACACGGCAACCTGCTGCTCGGCCTGAGCTACTCCTGGTGGAACACCAAGCACAACCGGCACCACGCCAACCCCAACCACATCGACAAGGACCCGGACGTCGCCGCGGACGTGCTGGTCTTCACCGGTGAGCAGGCGGGCGACCGGAAGGGCTTCCGCCGCTGGCTCACCCGCAACCAGGCCTGGTTGTTCTTCCCGCTCACCCTGCTCGAAGGCGTCGCCCTCAAGGTGCACAGCTTCCAGGACCTGCGCCGGCAGGCTCCTCGGGAGCGGGCACTGGAGGGCACGCTGCTCGTCACCCATGTCGCGGCCTACGCCACCCTGCTGCTGACCGTCCTGTCCCCCGGGAAGGCCCTGGCGTTCGCCGCGCTCCACCAGGCCCTGTTCGGACTGCACCTGGGCCTGTCCTTCGCACCCAACCACAAGGGCATGGAGATGCCCGACCCCGACGGCGAACGCTGGGGGCATCTGCGCCGCCAGGTGCTCACCTCCCGCAACATCCGCGGCGGAGCCCTGACGGACTGGTTCCTGGGGGGACTCAACTACCAGATCGAGCACCACCTGTTCCCCAGCATGCCCCGTCCACACCTGCGGCTCGCCCAGCCCCTGGTGCGTGCCCACTGCCGGGACCTGGGAATTCCCTACGCGGAGACCGGCGTCGTCGACTCCTACCGGCAGGCGCTGCGCCACCTGCACGACGTGGGGGAGCCGCTCAGGGCACAGTAGAGACGGAGCGGTGCGCGGCCCGTAGGGGTGCGGCTCAGGGATCTCTCAGGGTCGTCTCGGGCCCGAGGGCGGAACCGCAGGGGCCGCGGACCCGTTTCCACGACTGAGAGCGGCAGCAGTGGCCGCGAAGGAGGCGACAGATGTCGAAGAACGCGAAGATCGCCGCAGGGGGTGTGGCGGCCGGGCTGATCCTGCTGATCTGGCTGCCCTGGTGGGCCGCGCTCCTGATAGTCCTGGGAGTCCCGGCCGCCGCGTACCTCACGCTGGACCCCTCGCAGCGACGCCGGCTGCGCCGCGTCACCCGCAAGGAGCTCGGTCGCTGAGGACTAGGCCCTGTCGTCAAACTCCCGTCTGCCCAGCGACGCCATGCACGCTCCCCCACTGCCTTGACGGCGCGGGAGGTGCCCCCACTCGCCGCACCGGGCACAGGCCAAAGTACATCCAGTACGAGGGCCAGGGCCCGGCACACCGAGAGCACGCACCTGACGCCGCAGGGCCCGCCCTCCGGGCGGACGACGGGAATGTGACGACAGGGACCTAATGCCCCGGTGTGCTCCCGTCCAGGGCGCACGAGTTGACGACATCGCCGCCCGCGGGCCTGGCCACGGTCCGGTTCGCGGGCGGCGTGGCGCCATGCTCCACCCAGGCCACCAGCGCGTTGAACGCCGACCGGTAGCAGGGAAGGATCGGCCGCAGCCGGTCCGGATAGCTGTCGTACAGTCCGTCGACGTGCGTGCCGCCCTGGATCGTGTAGTACCGGTGCAGCCGATCCCGTCCGCTCGCGTCGACCATGCGTGCGTACACGTCCGAGTCCGCCGCCTTGGGCAGCAGCGAGTCCAGGTCGCCGTGCAGCGTGATCAGGGGCCTGCCGATCCGTCCGGTCAGCGCCACCCGGGCCACCGCCCGGTGGACGGAGGCGGGCCGGGAGGCATAGTCGTAGGCCGCGTCGGAGGCACACGGCGCCAGGATCTGCTGGAGCGTGGTCCCCGCGGTCGGCCCCGGACAGGCCGGGTCGTAGCCCGGGTCGAACTCGGCGCGGTAGATCTTCTGCGTCACGCCCCAGTACGCCTGCTCGTGGTACGGCCACAGGAACTCCGAGCCGCGCGCGAAACCCACCGCGTACAGGTCGGCGTCGCTAGCCGAGCCCAGGGTCCGTGCCACCGCGGCGGGCAGAGAGGTGAGCAGGTTCGGCCCGTCGGCCGTCCACAGCGCACCCTCCCAGTCCACGCCGCCGTCGTACAGCTCGGGGTGGTTCTCCAGCTGCCAGCGCGTGAGGTAGCCGCCGTTGGAGATGCCCGTCATGTACGTCCGGCGCGGGGCCTGCCCGTAGCGCTGGGCCACGGCGCGTTTCGCCGCTCGCGTCAGCTGGGTGGTCCGTGCGTTCCACTCGGCGACCGCGTCGCCCGGCCGGGCCCCGTCGAGGTAGAAGTCGGACGAACTGTTGCCCTTGTCGGTGGCGGCGTAGGCGTAACCCGCTGCCAGCACCTGGTCCGAGATCGCCTTGTCCGTGGAGTACTGCTTGCGCGTGCCGGGCGCCCCGGTGACCACCAGGCCGCCGTTCCAGTGGTCCGGCAGCCGGATCACGAACTGCGCGTCGTGCTGCCACCCGTGCGTGGTGTTGAAGTGAGACGAGTCCGGGAAGTACCCGTCGATCTGTACCCCGGGCACCCCGGAGGGGGTACGGGTCGCCGCAGCCGTCAGCCCCGCCTGGTCGGCCGTGTCCGTGTACGGGGTACCGGCGAGCCCCGTGGTGGTCAGGTCGGGCAGACAGGCGGTCTGCTGAAGGGCCGCGCCCGGTACCCGCAGCCGCTCCTGGCGTGCGCAGTGCCCACCGGCGCCGGTCGTGGCCGAGGCGGACGCCGGCCAGGTGACGACGCCGGCCAGTACAGCGGCGGCGATGAGCGGAACACCTCGGGACAGACGCATGGCGGCCTCCAGGGACGCGACGGCGGGGACAGCACGGGCAGTGGAGCCCGGAGCTGCCCCATCGTGCGGGCCTGCTTCCGCATCCTCCATGGGTTGGCACCACACGGAGCGAGCCCCCGGTGTGGGCAGGCAAGACATGCGTAGGCGGTGAAGTGCCGTACGCCGACGGCGGATCAGCTGGGGCGCACCGCCAGCCTGTCCAGGGCCTGGAGCAGGCCGGGCAGCTCCTGGCCGCGGCCGACCGGCAGGACCTCGCCGGGCTCCTCGTCGAGGAGAACAAAGGCGATGTCGTCGGTGCGGGCCACCATCGACCAGCCGGGGCCGTCGGCGCGCAGGGTCCGCGCGTCGCCCGGCGCGAAGGACGAGCGGACGCGGCCGAGGGGCGGCGGCGAGTCCACGTAGGAACGGGCCTCCGCCAGGACGCGGCGGATACCGCGGTGTCCCGTGGACGCGGCCTCGCCGGATGCCCCCGTCGAACCGCCGCCGGTCACGGCTGCCCCGCCCTCCGCGGCCTCGTCACCCGTCCCGTGGCCCTCGCCGGCCCCGGCTTGCCGGCCCTGGTCGCCCGGTGCCGAGAAGGCGTCGTCGCCGATCTGCTCCCGCCACGTCGCCCACTGCAGCGCGATCTCGTCGGCGCCCAGACGGCGCTGTGCCGGTCCCCAGGTGCTGGTGTCCGGCGGCGACAGCACGGGGCCGTCCGAGGCCTCCGGCTCGGGATCGTGCGGCGCGGGCACTCCGGGCGCCGCGACGGCGACGGCCAGGGGCCAGCCCGGCATCGCCGCGACGACCGTGCGCTCGTCCGGCGAGAGTTCGTACTCCATGCCGCAGTCCCAGGAGGCGATGGCCACGGCGACCAGCGACACATCGTCGATGGCGACCGTCCACCGCGCCCCGGTGCCGTCCTGACCGAGCACCAGGCCGTATCCGTCGGCGAGCGGCGGCAGGCCGAGTGCCGCGCAGGCCTCCGGGTAGTCGTCGCCCAGCACGCTCGGGAACTGCGCCGGCGTCAGCAGTACCGCAGTGAGCACATAGAGCGCGTCGTCCTCGGCGGTGACGGCTTCCTCGCCCGTCCCGGCCATCCCAGCCTCCCCATCATTCGTCCAACGGCGCGCACCCTAGTGCGAGTGCAAGCCGCTTGTCACGACTCGGGTGACCTCTCGGACCTGCAGTTTTCCACCTGGAGGTGGGCGAATCGGCCGCTGCCTGCGCAAGCTCTTCACGCTGCCGGAAGCCCCAGCAGCGTTCGCGCCACCGTCCGCGGCGACTCGTCCCTCTCCCGGGCCAGCGCGATCACCGCACGGCAGGCCAGCTCGCTGACCCCGAACGACAGCGCCTCCGGCGACACCCAGGAGGTGGCCTCGTCCATGCGTTCCTGATCGTCCTCCGCACACGCCGAGACGTAGGCGGCAGCGGCCTCGAACAGGTTGGGCGTGCGGTCGTGGCCGCCGCTGCCGCCCTCGGCGCGCACCGAGGAGACCACTTCGGCGAAGGATTTGCGGAGTCTGCCGAACATGCGGGCACCTTCCCCTGAGTGGTAACCGGCATTGATCGTTCATCTGCTGCTACTCACAGTAGAGTTGGAGCTCCGACGGCAGAAGAGGCACGGCACGGCGAAGAAGAGGCGGCCTCACGCCTGCTCGTCCAGTGAGTCGATCGTCGTGTGCAGCCAGGCGAGTTCCGCCTCAGAGGTGGCGCGCGCGACGGTGAGGATGCCACGCCGGAACGGGTCGTCGAGTTCCTCGGCGCGCACCGGCCGGTCTCCTTCGTAGAAGAAGCTCGAGGGCGTCTCCAGGAAGGCCAGTCTGCGTCGCAGCACCGCGGCCTGGGCGCCTGGATCGTCCAGGTGCCTGAGGAAGGCCAGGACGGTGAACCAGCGGTTCTCGTCGGTGATGTCCCGCTGGACGGGTTCGGCGAGCCGCCGGCGAAGCTCGCGTCTGCCGTCGTCGGTGAGCGTGAGGACATGACGCGGGGCCGCCACGGCCCCGGGCTCCGTGGCCCGTTCGAGCAGTCCCGCCTGCTCCAGTCGCTTGATCGCCGGGTAGAGCGTGCTCTCGGCGACCGGCCGTACGTGCCCCGTCAGCGCGGTGATGCGCTTGCGCAGCTCGTACCCGTGCAGCGGGGCGTCGTACAGGAAACCCAGGATGGCCAGCTCCAGCATGCCCGCATTGTCTCGCACTGACGTGGTACATCGGTTCAGCGGTACACCTGTTACATAATACATCGAAACCGAGGTATCATCTGTCGCTTGCCGGCACGGCAGGGCGATGCCATCGAGGGAGGGCGACATGAGACAGGCAGGGTTCGACGCGGAGGGAAGCCACATCCGCTGGACGGAAGTGCCGGGAGCGGAACCCGCTCGGGTCTACGTGCACGGGCTGGGTTCGATGTCGTCCGTCTACCATGCGCACATCGCGGCGCGCCCCGAGCTCGCGGGCCGGCGCAGTCTCTTCGTCGATCTGCCCGGCCACGGCATCAGTGACCGGCCCGAACACTTCGGCTACACCCTGGAGGACCACGCGGACGCCCTGGCCGCCGCGCTGGACGCGGCAGGGCTGGCCGGCGCCGAGCTGATCGCGCACAGCATGGGCGGCGCCGTGGCGATCGTGCTCGCCGGCCGCAGGCCCGACCTCGTCTCCCGGCTGGTCCTCGCGGAGGCCAACCTCGACCCGTTCCCTCCGCGGACGGCGGGCAGCAGCGGCATCGCCTCCTTCACGGAGGACGCCTTCGTCGACGGCGCCTACGCGCGCGTGCTGCGCCAGGTCGGGCCCCTGTGGGCGGCGACCATGCGGTTGGCCGATCCGCGCGCACTGCATCGCAGTGCGGTCGCGCTCCGGCGCGGCTCGGAGCCCACGATGCGCCGCACCCTCGAAGGACTCACCACCCTCGACCGCGTCTACCTTCAGGGCGAGAACACCGGCGAACTGCCGGGCAGAAGCGGTCTGGAGGCGGCCGGAGTGCGCGTGGTGACGGTCGCCGGCGCGGGCCACAACATCATGTTCGACAATCCCGACGTGTTCGCGGCGGCCGTCGCGGGGACGCTGTGACGGGCCGACCGCCGCCCGGCGTCACGCCCGGCCGCCCCGGCGGCGTCAGTCCTGGCGTACGGCCAGCGCCAGGAAGCGGGCGTCCTCGTCGACGTACGACGTCATGTGCCACCCGGAAGCGGCCAGCAGCGGCCGGAGGTTGGGCTCCGCACGCAGGTCGTCGGGTGTGATCTGCCGCCCCTGACGCGCCGCGAGCGCCGCCCGGCCGATCGGGTGGAACAGCGCCAGCAGCCCGCCGGGCCGCACCACGCGCCGCAACTCCCGGAGATTCTCGGACGGCTGCGGCAGGTGTGCGACGAGGCCCGCGGCGAACACGGCGTCGAACGCCCCCGACCGCAGAGGCAACGCGCCGACGTCGGCGAGCAGCAGGTGCCCGTCCCCGTCCCGGCCGGCCCGTACGGCGGCCTGCAGCATGGCCGGGGTCAGATCCGCGCCCACGACGATCCCCGACGCCCCCACGGCCGCACGCAGGGGCGTCATGGCCCGGCCGGTGCCGCACCCCGCGTCCAGCACGCGGTCGCCCTCGCGCAGCCCGAGCTCGGCGACCGCGGCCGCGTAGGCGGGGCCGTCGTCCGGGAATCTGCTGTCCCAGTCGGAGGCGCGGGCGGTGAAGAACTCCTGGACGTGTGTGTGGTCCGCACTCATGCTCCGCATGATCCCCCACCCGGGCTGCATCAGGCAGGAGTCCGTGGCCCCCGGACCACCTCAGTCGGCGAGATCCCGCACCGCCACCACCTTGTCCACCGGCACCCGGACCAGGACCTCACCCGGGACACCGTTGCGGGCCCCGAACTCCTCGGCACGCTCCTCGCCCATGTAACGGCCGCCGATCCGGGCTGCCCAGTGCCGGAGCTCGTCCAGGTCCTCGGACAGCCGGGCCCGTCCGGTCAGCACCACGAAGCCGAACGGAGGCCGGTCGTCGTCCACACACAGGGCGACCCGGCCGTCCCGTGCCAGATTGCGCCCCTTCACGGTCTCCTTCCCGGTGTTGAACACCACGTCGTCCCCGTCGAGCAGAAACCAGATCGGCGCGACGTGCGGGCTCCCATCGGCCCGTACGGTCGACAGCTTGCCGGTGCGGGTGCCGTGGGAGACGAACGCCCGCCATTCCTCGTCGGTCATCTTCTGTGCCATGCCCTCATCCTCCTTGCCGCGGCAGCGGTGGTGGGGAAGGCTTGCGGAAGTCCTCCGGCAAAGGGAGGAGACACCACAGGGGGAGACCGCTCATGGCGCAGAACCCGACACTCGGCTGGCTGCTCGACGATCTGACCGAACGGGTGGAGCACGTACGGCACGCCCTGGTCCTGTCCAACGACGGGCTGGTCACGGGGGCCAGTACGGGGCTGCGACGGGAGGACGCCGAGCACCTGGCGGCCGTCTCGTCGGGGCTGCACAGCCTGGCCAAGGGCTCGGGCCGCCACTTCGGCGCCGGCAGCGTGCGCCAGACCATGGTCGAGTTCGACGAAGCCGTGCTGTTCGTCACGGCCGCCGGCACCGGCAGCTGCCTGTGCGTCCTCAGCGGAGCCGAGGCCGACATCGGCCAGATCGCCTACGAGATGACCCTGCTCGTGAACCGGGTCGGCGAGCACCTCGACGTGGGCACCCGCCAACCCGAACGAGCTCCGTCAACAGATCTCTGACCTGCGTGTTCGCCGACCTCCGTGGAGTTATCCACAGGCTCGCGCCGAGATTCACGGCAGCGGCTACGGTTTTTCGCAGCCGAGCGCACACGGCGCGGGTCACACACTCCACGGGGGCACGAACATGTCCGGTGACACCATCACGCACGAGGTCCCGCCCGCGGTCACAGCGACCGCAGGGAAGCGTGACACCCTCTTCACTCCGAGTCGAGCGGCCCGTGAACTGGCCCTGAGGCGGAGCGAGTTCGATCTCGCCGTCAGCCTCGGACGCATCCGCACCCTTCCCGACGAAGGAGGCAGCCGCCGTGTCACCCGGGCCGAGATCGAGCGGCTGCGCAGCGAGGAGGATTTTCCGGAAGCGCTTCGCGAGCGTGTCAGGACCGTCGGCACCGGGGACGGCGCGAAGACCATGGAGGTGACCGCGGCCAGGTTCACGCGTCTGGCCCGGCTGGGCCTGCTGGTACCGGTCGCGTTCTACCTGAACCGGTACCGGACCGTCGTCTGGCTCTACCTGGCCGGTGAACTGGGGGAGTTCGCCGCCGACCCGAAGAACGCGGCGCTGCTGAACCGGCCTCTGCCCGAAGGACTGCGGGACCAGTTGGACACCGGTGTGGACCTGCGCTCCCGCAACTGGCGCGGACGGCATCTGGGGTTCCTGCTGCGACAGGCCGACGACCCCTGGGAGCGGGCGGCCGCCGTGGCCTCGCTGCTCGACCCGCTCCAGGTCTCGGAGATCGTGGGTGACCCCTATGAGCGTGCCCATCTGAACCGCTTCCGCCTCCGGCCGCCTGCCCACGGCACACCGGGCTCACCCGCCGCCCACCTGGCCGAGCGGATCACGACGGCTCAGGATCCGGACGAGATCGACTGGCTCCGGGCCGACCTGGCACGGGCCGTGGAGGAGGCGCGAACCCATCGGCCGGCGACCCGCCCCGCTCCCCGGCACATCC
>NZ_MUBM01000553.1 GCF_002154505.1 Streptomyces carpinensis | reverse complement strand
CGCCGTCATGGCTCCCAGCCCCAGCACCTGCGCCACATAGACGTACAGGTAGGGGACGGTGAAGCCGAGCCCGAACGCGCTGAGTGCGTTGCCCACGTGGATCCGGCGCATCGCTGCGCCCATCGCCCTGGTCACGTTCACCTCTCTCAGTGGTGGGTGGTTGGTTGCGGTGCCTCAGTACTTAGGAAGCGAAGACTTAGAAGCTAAACTTCGACATTGAAGAGTACACCCGGAAGGACTTCAACACCAAGCGGCTCCGTGCGATACTGCGGACATGGGCGACACCTCCGGCAGCACCGACGGCACCGACGGCACCGGCACGGAGCCGACACTCGAGGAGCAGATCGCCGCCTACCAGCGCGAGTTCCAGGACCTCGACCCCCAGGTCGAGAAGATCGTCTCGGCGCTGTCCCGGCTGAACCGCCGGATGAACGTCGCCTACGGCCGGCAGACCGCAGCCCTGGGCATCAGCAACGCCGAGTGGGAGGTCCTCAAGGCGCTGGTCCTCTCCGGCGCCCCCTACCGACTGGGCCCGAGCGACCTCGCCAAGCGCCTCGGCCTCACCCCGGCGGCGATGACCCACCGCATCGACCGCATGGTTGGCGAGGGCCTGGTCACCCGTGAGCGCGACGAGTCCAACCGCGTACGGGTCATCGTCGAGCTGACCCCCGAGGGCCGCGAGAAGTGGCTGGAGGCCATGCGTCTGGCGACGGTCTTCGAAGGCGACCTCCTCCAGGACCTCACCCCCGCGGAGCGCACGATCCTCGGCGAGGTGCTGACCAGGCTCCTGCGCCGGGTCGAGGACGCCCAGCCGGACGCCGGCGGACGGCTCAGCGACCTCGACTAAAAAATCTTGACAGGGGGTGCTTGACAGCCCCCGGGCGGATCCGTAAAGTTCTTCGGGTTGCCACGGAGCCGTAACGGTTCTTCGGCACCATCTCCCGCCGCACCAGCGGCACTCAAAACCACCAGCACGATCTCCCGGCCGGGTTGTTTTCGGTGTCCCCGAATTCAATTCGTGTGGGACTCGTCGACCCGTATCGGATCCGCGCAGGGCCCGATTGGGAATCGCCGAGGGAATCCGCTAAGGTTTGGGACGTCGGAACGGCCCAACGGCCGGGAAGGCAAACCCCGCTGACTGGGGATCAGGTCGAAAAAGGATCTGATAGAGTCGGAACCGCCGGAAAGGGAAACGCGGAAGCCGGAACCTGGAAAGCACCGAGGAAATCGGATCGGAAAGATCTGATAGAGTCGGAAACACCGAAGGGAAGCGCCCGGAGGAAAGCCCGAGAGGGTGAGTACGAAGGAAGCGTCCGTTCCTTGAGAACTCAACAGCGTGCCAAAAGTCAACGCCAGATATGTTGATACCCCGTCTCCGGCCGATCACGGCTGGGGCGAGGTTCCTTTGAAATAACA
>NZ_MUBM01000552.1 GCF_002154505.1 Streptomyces carpinensis | reverse complement strand
CCGCACGACGTGGCCGCGATCGGACACGCCGTTGGGTACGACAGCCCGTCGCAGTTCAGCCGCGAATACCGGCGTATGTTCGGAGCCCCGCCGGGTCAAGACGCAGCACGCCTCCAGACCGCAGCGATCGTCCAGGAGTAGGCGCCCGGCTGTGCTGCCTCCCCCCTCCTCAACGGGCCTTCAGCGTGTCGGCCATGCACGGCTGGAGTTGCGGTCTGGCCGAAATCAACGTGCGATCGACGACGACGTTGACACCCCGAGCCACCATCGAGCGTTTCGGCGCCATGGGGTCTTCGTCACCTGGTCCAGCCGTGGGCTAAGAACTCCTAACCTCGATTCTTCAGCGGTCGTGAGTGCATGACCGTGCCGTCGGTTCGCCCTGTTTGTTCCGCGTGATCGCGGGCCGGCCTTCGCGTGCGCTGCGGCTGCGCCGGGGTTCCACGGCACCCGGAGGTCGTGCGGATCTGCTCCTTTCCGTGTCTCATCGGCTTGGTGGCCAGATCGTCAGGTGACGGCGGGCAGGGCGGTCAGCCGGTGCCAGCAGGTGGTGAACGCCTCTGCGGGATGCTGCCATACGTGCCGGGCCAGGAGACC
>NZ_MUBM01000551.1 GCF_002154505.1 Streptomyces carpinensis | reverse complement strand
ACTCATAGCGGTCACCGCACGGAAGTGCCGGTTGAGTGAGGAGACACTCATGCCGACTTCGTCGGCGAGGTCGCCGATGCGAATCACCTGGTCATAATGGATCTTGATCCACTCAATTGCGCGGGCGACGAGGGTTATGCGGCTGTCGGCAAGGCCAATCTGTCTGACCAGGGCCGCCTGGGGCCCGTTCAGCAGCCGCCAATGGATCTCACGTCGCACGCTGGGTGCCAGTACCGGGAGGTCACGTGGCTCGTCCAGCAAGCGCAGCAGCCGGACGACAGCGTCGAGCAGCTTGTCGTCGGCGTCGCTGGTGGCGATGCCCGGTCCATCATGAGGGCGGACCACCGTGGGAGGGGCTTCCAGCAGCAGTTGCGCGATGATCGCTGGCTGCAATGGAAGCCCGAAAGCCAGAAACTCCTCGCCGGGCGCGGCCTGGGTGATCTGTGAGACCAGGGGAAGGTCGACAGTCGCGACGAGGTACTGGCCCGAGTGGTACTCGAAGATGTGGTCATTGAGGACGGTGCGCTTCGCTCCCTGGGCTATGAGAGCGATCATGGGTTCGGTGACGGCGCCCAGCGGTTCGGTCACGTACTGTGTCGAAAACACCGACATTCCCTCGATCCACAGCGGACGTGGGCTGCCTGCGGCCAGTCGCGCGATCCGGGTACGCAGTTCATCCAGGTGATCCACCTCCCCAGTGGACCACGAGCTTGGGCGCGAGGCAATCATGATCTGGGCAAGCTTGAGCGGATCGTGCAACAATCCGCGCGCATCGGTCTAGGAGATCACCACGCAGAGAGGTCGAATGGAGGCACACCGAGGGACGGC
>NZ_MUBM01000550.1 GCF_002154505.1 Streptomyces carpinensis | reverse complement strand
AACCGGCTGCGGTGCGGCAGCGCGTAAAAGCTGCCGCACCGCAGCCGGTTCAGCGATGTGCCGATCATCCTTCTGGGGCAGCAGTGACGCCCTCGGCGGCTTTTTGCCGACGGGCGGGCCCGCTCCTGGCGGGGATGACACCGCCCGGGGCCCGCCCGAGGCCGTCAGCAGGAAGGGCTCTGGCTCGGCGGACCGTGTCGGTGGAAGCCTTGGTTATCGGTGTTAGCCCTTGGTCACAGGCCGCAGGAGCCGCGGTCGAGGTGGAAGTACCGGGCGTTGGCCCAGCGGCACAGCCGGATGCCGACGGTGACGCCGGCGATGGTCACCAGGGCGGGCAGGTAGCCGCTGGCGACCTGGGTGATCGGGATGGCCGGGCATCCGCCTGAGATCGCCCAGCCCGTACCGAACAACACCGCGCCGGGGACCACGCCGGCGTGGATGCGCCCCGGGGTGCGGCGGACCCGCAGCAAAGCGAACGCGCACACGATGATCACCACGGCACCGGCGAAGGAGTAGAACATGCGCAGGTCCTGGAAGGTGAACATGCGGTTCAGTTCGGCGTAGTCGCCGTAGCCGATGTTGGCGACGGTGAAGCCGAGGGCCAGTCCGGTGACGATGTTGGCCAGCAGGATCGCGCCTCGGGTACGCATCAGATCACCTTCCACAGCAGGAACGACACCACGACGGCGGTGCCGAAGAACACGGCGGTCGCGACGATGCTGACCGGGCGCAGCCGACCGCAGCCGTTGAGTCCGTGGCCTGAGTTGCACCCACCGGCCAGCCGGGTGCCGAAGCCGACCAGTACGCCGCCCACGAACAGCAGGGCGATCATGGTGATCGGATTGGCCGTGACCAGCTCCTTGAAACCCGGGCCCATGTCGTAGCGGATGCGGAACCGCCCGGAGGTGACCGCGGCGATCCATCCGCCGATGAAGATCGACACCAGCAGGGCGGCCTGGGTGATCAGCGGGGCCGGGCGCAGGCTCGTGGCCGCTGGGCCCTCACTCGCCGCCGGTTCGGTGTCCGCCTCGGACGGCTGCGGCTCACCGTAGGGAAGCTGCGGCACGGTGGACGTACCGGCGGCGGTGCCGAAGTGCTCCGCCGTGGCTACGGCGAGCGCCTCGGCGAGAGCCTGATCGTCGGCGAACTCCTCGTCCATACGCTCGAGGCGGCGTTCGTTGCGCCAGTGCAGCACGCGATCCCAAGCGGACGACACCCCGAAGGACCGATCGGTGACAAGGGTGTAGTTGATGGTGACCAGAGCGAGCCCGGCAGCGCCCGCCCACCAGGGCCAGTAGGTACTCATGCGGGGCCTTTCATCCAGTCGGCGAACCGAGTCCACCAGCCGCGCTTCGAGCTCGGCGCTTGCCGCGCATGTCGAGCGGGGCGATATGAGAACTCGGGAATCGGTGCGGGTAGTGACGCTTGGTGATGCCGGACAGGCGCCGGCGGAGGTGCTGACCCGAACTGGGCCATGGCCGCGGGTGTCGCGGTCGCAGGTCCTGACGGCTCGGGTGGCCGGGCTGGTGCCGGCGGGGACCAGGAGCCGGTCATCGATGACCACGGATCGGGCAGTGGTGGCGGGGCCTGCTGCGGCGCCTGCCCTGAGTCGACGACGCCGGGCCGGTCCGCGCCGGCCATGTCTTCGAGGTGCCGCGCACGGGCCCCATTGGGCAACAGGCTGATGGGCACGCGCTCCCCGGTGAGCGCCAACTGGTAGCGCGCACACTCGCGCCACTGGCCCTCGCTGTCGCAGTAGTAGTCGCGCCAACCCTGCAAGCTCAACCTGAGCAGGGGGAAGAGAGGGCATCCTACGGCGTGCGAGCAACCCACGTTGCTCCCTCCTGACCGGCGCACACCATCCACTCGTGAAAGGCGGTCGCCGTTCTCGGTTCTTGTTCTCTGCCACGCCCGGTCGACGAACTCGAAGCTGTCGAGGAAAGCAGGCACAGCCTGATGCCGTGACTAACCGTCACCGCTGCTCAAGCCGTGATGCAACCATTGTTTCGGCGCCACCGAGTGACTGCAGGTAGTTCTCCAAACCGACCACTTGATACCGCTTGGTGTGATACACCTCGCGACGGATATGCCCGTCCATCTGTCATGTCCAGATACTCACGGCCGACAGCGAAGCACTTGGATCGTGATGCGACTCATTGGTCGTGGCCTCTGCCGAATTCAGTCAGTTGCCTGCGGAGAACGAAAGGATAGGGCTGGTTGTGGCGAGGATGTGAGCATTTCAGATCACAAGTGAAGACGCTGATGGAGGGGAATCATGTGCCAGCGCGCTGTCTGCCGGTCGTGCCGCAAGGTGACCTACGAAGGCTGCGGGAGACACGTGGACCAAGTACTCGCGGACGTGCCAACGCCTCAGCTGTGCACGTGCGCGTCGACGGAGCGCGGGCGTGCACGCACAACGGAGCCGATGCCGCGCTCGCAACCGGTGCTGCCGACGGAACCGGACACGTCGTCGCGAGGCACACGGGATCCCGGGCGCCCAGGGAACTCACCGGCCCGATCGGGAGGTGGCTGGTGGGCTCGGCTCATGGATTGGATGAAAGGCCCGGTATGAGGTGACGACCTGGGGACTTCGTCCGCGCTTGCTCCGGGAGCGGACTCCGTCTTCCGTGTGTATCGGGCTCACGCAGTGGTGCGCGTCTTCGTACCACTCTCGGCGACCATGTCGGCGAAGGCCCGTGCGAGCGGTGACAGGGCGTCCCAGCGGCGTACGGCCCAGCCGACCGACAGCGGCGGCAGCGCCGGAATGGGGATGAGACGCAGCGGGCCGCCGTCACCAGGTGCCGGGAGACCCGGTACGGCGGGGACGACCGCGTGGCCCAGGCCGAGTTCGGCAAGGAGCAGGGCTGTGTCCCAGTCGGCGACACTCGTGCCCGAGCCGGCCCGGATGCCCAGTTCGGCGAAGACGGCGTCCAGATGGGCGCCGGAGGTGGAGTTGGGCGGCAGTCGGACGAGGTGGATGCCCGTGAGGTCGGGGGGGTCGATGCGGGGCCGGGCCGCGAGCGGGTCGTCGGACCGTATGGCCAGCACCCAGGGCAGCTCGACGACGGGCCGCTGCTCGATGCCGCGCACCGGGCCGCCGATGGTGATCCAGGCCAGGTCGAGGTTGCTGGCCTTGAGGGCGTCGAAGCATCCGCGGCTGGAGGTCTCGGTCTGGAACTCCAGGCTCACTTCGGGGTAGCGCCGGCGGAAGGAGACGATCGCTTCGGCCATGAAGTGCCGGACGGTCGTTCCGCCGGTTGTGATCCGCACGGAACCGCTCTCGCCGTTCACGAGGTCTCCCACTCGGCGCAGCGCAAGATCGAGCCCGGCGATCCCGTCGGCGGCGGCATCGCACAGGATGCGCCCCGCCGCTGTGGGAACCACCCCGCGCGGCTGACGTTCCAGCAGGCTCACGCCCGTCTCCCGCTCCAGGCGCTTGACGTGCTGGCTCACCGCGGACTGCGTACAGGACAGGTCGCGAGCCACGGCGCTGAGGCTTCCCGCCCGGCACACGGCCACGAACACGCGAAGGTCATCCAGAGTCACGTACCCAAGCTATACCTTGGAGTGATCGAAGCAATCCCCAGGATTGACTGGGGTACCAGAGTGCCAGAAGATCGTTGCAGGGCCCAGGCGGCAACCCGTACGGCGCCTTCGTACGGATCCGGACCGACGAAGGTGCCGTACGGGTGCCGACCGACCTGCCACCGAAAGGACACGGACACCGTGCCTGCTCTCCCTGCCACGACTGACCGGGCTGCCGCCCTCCTGCGGGAGTACGGCGCCGACGTCGTCGCCCACCCCGGCGGCACCCTCCTCGCCCACCTCCAGCGCGTGCAGGCGCGACTCGCAACGTGGAAGGCTCGCCCGGCCCTCCAACTCGCCGGCCTGTGCCACGCGTTCTACGGCACGGACGGCTTCCCCACGGCTTTGCTGCCGCTGGACCGCCGCAAGGACCTCGCAGCGGTGATCGGCGACGAGGCCGAGGCCATCGTCTACCTGTATGCCGCATGCGACCGGAAGGCCACCTACCCCGCTCTGGGCCAGGCCGATGCCGCCTTCCACGACAGGTTCACCGGTAGGTCTTGTATGCCAGGACCGCGGTCGCGCCGGGACTTCGCCGAACTGTCGGCCGCCAACGAACTTGATCTCGCCGACCTTGATCCCGCCTTCCGCGACGAGTGGGGCCCTGAGCTGCTCGCGTTGTTCACTCGGCTGAAGGGCTTGCTGAGCGCCGGCGCCTGGAGCGAGTGCCGCAGGGTTCTCGCCGCACCTCCGCCTGCGTCGGCCTCCCAGCTGTAGCTGACGAACCACCAGGACGCCGTCCCACCGGCGGACGGGGAACCGACCGGGGCGGGCCCGCAGTCGGCGGCGCGCCGTGAACGAGAAGCATGCCGGGCCCTCGCCGGCATGGAGCGGAAGCCCCAGCCGACGCGCGACGACATGCTCAGAATCGCCCGATTCCCCGGCCGCGTCGACCGCCGGCCACAGTTCGCCTCGCCCATCATGTTGCGTTATGACATCACCGATGCCTTCTGTAGAGATTTTGACGCATCTGATGTGATCTCGGAGCGCCCGGCACCAGCTGGGTGTCGAGGTTTCGGGAAGGGAGCGGACCGTGCCGATCACCCGTCGCGATGCCCTGAAGGTGGGTGGTCTGACTCTGCTGGCCGGGGGTGGTGCCAGTGCGGTCTCTGCCTGTGACCCGGCGAAGTCGGCAGTGCGGCCCGAGGCCTCGGGCAGGGCGGACTACACGGTGCGGATCGCGACCGGGCGCGTCGAGCTCGCGCCGGACACGGTCGTGACGACCACGACGTACAACGGGCAGTTCCCCGGGCCGCTGCTGCGGTTCACCGAGGGCCGTCCGGTCGTGGTCGACGTCCACAACGACACCGGCACGCCAGAGCTGCTGCACTGGCACGGGCAGCGGGTTCCCGCCTCAGTGGACGGGGCCTCGGAGGAGGGCACCCCGCACATTCCCGCGCACGGGATGCGGCGCCTGGCGTTCACGCCGGGACCGGCCGGTTTCCGCTTCTACCACACGCATGTGGCAGCGTTCGGTGACCTGAACCGTGGCACGTACACCGGTCAGGCGGGGCCGGTCTACATCGAGCCGAAGGCCAACCTCGGGGCCTACGACCAGGAAGTCTTTCTGACACTGAAGGAGTTCGAGCCCTCCCTCAGCCACGGCGGGGACATGGCCCAGGATTTCCTGGCCGGGACCGAGGTGCCGGAGTTGAAGCAGCAGGGCGAGAAGGCGATGGCCGACTCGCTGGCCCGGGGCATGCCGCACGGCTACGAGGTCGGCTACCGCGTCTTCAGCATCAACGGCCGCAAACTCGGCCACGGCCAGCCGATCAAGGTCAAGGCCGGGCAGCGCGTGCTGTTCCACGTCCTCAATGCCAGCGCCACCGAGATCCGCAGCCTGGCCCTGCCCGGCCACACCTTCGAAGTGGTCGCCCTCGACGGCAATCCCGTGCCCCGCCCGACGAACGTGCCGGTGCTGTGGATCGGCACCGCCGAACGCGTCTCGGCGCTGGTGGAGATGAACCACCCGGGCGTATGGATCCTGGGAGACCTGGCCGACGACGACCGCAACCACGGCATGGGCACCGTGGTGGAATACGCCGGCCGCAGCGGTTCCCCCCGATGGACCGCACCACCGAAATCCAAATGGGACTACCGCACCTTCGCCCATCCCGGCACCACCACCCAGCGGCCCGACCACACGTTCGACCTGCTGGTGGAAAAACGCAACGCCGCCGACAAGGGCTTCAACATCTGGACCCTCAACGGCGAGCCCTTCTCCATGGACACCGACAACCCGGTATTCGATGTCGCGCGCGGCAAGCGCTACCGGATGCGGTTCCGCAACGCCACCGACGACATCCACCCCCTCCATCTGCACCGCCACACCGTCGAGGTCACCCACATCGCCGGCACCCCCACCCACGGCCTGCACAAGGACGTCGTCATGCTCGGCGGCTACCAGACGCTCGACTTCGACTTCACCGCCGACCAGCCCGGACTGTCCCTGTTCCACTGCCACCAGCAACTCCACATGGACTACGGGTTCATGCTCCTGCTGCGCTGCACCTGACCCGCGCCACCCACCGCCGGGCCGTGCGCTCAGCGCCGGGCAGCCGCTGCGCAGCGAGCGGCATTCGCGGCGGCGCCTACGGCCAGCACCCCTGTGTCCGTCACCAGCGAGGCCATGGGCGGAGCGAACGCGAGGACGGGGCAGCCCGCCACGCCCACGACGGGGATCACCAGACCGGACGGTCCTCCCCGGCGGCCGGCACGGCCTGATCCTCACGGAACGATGCTCGGGCAGTCGCGCGCCCCCCGTCCGATCGCTCCCGAGGCCAGAACGACGGACTGCGCTCTTCGGAGCTTGCAGAACAGTGGGGAACTCCGCCTGAGGATTCCCCGCACCGCGACCGTAGGAAGGGTCAGACTCTGGCCTCTCCCCCGACCTCGGCCGGGATGGCCGAGGTCGCCTTCGCTGTCCGGCGTCCGGGCATCCACCAGTTGGCCTTGCCGCACATTTCCATCACCGCGGGGACGAGGACCATCCGGATGATGGTGGCGTCGACGAGCACGGCGACGGCCATGCCCAGACCGATCTGCTTGACCGAGACGTCGGGGCCGAGCAGGGCGGTCGTGAAGATGGCGATCATGATGGCGGCCGCCGCCGTGATGACCTTGGCGGTCCGCGCCAGCCCGCGGGCGACGGCCGTGCGGGTGTCGCCGGTGCGCTCGTACTCCTCACGGATCCGCGAGATCAGGAAGACCTCGTAGTCCATCGACAGGCCGAACAGGAGCGGGAACATCATCATCGGCACCCAGGTCGTGACCGGCATGTCGGCGGGGAACCCGAGGAGCGAACCCAGCCATCCCCACTGCACGATCGCGACCAGCACGCCATAGGCGGCGCCGATCGACAGCAGGTTCATCACGGCTGCCTGCAGCGCGATCGTGACCGACCGGACCAGTGCGATCAGCAGCACCAGGGACAGCACGATGACGACCCCGATCATCAGGGGCAGGTGCGAGCCGGTGTCCTCGGCGAAGTCGATCGCGGCGGCGTTCGGACCCCCGACGTAGACGGCTTCGCCGCCGGATGCCTGGGGCGGAATGCCGTCGCGGAGCCTGTGCACCAGGTCCGCGGTCGCCTGATCCTGGTACCCGGTTCGAGGGAAAGCCATGAAGATGGCGGCCTGCCCGTCCTCACTGACCCGGGGCTGTGTCACGTAGGCGACGCCCTCCGTCTTCCTGACCGCTTCGACGGCGGGACTCAGATCGGCGTGTTCGGAGTCGACCTCGGTGGCGAAGATCAGGGGTGCGCCGTATCCGGGACCGAAGCCCTCGGAAAGGATCTTGTACGACGTGTAGCTGCTCCTGTCGTGAGGCTGGACACTGGCGTCGGGCAGGCTCAGCCGCATCCACAGCGCGGGAGCGGCCAGCACCAGCAGGCTCGCGCCTGCCAGAACCGCGGCGACCAGCGGCTTGCGCTGCACCACGCCGGCCCAGCGCTCGGCGGGGGTGCGGCGCTCCCAGGACGGGACACCGTCGGCCCCGTAGCGGCGTGATGTGCGACGGGGCAGGCGCAGCGAGTTGATCCTGTGGCCGGTGAAGCCCAGGAACGCCGGCAGCAGAGTCACCGCGGCGACCATCGTCACCAGCACGGTCACCGAGGCGCCGATGGCCACGCCGGTCATCATCTTCTGCCCCATGGCGATCAGGCCCAGCAGCGCGATCACAACGGTCGTTCCGGCGAACAGCACCGCGTGCCCCGCGGTGCTGATGGCCTTGACCGTAGCGCGCTCGGGCTCGTCGCCGTCCTGCAGGCTGTCCTTGTAGCGGGTCAGGATGAACAGTGCGTAGTCGATGCCGACACCGAGCCCGATCAACGCGGCGACGAGCACAGTGAAGTCCGGTGAGGGGACCAGGTGCCCCACGAGCTTCATCAGTGCGATGCCGCCGAGCACCGCCATCAGCCCGGTCACGATCGGCAGGCCCATCGCCACCAGTGATCCGAAGGCGATGAACAGGATCACCGCGGCTGCCAGGACCCCGACGCTCTCGGACGAACCCTGCGGCGGCGTCTCGGCCTTCTCCGCCGTCTTCCCGCCCAACCCCAGCGTCACGCTGTCGCCCGAGGCGTCCTTGACCGTGTCCACCAGGGGCTTGACGTCGGACTTCTTCGCGTCCTTGTCGGTCAGCGGGATGGTCGTACGGGCGATACGGCGATCCTTCGTCACCAGGTTCTCGTCCTGATAGGGCGAGGTCACCGGTCCCGTAACGGGCGAGGCGTCCAGATCGGCGATGACCTTCTCGATCTTTCGCCGGGCGGCGGGGTCGTCGATTCCCTTGTCCGCCTTGATGGCGAGAGTCAGCGTGTCCCCTTGCTGCTCGGGGAAGTGCTTCTCGATCAGGGCCTGCGCCCTGGCCGAGTCGGAGCTTCCACCGGAGTAGTCGTTGTCGGAGGCGGCGCCGTAGCCGAAGCCGGCGAACGCCACGGCGGCCACGCCGGCGATCCAGGCAAGGAGGACCAGGCGGCGCCGCCGGTAACAGAACCGGGCCAGTCCCGCCAGAGCTCCCTCCGTACGGAAAGTCTCGTTTGCCATCATGTTCTCCTCAAGCCCCTCTCCTCCCTCACCCGAACTCGTATGCGCTGCGCTCAGCCGGCCCATCGCGGACAGCGCCCATCGGTCTCGACACCGCGGCCATGGCGGCTCCGAGTCGGCCGGCGCCCATGGCGTCCTCACTGGCGCCGGCCGACTGGGCGGCGCCCATGGCGTCCTCACTGGCGCCGGCCGACTGGGCCGAGGCGTGCGGGGCCCCGGAGCGGCAGGCGCACACCCGGCTGACATGAGATGCGCCTTGCTCCGCCCACGCTCGGACGTCTGCTGATCATGTCCGCCGGCCCCCTCACCGGTCGTCCCGCAGACGCAGGCACTTTGCGCTGCCGCCGACGGCGCGCCCGGGTACTGCGGATACCGCAGGAGCCGCGAAGGTACTGCGGGCGCGGTAGAAGGACGGTCATCCACGAGTCGGACTCGCCCGCGGCGACGTCCGGCTAGGGTGCGCGCATGGACAAAGGCCGGTTCGGTGTCCCGCCAGGTGTCAGGGACTGGGCGATCGCCGTCGGCGTGGCGGCGGCCCTGCTGGCCACCGGGCTGGCCGGACAGCACCCCTCCCAAGACCGCGACCTGCTCGGCTACGCGCTGCTGACGGCGGGCGGCCTGACGCTGGCCGCCCGCCGCCGCGCTCCGGTTCCCGTCCTGGCCGTCACCGGAGCGTGCGCGGTGGGTTACCAGGCAGCCGGCTTCGATGTGCCTGCCGTCGCCTACCTGTTCGCGGTGTACGCCGCCATGCGGGCGGGTCACCGCACTGTCACGGTGGCGGCGAGCGTGACCATGCTGGGCGCCCTCCCGCTCGCGGCCCTGATCTCCCTGCACGACACAAGGGAGGCGTTCGCGCAGGCCCGCGGCGCCCTCGAGCTGGCTTGGCTGATCGCGGCCGGCGCCGCGGGCGAGGCGCTGCGGCAGGCCGAACGGCGCGCGGACGAAGCCGAGCGCACCCGGGAGGAGACCGCGCGGCGCCGGGCCGACGAGGAGCGGCTGCACATAGCGCGGGAGCTGCACGATTCGCTCACCCACCAGATCTCGATCATCAAGGTGCAGGCTGAAGTCGCCGTCCACGTGGCCCGCAGGCGTGGTGAACGGGTGCCGGAGACCCTGCTGGCGATCCAGGAGGCCGGGCGCGAGGCGAGCCGGGAGCTGCGCGCCACTCTGGAGGCGCTGCGCGACGACGACATCACCCCACCTCGCGGGCTCGACGACGTTCCGGAACTGGTGGAGCGGGCCCGTGCCATCGGCTTGGACGCGACGCTGACGATCGAGGGACCACGACACGGCGTACCCGCCGCGGTGGACCGGACCGTCTACCGGATCGTGCAGGAGTCGCTCACCAACATCGCCCGGCATGCCGCCGCCGGCACGGCGTCGGTCCGGATCGACTGCCGTCCGGACGCCCTGGCGGTCCGTATCGACGACGACGGCAAGGCGACGCCGGGCATCGCCACGGTGCCCGGCGTCGGACTGCTCGGGATGCGTGAGCGAGTCACCGCCCTCGGTGGTCGGCTGCGGGCGGAGCCACGCGGCGAGGGCGGCTTCACCGTCCAGGCCGAACTCCCCGTGGACCAGACGTCGTGATCCGTGTCCTGCTGGTCGACGACCAGCCGCTCATCCGCAGCGGGTTCCGCGCGCTCCTCGACATGGAAGACGACATCGAGGTGGTGGCCGAGGCCGGCGACGGGGCGGAGGGCCTGGCCCTGGCCAGGGAACACCTGCCCGACATCGCGCTCATCGACATTCAGATGCCGGATGTCGACGGCATCGAGGCGACCCGGCGCATCGCGGCGGACCCGGCCCTGGCCAGGGTGCACATCGTCATCCTGACCAACTACGGCCTGGACGAATACGTCTTCGACGCACTGCGCGCCGGCGCTGCCGGCTTCCTCGTCAAGGACATCGTGCCGGAAGACCTCCTGCACGCCGTACGCGTCGCCGCGCGCGGAGACGCCCTGCTCGCACCCTCGATCACCCGCAGGCTCATCAACACGTACGTCGCCCAGCCACTCGACATCGGCGCCGGCGCCGGGCTGGAACAGTTGACCGGCCGCGAACGCGAGGCCGTCGTCCTGGTCGCACACGGCTTGTCGAACAACGAGATCGCCGACCACATGGTGATCAGTCCGCTGACCGCGAAAACCCACGTCAACCGGGCCATGGCCAAGCTCCACGCTCGCGACCGCGCCCAACTCGTGGTCCTCGCCTACGAATCCGGCCTGGTGACCCCACGCAACCGCTGACGTCGACGACCCGCCGTTCCGAGCTACAGGGAGTTCTTCTCTGCGCGCGGTTGCGGACCGCTGCATGACCTCCCGGCTCGGACAGTCGGATCCCACAACACCCACGGCGTCCGTCGCGACCTCCCCGCCTCTACAATTGAAGAGTTCTTCAATTGGTTAGTTGCGTGGTTCCTGCGTGATTCACTTTCCGGAGGTCGCAGTGAACGAAGTCGCCGAGGCGCTGCTGGCACGGGTGCGCAAGGCGCAGGCCGAGCTGGCGGCCGCCGTGAGCGCCGGGGACGCGTACGCCGTCGCGGTGGCCGAGGACGAGCTGGACGACGCCGTACGGCTGGCGCGCCGGCACGGACTGGACGTGGAGGCGGCGGGAACGGGCGAGGGGTGATCGGGATGCCGGTACCGCTGTACGAAGCGAAGGCCGAGTTCTTCCGGATGCTGGGCCACCCGGTGCGCATCCGCGTGCTCGAGCTGTTGCAGGACGGTCCGAAGCCGGTGCGTGATCTGCTCGCCGCGATCGAGGTCGAGCCGTCGAGCCTGTCCCAGCAACTGGCCGTGCTACGCCGGTCGGGCATCGTCACCGCGACGCGTACCGGTTCGACGGTGGTGTATGAGCTGGCCGGGGGTGATGTGGCCGAGTTGCTCGGCGCCGCGCGGCGGATCCTGGCCACCTTGCTGGCCGGACAGCAGAACCTGCTGGACGAGCTGCGTGCGACGTAGCCGGCGCGTTGAGCATCAGCGGCGGGTCACGGCTGCCGTGACGGGCGCGGCAGGCAAGGGCCGATCGGCCCTGTTGTCGGCCTGGCCGGTCCATGGCCGGCCTCTTCGCAGCCGTGGAAGATCGATTGCGCCTCCTCTGGCACCTGGTCGGGGTTGACGAGTGGTGGTGCAACGCCGGGTCGAGGACTTCTCATCGGGCGGTTGCCCTCACCTGCATACGTGTTCGACCTGAGGCTGTGAAACCGCTCCGGGACGGGTTGGGCGCGGAGAAGGGACCGCCTGAAGTGATCGCTGTTGTGGGACACCCCGACCTCACCGCGCCCACGCTGGCGATGCTTGAGGAGGAGCTGGGCCGGCGTCTGGCCGAGTTCGCCCGTGCGGGCAGGGCCGGGCTGGTGCGGGCCGGGCGGGGGCTGCCGGTCGCCGTCGGCCGGGCCGCTCGTGCCGCGGGACTGGCGCTGGTCACCGTCCTGCCCTCCAGGAACGGCGTGCCCGCGGTGCTGCAGTCGTGCGATCGCAAGGCGGCCGGGGAGCTGCTTCTGCTCTCCGAGCAGGTGCAGCTGCTGGAGTACGACCCGTCCGACCACGGCGCCTGTCTCGGGGCGGACGAGAGCATGCTGCGTTCGTGCGCCCGCCTGCTCGCCGTGTGGGACGGCTCCCCGTCCAGCCGCCGGGACGCCACGGCCTATCTGGTGGCCTTCGCTCGCAGCAGCGGCATGGACGTCGAGGTTCTGTGGCCCGAGGGAGCCCGCCGGACGACCCCGGGCCAGGTGACTTGAGGTGCTCCGCGCCCTGCGGGGCGGGACTCCTTCCAAGGTCGGCCCGGTTCATACGGTGCGTCGCCCGGGTCGGGGCGACCGTCTCCTGATGCCACGAGGCGGGGTCCGACTCCGGGGAGACGGCCGCCGGTCAAGAGGTCGTCGTCACGACGGCGGCCTCGCTTCGGCCTGCGCGGCCTGCAGGTCGGCAAGGAGTTCGGCCTGTCCGGCCAGCACGCCGGACAGGATCGTGCGGGCCACTCGCAGCAGCTCGGCCACGTGCGGACTGGTCAGCGAGTAGTACACGGTCGAGCCCTCCTTGCGGGTCACCACGAGGTTGGCCCGGCGCAGCACGGCCAGCTGCTGGGAGAGGTGCGCCGCCTCGATGCCCACCTCGGGCAGCATCTCCGCGACCGCGTGCTCGCGCTCGCTCAGCAGCTCGAGAACCCGGATGCGGGCCGGGTGGCCGAGCGTCTTGAAGAACTCGGCCTTCAGCTGATACAGCGGCGTACTCACCGTGCCGTCCCCTCCCCCGTACAGCAGCACGGCCCTACCGGCCGGGCCTCGGCGCGTCGCATCCACCCACTCGTCGACAACATATGTCCCATCCTCGCGTGCGGCACCGGTCGCGCCGAAACCGCACTGGGCAGGGGGACCGCCGAGTCCAGCAGTGACGGCCTCATGAATATCACCCCTGCTGCGCGGCACCGGCATCGCCCGGCTCAGTGCCCCGCCACCTGTGGTGCGCCACTCCCCTCCGGCCCCTACCCGTGCTCCACGCTGTGTGCGGTGCTCCGGCGCCGGAGCA
>NZ_MUBM01000055.1 GCF_002154505.1 Streptomyces carpinensis | reverse complement strand
CGGGCCGGCCCTTCGGGCTCCGGCGCCGGGCCATCATCCGCTGGTAGCGGGCCAGCCCCTGAGCGGCCCGCTTGCCGTGCTCGGCATGCGGGAGATCGTAGGCGTCATCCGTGGTGACGGCCGTCTCCTTCACACCCCAGTCCACGCCCAGGACGCGGCCAGTCTCCACAAGCGGCTCGACCTGGGCCGGGGCGACGAAGGAGGCGTACCAATGCCCGAGCGTGTCCTGGTACACGCGCACACTCGACGGCTCGGCCGGAAGGTCCCGCGACCACACCACCCTCAGCACGATCTGGCCCGCGAGGTGCAGACGACCGTCCTTGAGGCGGAAACCGCGCTTCGTGTAGTTCAGGCTCGGCCTGGCCTCCCGCTTCTTCTTCCAGCGGGGCATCCCCGCCCGGCGGTGCACCGGAAGCCCGTCCTTGATGTCCTTCAGCGCCTTCGCCCTCGACCTGGCGAAGTCCCGAATCACCTGCTGCTGCGGCACCGACGCACCCGCAGCCAGCCACGGCGTCACCCGACGCGCCTCGGTCAGCATCCTGTCCAACTGAGCCGGACCGCACGTCAGCTTCTCACCGGACTCCTTGCTCTGCTGGTGGACCTGCTTCGACTTGGCCACGCACTCGTTCCAAAGCCAACGGCAGCGGTCCCACTCCGCTTCGAGCGCGCGCCGCGCGGTAGCAGACAGGCGCACACGGAAGGAGTACCGGGCATGCCCGGCCCCCTCCGTGGTCGCGACTGGCGTCATGCATCCGAACCTATAGGGGAGGACTGACAGTTGACGCCTCTTGATCGCCACGGGCTCACTCACCTCGTCGCGGGTGGACGGCCTTTCGCCCTGGAGGCGAAACCCCTACTTCCCGTCCTGCTCCGCAGGAGCCCGATTCCTCCCCGGCCTGAAGGCCGGGGCATCCTCGGAGGAACCCGGTGACCGGTGTGCGCGAGCCCGTGGAGCCGGGCGCCGGTGGGCCACGACGGCGACGGCGTCTTCCCGGCGCTTCGGGCGAAGCCCGCCGTGGCGCAGAAGCGCCTGGTGGAGCAGCTCGCCATCGCGCTGTCACGGCCGGGCGGGCGGGCCTGCGCGTGAGCGGGATCGGTCGGCGTCGGCATGAGCATCGGTCCCATAGGCTTCGGCGCATGGTGGATTCCCCTCGCGCTGCCGGAACCCAGACGCTCGCCCGCGGCCTGCGCGCCCTGCAGCTTGTCAGCACGGCGAGCGACGGCCTGAGCATCCAGGAGGTCGCCGGGGAGCTGGACGTCCACCGGTCCATCGCCTCACGGCTGCTGACGACCCTCGCCGACTTCCACCTGGTGGCCCGCGGCAGCGACGGCCGCTACCGCACCGGCACCGGACTCGCCGCGCTGGCCGGGGGCATCCACGCGACCCTGCGCGCAGCCGCGGAGCCCGTCATGCACGAGCTCGCCGCCGGCCTCGGCGCCACCATCTCGCTGCTGGTGGTCGAGGGCAGCCAGGCGGTCGCCCTCTCGGTGGTCGAGCCGCCCGGGGCGTCGTACGTACTCAGCTTCAAGACCGGCAGCCGCCACCCGCTGGGGCGCGGCTCGGCGGGCGTCGCGCTGCTCGCGGCGCAGTCGCCCTCCCCCGGCGAGGCCGCGAACGTCACCGAGGCGCGCGCACGCGGCTTCGCCGCGACGTTCGGCGAGGTCGAGCCCGGCGCATACGGCGTGGCGGTGCCGATCACGGTCGAAGGCCTTCCCGCCGCCTGCCTCAACCTGATCACCTACCGCCCCGAGATCGCCGACCAGGCCGCGCCGGCGCTCATGACGGCCGCCGAACGACTGCACGGCGACCTCGCCTGACAGCGGCCCCGCACAGGGCGGTACCGCGACCTCACCTGGGCGGCAGGCGCGCGCCGGGATGGCGACCGGGCCTTTCGAGGACCTGCCGCGTCCCGGCCCGAGGCGTACCGCGGCCTCGCCCGGGGCGGGGCAGCCGGCCCCTTGACATTCCTCTGCCGCGAGCGTTCCATGAGCGCATAACTGTGCAACTATCGAGTAGTAGTGTGCACATAATGCACGAGGAGTTGGGGTCATGGTCATCACGAAAGAGTCCGCAGCGCGCGACACCACCCTTCCGTCGGGCATACGCATGCGGTACTACGAGGCCGGACAGGCCGGTGCCACACCTGTCGTCCTGCTGCACGGCTCCGGCCCCGGCGCGACCGGGTGGTCGAACTTCTCCGGCAACATCGGCGCGATCGCCGCCGCCGGATTCCATGTCATCGCGCCCGACATGCCGGGGTGGGGTGACTCCGACGCGCAGGCGACCAAGGACATGGATCACGACACGGCGCTCGTGGAGTTCCTCGACACGCTCGGCCTGCCGAGCGCGGCCCTCGTCGGCAACTCGATGGGCGCGCACACCGCGATCCGCTTCGCGACGCTGCACCCCGAGCGCATCACCCACCTGGTGACGATGGGCGCCTCGCTCGGTCGCGGTCCGGCCTCCCTCTTCGGCGCGGGCGACGGGCCGAGCGAGGGGCTGAAGGTGCTCGTCAGGGCCTACAAGGACGCCAGCCCGGAGAACATGAAGGCCCTCGTCGAGATCATGACCTACGACAAGGAACGCTTCGCCACGCCGGAGCTGACCCGGGCGCGCTCCGAGGCCGCGCTCGCCCGCCCCGACCACCTGAAGAACTACGTCGAGGGCCTCGCGCACGGCGCCCCGATCCCGGTCAGGGTCGACCGCGACAAGATCCCCGGCATCCAGGCGCCCACCCTGCTGATCCACGGCAAGGACGACAGGGTCCTGCACTACGAGATCAGCCTGTGGCTGCTCGCCAACATCCCCCACTCACGGCTGGTGCTGCTCAACCGCTGCGGCCACTGGGCGATGATCGAGCACGCCGCCGAGTTCAACCGCCTCGTCACCGACTTCCTGTCGCACAACTGACCCGGATCGGACGCAGCCCATGACCACCCTCGACACCGACGTCGTCGTCATCGGAGCCGGTCCGGTCGGCCTCACCCTCGCCAACCTGATCGGCGTGCGCGGCCACCGGGCCACCGTGCTCGAGACCCGCCACGAGCTGATCGACTACCCCCGCGGCGTCGGCCTCGACGACGAATCCATCCGCACGCTGTGCACGGCCGGCCTGTGGCAGCAGATCCAGCCCTACACGGTCCCGCACCACGTGGTCCGGCTGGTCAACGGCGAGGGCCGGGTGCTCGCCACGAACGATCCGAAATCGCAGGAGTTCGGCTACCCGCGCAAGCACGGCTTCATCCAGCCGCTGGTCGACAAGGAGCTCGCCGCCGGGCTCGACCGGTTCCCGGGCACCACGCTGCGCTTCGGCCACCGGGTCGTGGGCCTGGAGGACCGCGGCGACCACGTCGCCGTCACCGCCGAACAGCTCGGCGCCGGCGGCGATGTCACGGGCACGCTCACCCTCACCGCCAGGTACGCCGTGGGCTGCGAAGGCGGCAGCTCCTTCACCCGCAAGTGGATGGGCGTGCAGTTCGAGGGCAAGTCGCCCTCGACCCGCTGGGTGGTCGTCGATGTCGACAACGACCCGATCGGCACCCCCTCGGTCTACCTCGGCGCCGACCCGCGCCGCCCGTACGTGTCCATCGGGCTGCCGCAGGGCATCCGCCGCTGGGAGTTCATGCTCCACGACGACGAACCCACCGAGCTGGTCGACGACCCCGCCTTCATGCACTCCCTGCTCCAGCGCCACGTCCCCGACCCGGCGGCACTGACGATCATCAACCAGCGCACCTTCACCCACCACGGCCGCGTGGCCGCCGACTTCCGCAAGGGCCGCGTCTTCATCGCCGGCGACGCCGCCCACCTCATGCCGGTCTGGCTCGGCCAGGGCTGGAACTCCGGCATCCGCGACGCGACCAACCTGGCCTGGAAGCTCACCGCCGTCCTGGGCGGCGATGCCGGCGACGCCCTCCTCGACACCTACACCGACGAACGCCGCAAACACGCCTCCGACATGATCGACGTCAACATGGCGGCCGGCACAGTCATGAAGATGGGCCGCCTCGGCGGCAGGCTGCGCGACGCGTCCGCCTCAGCCCTCAACCTCGTGCCGAAGTGGAAGTCGTACTTCACCGAGCTGCGGTTCAAACCCATGCCGCGCTACGCCTCAGGCGTCGTCGTCGACCAGGCCACCCTCACCCCCGGCCGGGCCGAGGCCGGCTTCAAACGCGGCCGGCTGGCACCGTTCACCGACTCCGCCGGCGAGCTCTCCCCGGTCGGCCTGCAGTTCATCCAGCCGCGGGTCAACACCTCCAGCGCCACCGACGTCCTGCTCGACGAGGTCACCGGCGACTGGTGGACGCTGGCCACCTGGGGCACCGACCCGACCGCCTTCCTCTCCCCCGCAGACCTCGAACTCATCCACCGCCACCGGATCACACTGGTCTCCTTCATGCCCGAGACCCAGCGCGCCTGGGCCGAGAAGCGGTACGCCGACTCTCCGGCACCGGTCACCGTGGTCGGCGACCACACCGGCGCTCTCAAGGACTGGTTCGACGTCCGCGCCTGCGGCCTGGTCGTCCTGCGCCCCGACCGCTTCGTGGCCGCGGCCTGCCTCACCCAGCAGGCCCCGAAGGCCCTCGCCGCCGTCGTCACGGCAGGCTCGCTCGTCAAGGAAGGAGGCCGGCGATGAGCCTGGCCCTCGTCACCATGTCGCACAGCCCGCTGCTGGAGTACGCCGACCCGCCCGCCGAGGTGGCCGACGCGGTCCAGGGCGCCTTCGACACCGCGCGGGCCTTCGTCAAGGACTACGACCCCACACTGGTCGTCTCCTTCGCACCCGACCACTACAACGGCTTCTTCTACGACCTGATGCCGCCGTTCTGCATCGGCTACGAGGCGGTGGGCGTCGGTGACTACGGCACAGCCGAAGGGCCGCTGAACGTGCCGGCCGAGCGCGCCGAGGAACTGGCCCAGTGGGTGGCCGAACGGGACATCGACGTGGCCATCTCCCGCCGGATGGAGGTCGACCACGGCGCCATCCAGCCCCTGGAGATCCTCTTCGGCGGCATCGACGCCGTGCCGACCATCCCCGTCTTCGTCAACGGCGTCGCCAAGCCCTTCGTGACGATGCGCCGTGTCCGCCGGCTCGGCGAGGCGATCGGCGCCTTCCTCACCACGTTCGAGGACGAGCGCGTACTCGTCCTGGGCTCCGGCGGCCTCTCCCACGACCCACCGGTACCGCAGTGGGCCACCGCCGACGACGCCGCCCGCGCCATGCTGCTCAGCGGCAGGCACCCCACCGCCGTGGCCCGACAGGCCCGGCAGCAGCGGGTCATCGACACCGCGAAGGCCTTCGCGGCGGGCACGGCCGCCATCCAGGACCTCAACCCCGCATGGGACCAGGCCCTGATGGCCACGCTCGCCTCCGGCGACCTCTCCCCGATCGACGCGATGACACCCGAGCAGATGGCCAAGGACGCCGGCAACTCCTCCCACGAGGTCCGCACCTGGGTCGCCGCCTTCGCCGCGCTCGGTGCCGCGGGCCCCTACGACGTGGCCTACTCCTTCTACCGGCCGATCCGGGAGTACATCGCCGGCTTCGGCGTCATGGCAGCGCGCACCGCACCATGACCCACGCCCTCCCGGGCGAGCACGGCAGGTCACCGGTTCGCCGTGCGCCGCCGGCGTACCCGGGGGATGCCCTCGCTGGTGGCGAAGTAGAAGAGGGGCAGCAGGAGGAAGAGAGCAAGGGCAATGCCCGGGTTGACCGCCCAGCCGAGTCCGCCGGCCAGGAGGTAGACCACGACGCCGACGGCGGAGCGGACCATGCCGTGCGGGACGTAGTGGGCCTCCACGGAGTCGTCGAGCAGGCCGGGTCGGCGGGTGAGCTGGACGTAGGTCCACACCCAGCTGGCACACATCGCAGCCGCGACGATCGCGTAGAGCACCACGGCGGTGCGCACGTCGGCGCCGGCGATCTCCTCCCGCAGCGTGTCGACGAGCACACCGGTGGGAAAGGGCAGCGCCGCCGTGGTGAACAACAGGACGAGGTTGGCGGCGTGCAGTCCCCGGTCCACCACGCGGATGCGGGCGAAGGCCTGATGGTGGTTCAGCCAGATCACCCCGATGTAGGCGAAGGACGTCAGATAGCCCAGATAGGCGGGCCACTGGCGCAGCAAGGCGGACAGCAGCCCGCCCCTGCCGTGCGCCGGAGTGGTCATCTCCAGGGCGAGAATGGTGATGGCCACGGCGAAAACCCCGTCACTGAAGGCCTCCACCCGGCCGGTCTCGGTGGCCTGGAAAGCACCGCTCGCGCCCAGGCGCTCCCCCGGGGTCCGGTTGTCGGGATCCGTGGCCATGCCCATGCTCCTGTCGGACGACGTGCGCAGGTACGTGTCGCACCAGGGCGCACGTGCGCGGCCCGTCCGATTGTCTGCGTTCGCCCACGGCCGTCGGCGATCCCACGCGGCACTGGCGAAGATTCCCCGAGCGACGCTGCGGCGGCAGACTGCGCGGTTGAAGGCTCCCCTCCCTGA
>NZ_MUBM01000549.1 GCF_002154505.1 Streptomyces carpinensis | reverse complement strand
CGGCACCGGTGCCGTAGCTCTCCCAGCCCAGTCGCAGCGTGGTGGGGCGGGGCGCCGTCGTGCGGCTGAGCCACTGGGCGTCGACGTCCTGCGTGGGTGTGCCGTCCGCGTGCAGTCCGGCGATCTGCCTGTCGTCCAGTCAGGTGTCCATGTTCTGCCGAGTGGTGTCGAGGGCGAAACGCAGACACACCCAGCGGCCGGTCGGCAACGGTGTGCTCAGCGCCACCCCAGCCGGACTCTGCGCGGGCGGGGTCGCGTCGTCGGACTGCCGGTCCCACTGGAGGGCGCCGTTCTGGCCACCCACCCTCAGGTACCGTCCGCCGTCGCGCGCGTCGGCCAGGGTGACCATGGTGACGTGCGCCGCGGGCAGAGACGTCGTGTGGCGCACCCACAGCCGGCCGTACACCACGGGGCCCACCGTCGAGACGTCCTTCGTGGTGGCCACGAAGGCGTGGTTGCAGTAGCCGGCGGCTCCGTCCACCCGCACCGAGCGGCTTCCCGTGTGGGCCACCGACGTGTCGACGGCCACCTTTCCGGAACCGCCGCAGTCAGGTTCGACGACCGTCCACGCACCCGACGGCACGCTCCCGGTCCGGTCCTCGAAACCGGAGCACACCGTCGCGCCGGCGCACTCCGGAGCGGGACCGTCCGAAGGCGTGGGCGTGGGCGTGGGCGTAGGCGTGGGAGTGGGCGTCGGGTCCGGGCTCGGGTCCGAGCCGGGGTCGCAGGGCGCGCCGTCGAAGGTGAAGTCGTGGGGAGCGGGATTGACGCCGGACCACGTGCCCTGCAACCCGAATGCCGCCGAACCCCCGGTCGGCAGCGACCCGTTGTAGTCGAGACCGGCGGCGGTCACTGCCGTGCCCGTCTGAGTGACCCCGGCGTTCCAGGCGGAGATCACCCGCTGACCGGCGTCGAACGTCCATCCCAGCGTCCAGCCGGTCACCTGGGGACTGAGGTTGGTGACGGACACCCGCGCGGTGAAGCCGCCCGACCACTGGTCCACCCTCCAGGAGACCCGGCACGCTTCGTCGCCGCCGGCTCCCCGGGCGGCGCTGCGCGGCCGTAACCGGCCAGGCACGCCGGCAGCGCGGCCATCAGAGCCATGAGCGCCGCCGCTCGCAGTGCCCGCCTGCCCGGCGGTCGCACCGTCCTCGACACCATCGGCTCTCCTTCCGTGGACTGGCTGAAGTTCCTTGATGCGGTGAGTTCGGGCGGCCGCCGGGCGGCGCGCCGAAGCGGTCGCGGCGCCTACGAGCCGGCGCAGGCGACGGATCCGACCGGGGAGTTGTTGCCGGTGGAGGTGGCCGTGAAGCCGAAGGTGACGCTGCCGCCCGCGGGGATGGTCCGGTTGTAGTCGACGTTCCTGACCGTGACCGTGCCGTCCGTGCCCTTCGTCAGCGCACCGTTCCACACACTGCCGATCGCGGTGCCCTCACCCGGTTTCCATCGCACGGCCCAGCCGCCCAGCGGCGCGGTGCCGTGGTTCATCACCTCGACGGAGCCCTGGAAACCGCCGCTCCAGGAGTTCGTCACGGTGTACATGGCCATGCACGCACCGCTGGGATCGGTCGGCGTGGGGGTCGGGGTGGGCGTCGGTGCCGGGGTGCCGCCCGAGCCGCGGATGCCGGTGACCTCGCCATGCCCACCGTCGAAGACGATGTCGGAGCAGGAGAAGAAGTTCTCCTGGCTGTCCGAACGCACCCACTGGATGAAGAGCAGCGCGTCGCCGGAACGGCCGGAGGGAAGCGTCAGGTCCCAGTAGTAGTGCCCGCCGTCGGTGCCCGGCGTGCCCTGCTGCGGGGGATTGGTGACCGTCTGGATCAGCTCCAGGTCGTCCCAGCCGAGCTCCGTCGTCGGGGACCAGCCGGGTTTGGTGAGGTAGACCCGGAAGTCACCCGGGTGTGCGGCCCAGTTGCTGTATTGCACCTGCATCGACGCCCCGGACGTCAGATGCGTTCGGGGCCAGTCCGCCCGGGCGGCGTTGTAGGCGGAGAAGTCGTACGGCGAACGGTCGCCCGCGCTGCACAGCTTGCCGTCCGGCACGTAGCCGGGACCGCGGCCCCCGGCGGCGGAGTCCAGCACGGCGAACCAGTTGTACAGCGCGGTGGGACCGCTCTTGTTCAGCGCGTCCCGGCAGGCCGCGTTGGTGGGGTCCAGTGCGCCGGTGCTGGTGACGGCGTCGAGGTGGCACAGATACGTGCGCGAGCCGGGCATCATCGCCATGCCGTGCGCCTGCGCCTGGCCCTGACCCAGGAAGGTCAGGCCGAACGCGGCGAACAGGGTGGCCAGCGCCGCGACCAAGGAATACGTCCTGCGTCTCGTCACAAGGGGCTCCCTTTCGTTTGATTGATCAGAACATGACAAGCGCTGAGCGGAAGGCTATGGGAGCGCTCCCATAGAAGGTAGCGAGAGCTGGGTCCGATGTAAACGCACGTGCGTCCTCGCTGCCCCCGGACCGCGCCCTCCGTGATCGGCACGGCTCCGAAGAGCCGGACGCCGACGTGGCGAATGTCGCTCTCACTGCCTGATCCGTTTGCCATTGCCACGACTGAGCAAGCGCTCTCGTGCACAGCCGTGCCTGGTAGGAGGGAGCTCCCATGGCGGAGAACGAGGACGGTCTTCGGGTGATCGACGCCGATCCGGAGGCCGTCAAGCGCCATCGCGCGCTGTTCCGTGCCATCGAACGGCGCAGGAACCGCCCGCTGCGGCGCACCGACATCACCGTCACCGACGAGAGCGCGGTGAGACGGGCGGTGAAGGCCGCCTCGCTCGGCAACGCCATGGAGTGGTTCGACTTCGGCATCTACAGCTATCTGGCGGTCACGCTCGGGCATGTCTTCTTTCCGTCCGGGAACGCCACCGTGCAGCTGCTGTCGTCGTTCGCGACCTTCGCGGTGTCCTTCCTGGTGCGCCCCCTGGGCGGCATGGTGTTCGGCCCGATGGGCGACAGGATCGGCCGCAAGAAGGTCCTGGCCCTCACGATGATCATGATGGCGATCGGCACGTTCGCCATCGGCCTGACCCCCGCGTACGCCACCATCGGCTTCTGGGCTCCGACCCTGCTCATCCTCTTCCGACTGGTGCAGGGCTTCTCCACGGGCGGCGAGTACGGAGGGGCGTCCACGTTCATCGCCGAGTACGCGCCCGACCGGCGCCGGGGCTTCTTCGGGACAGCCCGGCGGCGGTGGCCTTCAACCTCTCCGCCTCCCTGTTCGGCGGAACGACCCCCCTGGTGATCACCGCACTGATCTCCGCCACGGGAAGCGACCTGATGCCCGCCTACTACTCCATGGCCGCGGCGCTCGTCGGCGTGGTCTCCGTGGCGTGCATGAAGGAGACGGCGCGCCGCCCGCTGGCCGGCTCCCCGCCCTCCGTGGCCACGCCGGAGGAGGCCGCACGCCTCGTGGAGAGCCAGGCACCGGTGCCCAGGTTCTGACCCGGGCGACCCCATCCCCGCTCGGCCGGCCGGGGCCCGACCCGCGATCAGTAACGCTGCGCCTTGACCAGGCGGGGTGTCAGCTTGGGCTCGGGCGGCTTGCGGCTGAACACGATGGGCTCTTGACGCTGGCCGGGCGCGAGATGCTCCGCGCCGGTGTAGTGGGTCTCGACGACGTGACCCTTTGCGTCCTCGAAGTCGACCTGCACGGCATAGGAGGCCTTGCGGTCGGTCTTGTTGGTGATGGTGACCAGGACCGCGAGCACGTTGCCCGTCTGTGCCTTGGGCAGTCCGGTCATGCCGACGTCGGACAGTGCGTTCCCGCGCCCCTTGACGTCCTTGAGGGCGTTCTTGGCAACCGCCTCCCGGCGAGCCGCGTCGGCCGACACCGACGCCTCGAACTCCGAGGCGCGCGCGGACGCTGAGGAGGCGGCCGCCGAGGCCGAGGCGCGAGCGGAGGAGATGGCCGCGGAGGCGGAGGAGGCCAGCGCGGACGGCATCGTCTGGGAGGAGAAGGACCCGGTGTTCGGCGGCGTGGGGGAGGGGCTGGCGGTGGACCCCTTGCCGCCGCCGCATCCGGCCAGCGCGCCGGCCAGGAACAGACAGGTCAGGGCGGCCGTGGCGACGGCGACGGGGCGCATTTCAGGGGGACGGACGCGACTGGGGGAGGGCATCGGGTCTTCCTTCGTGGGGGATCTTCAGCTCATCGTCGGTGCTGCGTCCCCGGTGCGCGACTCGGCCAGGACCGACGGGTGACGCCCGTCGGCGTGGTACCGGCCGGCACGGTGGCGGTGGGCTGTACCGCGCGCGAGCATGGAGAGGAACCGATCCGGCCGTGCGGACGATCAGCGGCAGGGCGTGCGCGCGGGGCAGCTTTCGGGAGACGCGCATGACCCAGACCCAAGTCCTGATCGCCGGTGCCGGCCCGGTGGGTCTGACCGCGGCGGTGGAGCTGCGACGACGGGGCGTGCGGTGCCGGCTCGTGGACCGCCTGCCGGAGCGCCTGCCCTACGCGAAGGCCGTGGGCGTGCAGCCGCGGACCTTGGAGATCTGGGACCGGATGGGCATGGTGCGTGCCGCGCTCGACGTCGCGGCGCCCCTGCGCGGACAACTCGTCTACGTCAACGGCTCCCAGCAGGCCGAGATCGAGCTGGCGCTGCCGCCCCAGGTGCCGTACGGCTTCGCCTCGCTGCCGCAGTACGAGACCGAGCGCATCCTGGAGGAACACCTCGCCCGCTACGGCACGCAGATCGAACGCGGAACGGAACTGTTGTCCTTCGACCAGGACGCGGACGGGGTGACGAGCCGACTGCGCGCCGACACTGGTCAGGAGACGGAGCTGCGCAGTCAGTTCCTCGTCGGTTGCGACGGCGCGCACAGTCTGGTGCGCGAACGACTGGGGATGTCGTTCGAGGGCGGCGCGTTCCCCGAGGAGTACATGCTCGCCGACGTCGAGCTGAACTGGGACCTGCCCGCCGGCCATGCCCTGCGCGCCATGCACCGCACCGAGGACGGCACCGTCGACGACCTGCTCGTCTGCGTTCCGCTGCCCGGCCGCTCGCGGTACCGGGTGTCGATGCTTGTCCCGCCGGAACGGCACGCGGACCAACCGCCTGAGCCCGTCGGGGCGGACGCGGCGGCGCACGCTGCGGAGAGCGCCGAGGCCCCCCGGATCGAGCAGGTCGAAGCCGCCCTGAAACGGCTGTCGCCCCGACCGGTCACCGCCTCCACGATGCGATGGTCATCGGTGTTCCGGATCGGCCACCGTATCGTCGACCGCTACGGCGAGGGCCGGGTGTTCGTCGCCGGCGACGCGGCGCACATCCATCCGCCGACCGGGGCCCAGGGCATGAACACGGGCATCCAGGACGCCCACAACCTGGCGTGGAAGCTGGCACTCACGGTCCAGGGCCTCGGGCAGCCCAGGTTGCTGGACAGCTACACGACGGAACGCCGACCGGTCGGCGAGGAGGTCGTGGAACGCACCGTGCGCCATGCCGGCCAAGGAGTGACGGCGGAGCACGACGACGTGAGGACCGTGCTGCTGCGCGAGGCCCAGCTGCTCGTCTCCTACCGGGACAGTCCCGTCGTCGAGCCGGGGACCGGAGGACCGGAACCGGCCGCGGGCGACCGGGCCCCCGACTGCGGCGGCCTGCGTGATCCGCTCGTCGCCCATCCGCTGCGCCTCTACGATCTGCTCCGCGAACGTGACCACGTGCTCCTGCTCTACGCCGGCACCGACGAGCAGGCCGCGGGGTTCGACGAACTCGCCGACGTCGCACGCAACACGGCCCGATCGGCGCTGGCCTGCTACGCGGTGCTCGCACCGGACGTCGGGGCCTCCGGGCTGCTGACGCCCTTCGTCCACGACGGCGCAGGGGAGTTCCGCGATGCCTACGGTGTCGAGTCGGCCGCCGCCCTTCTGATCCGCCCGGACGGCCACCTGGCCGCCCGCAGCACTCCGGCGGCCCGGCTGGAGGTGCTGGATGCCCTGGCGCGCGTCTTCGCCTGACGACTCCAGCCCTCTCCGAACGTCCGCGCGTCACCGGCTTCCAACTCCCGGACGAAGGCCCAGCGTTCAGTCGGGTCCCGCCGCGCCGGGCGCCCGTCGCCGGTCACCTCGGCGTCAGTCCCGCCCCAGCAGGAAGTCGACCACCGCCTGGCGCCCCTTGTCGTCGGCCGCCCTGCTCTGCACCGAGTGCGCGGCACCCGGCACCACCACGACCCGGGCGTGAGGCGTCAGCCGCTTCTGGTCGTAGAGCCACTCCAGGGGCGTCGACAGATCCCGGTCCCCGCCGAGCAGCAGAACCGGTACGCCGGGCAACCTGCGGTGCACCGGCGGCAACGGCGGCACGGGCGTGCTCGGCCAGTGCAGACAGCTGAGCATCGAACCCAGGCCCGTCGCCGTCGCGGCGTCGAACGGGCCGTAGTCCGCCGGAGTCAGCTCCGCGCCCGCCTTCTCCAGCGCCTCCTGCCGTCCGGCCACCGGCGTGTCGGACCGGCCCCACGGATAACGCCCGTCCAGACACAGCGTGGCGGCGTGCAGCCCCTGACTGAGCTCCTCCGCGCTCGCCGCGCTGCCCTCCCGCACACCCTCGATCAGCCCCTGCAGCAGGGAGGGGTCGCCGTTCGCCGCCTTGTGCAGGGCGTCGATCATCGTCGTGTAGTCCGGGTCCACGAACTCCCAGGTGGTCAGGGCGTCCATGACGTCGACGCCGTTGCCGTAGGTGTCGACCACCTTGGCCAGATCCGCCGCCGGGTCCGTGGTGCAGCCGGTCGCCCTGCATGCCGTCGTGAGCACGCGCGGCGCCGCGCGCAGGG
>NZ_MUBM01000548.1 GCF_002154505.1 Streptomyces carpinensis | reverse complement strand
GGCGGCGACCGCGGCCACCTCGTCCTGGGGGTGCGCAGCTTCCCGGGCCAGGGGGTCGTCGACGCGCGCGTCCAGGTCGCCCGCGCTGATCCGGCGGGCCACCTGCGCCGTCGCGTGCAGCCGCCGCGTCACCCGGGTCACCGCGAAGGCGCCCACCAGCAGCGTCGCCCCGATCGCCAGCCCGGACGACCACAGGATCGAGTCGTCCAGCGCGGCGATGGTGCGGGCCTGCTGCGAGTAGTCGACCTCCACGGCCAGTGTCCGGCCGTGATCGGCGGGGCCAGCCGCCCACATCGTGGGCCGTCCGTGGTGCCGGTCGACCATCGTGCCGCGCTCCCCCCGCGCCGCCAGCCGCCGCAGTGTCGGAGGCAGCCCCTCGGGATCGACGCCCGCGCCGGGCAGCAGCGTGTCCCCGGACTCGAACGCGTTCGTCGCGTCCTTCAGCCGGGACAGCGCCAGCGCACGCGCCTGACCGACGGTCTGGTCGGTCACCGAGACGTGCACCAGGACACCCAGCAGCGCGGCGAGCGCGCAGCACATCACCGTGATGAAGGCCGCGGACTTCATGGCGAGGGTCCCGGTCCACCGGGGGCGAGCCACCCTCATCGCCCACTCGCCGAGGGGGTGACCGCGGGGGTGAGGTC
>NZ_MUBM01000547.1 GCF_002154505.1 Streptomyces carpinensis | reverse complement strand
CCGCTGCACCACCGCCAGCACCCGCTCCGACAGCCCCCGCACAGCAGCCGGAACATCAACCCCGTCCTGCGGCACACACTCCAACACCACATACGCAGGCACCGGACCACCGTCGGCGAGCTCCTCCCAGGCGACCCAGTCCTCCCGGCCGCCGTCGTCGACAGCCGCTGTCCGCCACTCGACGTTGTACAGCGGGTCCTCCGGTGCCCCGTGCAGCTGCGCCTCCGTCACCGGCCGTCCGACGACGGCGCCGATCGAGGCGACCGGCGCGCCGGTGGCGTCCGCGATCCGGAGTGAGAGGCTGTCCGGGGTCGGCCGGGTGAGCCGTACCCGGACGTGTGAGGCGGCGGAGGCATACAGGGAGACGTTCCGCCAGACGAACGGCAGGGTGGTCTCTTCGTCGGCCGGTCCGTCGACCAGGGCCGCGTGCATGGACGCGTCCAGCAGCGCCGGATGCACCCCGAATCCCTTGGGATCCGTGTCCTCCGGCAGGGCGACTTCGGCGTACAGCTCGTCACCGCGCCGCCAGGCCGCCGTCAGCCCCTGGAACACCGGGCCGTAACCGAACCCGCGCTCCGCCAGAACCTCGTACGCACCCTCCAGATCCAGCGCAGCCGCACCGGCCGGCGGCCAGGCGGCCAACTCGAACCCGGCACCCTCCGCCGCCTCCGGCGCCAGCACACCATCGGCATGCAGCGTCCACGGCAGATCGGCCTGGTCCTCCCGACGCGAGTACACGCTCACCGATCGCCGCCCGGAACCATCGGCAGCCCCGACCACCACCTGGACGGCGACACCGTCACGCTCCGGCAGGACCAGCGGCGCCTGAAGCGCCAGCTCCTCCAGCACACCACACCCGACCTGGTCACCGGCGCGCACCGCCAGCTCGACGAAGCCTGCCCCCGGGAAGAGCACGGCCCCCTTGACGGTGTGGTCGGCGAGCCACGGCTGGGCCGTGGCCGACAGCCGTCCGGTGAGCACCGCACCACCGGAGTCCGCGAGGGACACCACCGCACCGAGCAGGGGATGCTGGGGCGCCGTCAGGCCCAGGGCGGAGACATTTCCGGTCGCGGTCACGGCGTCGACCCAGTAGCGGCGCCGCTGGAAGGGGTAGGTCGGCAGATCGACACGGCGGGCGCCGGAGCCCTCGAAGTAGGCATTCCAGTCGATGTCGGTGCCCGAGACATACAGTCGGCAGACCGCGGCGACGAGCGTCTCGGCCTCGGGACGGTCCTTGCGCAGCGCCGGCGCCAGCACCGCCTCGCCCGACTCCAGCGTCTGCTGCGCCAGCGCCGTGAGTACGGAATCGGGGCCCAGCTCCAGGAGCGTACGGACACCGGACTCCTCGACCGTCCGTACGGCATCGGAGAAACGGACCGCGGCACGGACCTGGTTCACC
>NZ_MUBM01000546.1 GCF_002154505.1 Streptomyces carpinensis | reverse complement strand
AGGACGCCGCCGAACCTCTGCACGACCGGACCTCGGCCGTCCTCGTCGGCCGTCCGGTCGTGCAGAGGTTCGGCGGCGTCCTTGGTGTCGTTGTGTTTTGCCCCTGCACCATCCCGCTCAGTCGAGCATGCGCCCGGAAAGAACCAGAAGGGTCGCAAGCACGGTGACCAGGCTGCTCGAGCTGGTCGCCCATCACGAGGGTGGAGTCCTGGGGCACGAGCATCACGTTGAGGTCGAAGTCGTTCCACTACCCAGCGTTACGCTCCAGGTCGTGCCGGGCGGACGCGGCCCGCCGGTCGCAGGAACGCGCCGCGCACGTTNNCGCTCGCCCGATACCGGATCCGCCCCGGGACCAGGGCCGTCTTGCCGGCGAACTGTTGTGACATGTTCATCCTTTACGTCTTCGTTGCCAGGTGTGGTGCTCAGTAGCGTGAGCTGCTGGCCTGGAGGAGCGGGGACGACATCGACGGGCGTCCGTCCACCGTGGTTCCGGCGAACTGGATCATCGGTGCCAACGTCCTGTTGTTGTCGGCCGGGAAGTTCAGCGTGGGGGTGGAGACATCATCCAGCACACCGCGCTGGACTTCGGTGAGAGTCACGTCCAGGGCGCGCAAGTTGGCCTCGAACTGGTCCATGCGGCGCGCGCCGATCAAGGTGGAGGTGATCCCTGGGCGGCCCTGCACCCAGGCCAGGGCGACTGCGGCGGGGCTGACGCCCACCTCGCCG
>NZ_MUBM01000545.1 GCF_002154505.1 Streptomyces carpinensis | reverse complement strand
ACGACGCATGGAGTTCTCGGTCGGACCCGACGTGTTCTGCAGAGTAATAGGTGTCATCATCAGTCTCTGATGTCGCAGATGGGGGCGCCAGAGGCGATGGAGGCGCCGACCTGGGCGGTCAGTCCCTTGATGGTGCCGTTCTTGTGGGCGTTGAGGGGTTGTTCCATTTCATGGCTTCCAGGACGGCGATGAGGTCGCCTTCCTTGACCTCTTGGCCGTCCTCGACGGCGATCTTGACGATGGTGCCCTGCATGGGGAGGCGACGGGGCCGGTCTTCTTGGCAACAGGCCGTGTTGTTCGGCGAAGGCGACGACTTCGTCGGCGCCGGAGACGGGGTCGGGGGTGCCGGCGACGAGGGGGGCGCCGGCGCGCTGGGCGATGTGGCGGGCGGCGACCTTGTCGCCGAGGTCGCGGATGGCCTGTGGGGGCGGGCCGATCCAGATGAGGCCGGCGTCCAGGACGGCCTGGGCGAAGTCGGCGTTCTCGGAGAGGAAGCCGTAGCCGGGGTGGATGGCGTCGGCGCCGGACTCCTTGGCGGCCTTGAGGACCTTGTCGATGTCCAGGTAGCTGGTGGCCGGGATGTCACCGCCCAGGGCGAACGCCTCATCCGAGGCGCGGACATGCAGCGGGGGCGGCCGGCGCGGCAAGCCGTAGGCAATGGCCATGAAAGGCCTCCAGAGTCAGTGGGCAACGGCCCTGGGAAAAAGCCGATTGATTAGTCGTCAGAAGGAGTCGACGGGTATGTATACGCCCCAGACGTCGCGCAGG
>NZ_MUBM01000544.1 GCF_002154505.1 Streptomyces carpinensis | reverse complement strand
CCCCCACGCCGTCCCCGCCAGCGGCCCCCGGCCCGCAGGCACCACCCCACCCGATCAGCGAACTGCAGGAGGCAGCCCATGTTCTTCCCGACCGACGTCCTCACCGTCCTCACCGACCAGCGCACGGAGATCCGGCACGACCAGGTGCGCGTCCCGTTCGAACTCGACCGGCCGGTCTACGAGCAGGTCGACAAGGTGCTCCGGGACATGGGCGGCCGGTGGGACGGCCGGAAGAAGGTCCGCGCGCACGTCTTCCCGTACCGCATCGAGGAGTTCATGCGGCAGTGCCTGGCCGCCGGCGAGTACCCGTCGAAGAACGAGCAGGGCTGGTACGCCACCCCGCCCGCGCTCGTCACCCAGGTCGTCGACCTCGCCGGAATCCGGGCCGGGGACACCGTCCTCGAACCGTCAGCCGGGGCGGGCGCGATGACCGCCGACATCGCCAGCCGCGGCGGCCTGGTCGACGCCGTCGAACTCGACGAGCGGCGCGCGCAGATCCTCCGCTCGCAGGGCGACTGCCGGAAGGTGACGGAGGCCGACTTCCTCGGCCTCGACCCGCTCGACTGGGAGCAGGGATACGACCGGATCGTGATGAACCCGCCGTTCAACAACGGCCTGGACCACATCTTGCACGCCGTCCAGTTCATGAAGGACGACGGGATCCTCGTCGCCATCATGAACCAGGGACTCATGTGGTGGAGCGACCAGAAGTCCACCGACTTCCGCGAGGTCGTCGAAGAGGTCGGCGGCGACATCGAGCGCCTGCCCGACGACTCGTTCGCAGTCTCCGGGACCGGCGTCCGCACCTGCCTGGTCTACCTGCCCGGCTACGCCGGGAGCCGGCTGCGCACCCACGACTGGCTGATGCGCCAGCCCCGCCAGCTCGACCTCTTCGAGTTCGCGGCCTGACCCCCCTCACCCCCGCCCGGACCTCCGGGCCCCTCACAGAAGGACCCAACCATGCCCAGCACCACGACAGTGCACAGCCCCGCCCAGCTCGCCGCCGCCGTCCTCCGCGTCGCCGACATCGTCCAGGCCCGCACCGAGAAGATCGCCGAGTACGCGGACGGCCGCGCCCTCCTCGACAACCGGCTGCTCCTGCAGGTCGCCTACGACCTCGCGCCCACGGCAGCGTTCGACATGCCCGCGTTCAGCGCGGCCTGGAAGCAGAGCCTGCACGACGGCACCCGCCCCGCCCGCAAGGCCCTGTACATGGATCTGTGGGACGCGCTGGCCGCGCGGCTCCCCGGCACGCCCGGCCAGGTCGCCGGCTGCTACACCCCGGCCGAGGTCCGCGCGGTCGCCTACGCGCTCGCGCCCGAACTGCGGCCGGCCGCCGACCGGCTGACGCAGGGCCTGGCCGACGAACTCAACCTGGCCGCGCGCTTCCTCGCCAAGGGCCTGGACGAGGAGGGCACCGTGCCCTGCCTGGAGAACGGTGGGGCGCAGGTGTACGCCTCCTGGGAGCCGGGAGAGGGGCTGTGCGTGTCGCTCCACCTGGACAGCGGCGAGGTGCCCGACGTCCTCGCGAACGCGGACGGGTCGATCCCGGTCCGGATCACGGTCAACGGCAAGGAACTCTTCCGCGCTGCCTGACTGCCTCTGACCTGCGGTTTCTTGAAAGTCTCTTTGCGCAATGCGGTTTCGCAAAATAGATTACGCAAAGTGGCTTCAGGAAAGGAAGGGAGGAGAACCACCACTCACCAACCCCACCCGAAGGAGGCCCTACAGGATGAACCCACCAGAACAGTCCAGAGAGGACGAAGACCCCATGAGCGACCTCCGCATCGCCACCTGCACGTTCCAGGAGTTCCAGCCCGCCATGGGCACGCCGGTACGCACGACGGCAGGCAGGCCGCGGTTCCAACTCCCGTACGCGCTCGGCGGCCACGCGAAGCTCGTCACCCCGCCCTGGTCGCTGGTTCGCGCGGGCCTTGCGGCGGATGCCTACGAGTTCCAGTACCGGCGGATGCTGGACCAGATCGGCATCGACGCCATCCGCGAGGAACTGCTTGAGATCGCCAGAGCCAACGACCTGGACGCCCCGGTGGTCCTCCTCTGCTTCGACAAGCTGGGCATCGAAGGAAATTGGTGCCATCGCAGTCATCTGTCCAGGTGGTACACGGAGCAGACAGGCGAGCAAGTACCCGAGCTGGGCGCGATCTTCCGGTCATCGCACAGGCAGGGCGGCCTCTGGTGAAGACCTGCAAGAAGTGCCAGAAGGAGAAGCCGCTCACCGAGTTCCATCGGAACACGACCATGAAGGACGGCCGACGGAGCGTCTGCCGTGCGTGCCGGTACGCGAAGCCCGAGAACTCTGAGCTGGCCGAAGCACCGCGCCCTGAGCGGAGGGCCTGCAAGAAGTGCCGCAAGGAGAAGCCGCTCACCGACTTCCATCGGAACAAGCGGATGCGCGACGGCCGTCGCAACGTGTGCAAGCTGTGCCGCTCGCCTAACCCCGAGCAGTACCGCCCCCAGGGCTCTCCTCTACCCGACCGCAAGACGTGCCCCAAGTGCAAGGAAGTGAAGCCGATCGCCGACTTCACCTACTCCACCGGCCTGCGCACGAGCCGGTGCAAGGAGTGCCTGAAAGAGACCGCCCGCGAGGAGCGGGCGGCCAACCCGGAGGCCCAGGCGGCGCGTGACCGCCGGTACCGCGAGCGCAACGGCGATAAGGCCAGGGCCGCTGGACGTCGGCACTACCAGGCGAACAAGGCGTACTACGCGGCCAAGAACGCCGAGTGGATCAGGGAGAACCCGGTCGCCAACCGTGCCCGCCGCGCCCGGTACCGCGCCCGCAAGCTCGCGGCCCCCGGCGGCGGCGTGAGCCGGATCGAGTGGATCACTCTGCGCGACTCGTACGGCTGCTGCATCGGCTGCCTGCGCACGGACGGCCCGCTTGAGCCCGACCACGTCCACCCGCTGTCCCTCGGCGGCCGGGACCACATCGACAACATCCAGCCGCTGTGCAGGTCCTGCAACGCGTCCAAGAAGAACCGCTGCATCGACTACCGGATCAGCTTCACCAGCGCGCTCCTCCGCGAGCCCGCCTTCACCACCATCTGACCAACCTCACCTCGGCCCCGGGGCGGACAGCCGCCCGCCCCGGGGCCGACCCATGCCCGAACGGAGCCCCACCGGCCTAGCCTGGATCAACCGACGCCCCGAGACTCAGTTGCATCACGGCCGTGCTGGGCAGGTTGTTGCTCAGGACCTGCCACGTGGTCGTGCCTGCGGGCCGGTAGAAGGTGGCCAGGTCGGTTCCGGACAGGTCGCTTCCGGTCCGCGGTAGTTGAGCATCGCGGCCCTCCACTGGGTCTTCCGCAGGCATGAAACAGCCCACCTACGTGGTGCCGGTAGCCCTGGCGTGGGCCTTGTCAGCGGTGGTTGTCAGTGGGGCGTGTCAGTATGCGGCGTGGTTCGCCAACTGCGCAGTTTGGGGAGGGGTGTGCGTGGGTCGGACGTTCGTAGAGATGTTTCGTGCTGCGTTGAATGATGTCGATGCGAGGCCGTATCCGTACCAGGAGCGGCTTGCGGCGGAGGGTCTGCCGGAGTTGCTGCGGGTTCCCACGGGGGCGGGTAAGACAGCGGCGGGGGTTCTGCCGTGGTTGTGGCGCCGTCTGGAGCATCCCGAGGCCGCAGTGCGCGCCGGTGAGGCTCGGTGGTTGGTGTTCGTTCTGCCGCTGCGGTCGTTGGTCGAGCAGACGGCGGCCGTGGTACGGGAGTGGATTGCCAACGCTGGTCTAGCCGGGGCGGTGGGGGTCCATGTTTTCATGGGGGGTGAGGACCGTGACGATGACGCGTGGCGTATGGATCCGTCGCGGGCCGCGGTGTTCATCGGGACGCAGGACATGTTGCTGTCCCGGTTGTTGATGCGCGGGTATGGGGAGTCGCGTGCGCAATGGCCGGTGTCGTTTGGGTTGCTTCACAGCGGTGTGCAGTTCGTCTTTGATGAGACGCAGCTGATGGGGCCTGGGCTGCCGACGTCTGCGCAGCTGCAGGGCCTGCGTGAGAAGTTCGGTACGGGTGCGCCGTCGCGGTCGACGTGGATGTCGGCGACGCTTGCACCGCAAGAGGTGTGCACGCCCGACCACCGCGAGGTGCGAGGTGCGGTGGAGCTGGGGGAAGACGACCGGGTCGGTGGCCTGGCCGCGCGGTTGAACGCGGTGCGGCAGGTTGAGCGGGTGGAGGTGCCCGAGTCGGCGGCTGCTTACCCGGCCGGGGTGGCGCAGGTCCTGGTGGCGCGTCACGTGCCGGGGGCGCGGACGATCGCTGTGTTCAACACGGTGGAACGCGCGGTGGCGGTTCAGGCGGCCTTGGCCAAGCTCGTTCGCCGGGGCGGGCCGGAAGTGGTGCTGTTGCATTCCCGGTTCCGGCCGCCCGAGCGGGAGAGGCTGATGGGTGAGCTGAAGGCTCCGTTGTCCGCTGCTGGCCAGATCGTGGTGAGCACCCAGGTCCTGGAGGCAGGCGTCGATCTCTCGTCTCGGGTGCTGTTCACCGAGGCGGCTCTGTTTTCCTCGGTGGTGCAACGGGCCGGCCGGTGTAACCGCGCCGGTGAGTTCCCGGAAGGCGCCAACCTGCTGTGGGCCCCGCCTCCCTCCGGACGGGGGCAGTACGCGCCGTATGAGCAAGAGGATGTCGAGACTGCGGTGGAGGCACTCACGTCGTTGGAGGGAGCCTGTGTGACCTCCACGATGCTCCAGGAGATGCCCGTCGTCCCCAAGCCCGTTGTCCATCCGGTCCTGCGGAGCCGTGATCTGCTGCAATTGTTCGACACCATGCCCGACCTGAGCGGTGCGGACATCGACGTTTCCCAGTGGATCAGGGATGGCCAGGACACTACGGCCTTGGTGGCGTGGCGCGATTTGACGGACGGCAGGCCGGGCGAGCGTGAGGCGTTTCCTGCCCGCGAGGAGTTGTGCGCTGCGCCGGTCGGGGACCTCAAGACGATCGTGAAGGACTCTTTGGGTCCGTTGTGGGTCGCGGACGCGGAAGGAGCCTGGCGTCGTGCCCAGTTCGCGGACATCCGGCCCGGCACCGTTTTGCTGACCTCTACAGCCTCGGGCTGGTACGACTCGAAGCTCGGGTGGGGGCTGAAGCACCGAGGCCCGGTGACCTCCTACGTCCGGACCGGGAAAGTTCCGGACGGCATGAGCAAGGACGATGCCTCCTGCGCCGATCGGTGGGTTGACTTGATCGAGCACCTTGAGGACGTCGAACGGGAAGTCGGGCTGGTGGTAGATGGCTTGGCTCCATTGGACGGGCTGTCTGCCGGACACCTGGAGGCCGCTCGGCTGGCCGGTCGCTATCACGACCTGGGCAAGGCGCATTCCGTGTTCGCCAACACGATCCGCCGCAGTTGTCCCGAAGGCGAGCAGCCGCCGGGCGAAGGGCCCTGGGCGAAATCGTGTCACCGGATGGGTCGGCACGAGCGCAAGTACTTCCGGCACGAACTGATCAGTGCGCTGGCACTGTTGCATCCGGACAGCACTCTCCTGGGTGGCAGCGAGCACTCGGATTTGATCGCTTACCTTGCGGCGGCGCACCACGGCAAGGTGCGGGTGTCGGTGCGTTCTATGCCGGGTGAGGCCGAACGCGTGCCGCCTCGGGTCCTGGGCGTCGAACCGGCGGAGGAGGTTGGCCCGGTTGAGCTGCCGGGGGGCCAGGTGCTTCCGCGCATTGTCGTCGACCCGTCTGTCCTCTTTCTTGGCGGTGGTCCCCAGGGGGCTCCCTCCTGGACGCAGCGGACCTCTCAGCTTCTGTCCGTGCTCGGGCCGTTTCGACTGGCCTTGCTGGAGGCGCTCGTGCGTGTCGCGGACTGGCGGGCCAGCCGGGCCTACCGCACACCGCAGATCGCGCAGGACCAAGCCATCTCGTCGGACGAGCAGTCGCCGGCCGGCCCGCTGCCGATTCCTGCACAGGCGGGTGCATTCGAGCAGGAGGTGCTGTGGTGAGTATCCAGATTCCGCTGCGCGGATTGCGCGCTACGACACTGGGCGGCTACCTCAGTGCGCTCGGCCTGCTGCGTATTTTGGCGGCGCAGCACAACACCACCACATGGCTGCGCTGGGCAGACGACCTTCCCGTCCTCACCAGCGCAACCAGCATTGATGAGCTGGCCACGTGGCTCGTCAGCTCTTACAAACCAAGCCCCATCGTCTCCCCGTGGAACGCTGGATCGGGGTTCGCCAGCAACGGCAAGAGCGTGGAAGCCGAAAGGGCCGTGGCCCAGATCGAAAACAGCCACGACCCACGCCTGGCGGTACTGCGAGAGGCCATCACCGCAGGCCGCGAGGTCGTAGCCGAAGGACGTGCACGCGGCTGGGCGGGTGAGAGCCTGTGGGCCAAACAGCACAAGCAATCCGTGATCAGCCTCTGCCGCAACACCTTCCCCGACGAGGCACTGCCCTGGATCGACGTTGCTGCTGTCCTTAGCGGTCCGGATGTCCACTTCAATCCGGTGGCCGGCACGGGCGGTAATTTCGGCCGCCAGGAGCTGTCCGCCACCTACCTCCAGCATCTCGCCCTGGTCCTCGGTCCCGAAGCCGACCACAGCCATGCCGCCGCATGGGTACGCGCCGCCCTGACCGGTGCCGAAGACATCCCGTACCGGCGAGGAGCCGTCGGCCAGTTCGACCCCGGCCGCGCCGGAGGGGTCCTGGCCTCCATCTGGGGCGAGCCCGACAAGCAAGGCTTCGTCAACCCCTGGCGCACCATTCTGACCTGCGAGGGGCTGCTGCTGTTCGCCAGCGCCGCGGTCCGCCGCAACGCCGCCGAGCCGGGAGCGGCCTGGCCGTTCAGCGTGCACGCCACCCCCATCGGGCACCCCACCGCCTCGGCCCGTGAGACTGCCAAAGGCGAGATCTGGGCGCCTTTGTGGGAGCGGCCCGCCAACCTCGGCGAACTAGGGCGCGTATTGAGTCG
>NZ_MUBM01000543.1 GCF_002154505.1 Streptomyces carpinensis | reverse complement strand
CGCACCGGGCAGGTGGTCGCGGCCCTGTCCATCTCCGTACCCATGATCCGCTGGAGCGAGGAACGCCGGGCCGAGCTGGAGCAGCTGGCCGTGAAGGGCGCCGCCGAGCTGTCGGAGCACCTCGGCCACAGGAGCGTGGCATGACGACGACGTACGAGGTCCACGACGTCGCGGTGCGCGCGGAGGCCGAGCTGGGCGAGGGCCCGACGTGGGACGCGGCGGCCGCACGGCTGATCTGGGTCGACATCCTCTCCTGCCGGGTGCACACCTATGACCCGGCGACGGGCGCCCGCACGGTCCGTACGACCGAGCAGCACGTCGGCGCCGCCAAACCGCGCACCGGCGGCGGGCTGGTGCTGAACCTGCGGGACGGGGTGGGGCTGGTCGACCCCGACGGCGGCTTCCGCTGGCTGCACCGTGACCCGGTGCCCGGCCGTCGCGGCAACGACGCCGCGGTGGCGCCGGACGGCTCCCTGTGGGCGGGCACGATGCGCTACGACGAGACCGCGGGCGGCGGCACGCTGTCCCGGCTGACCGGCGACGGCTCGGCCGAGGTGGTGCTGGCCGACGTGACGGTGAGCAACGGCACCGGCTGGAGCCCCGACGGCCGCCTGATGTACTACATCGACACGCCGACCCGCCGGATCGACGTGTTCGACTTCGCC
>NZ_MUBM01000542.1 GCF_002154505.1 Streptomyces carpinensis | reverse complement strand
CGCTCCCGGCACAGCGGCCGCAGCGCCCTCCCGCCGCTCCGATTCCACCCGCGCCGCCATCCTCGCCGCCGCCCGCGAGCGTTTCGCGGCCGACGGGTACGAACGGGCCACCATCCGCGCGATCGCCAAGGACGCGAAGATCGACCCCTCGATGGTCATGCGGTACTACGGCAACAAGGAGGGCCTGTTCGCTGCGGCCGTCTCCCCCGAACTGCGCCTGCCGGACACGGCGGCGGTGCCCCGAGACGAGGTCGGCCGGGCGCTGGTGTCGCACTTCCTGCGGATGTGGGAGGAGAACGGTGAACTCACGGCGATCCTGCGCGTCGGTGTGACCAACACGGCCGGCGCAAAGCGGTTGCAGGAGGTGTTCAAGGACCAGTTGCTGCCGGTCGCCAGGGCGGTGTGCCCCGACCGCGAGGAGGTGCCCGAGCGGGCCGCACTCGTCGTCTCGCAGCTGCTCGGACTCGCCCTCACCCGCTATGTGCTGCGGCTCCCGTCCGTCGTCGCCCTGGCCCGCGAGGACATCCTCGCCTGGCTGGCGCCCACCGTGCAGCGGTACCTGACCGCGCCTCGCCCCTGACGGGCGCGCGCCCCCGGAAACAGTCCGAGGGCGCCCGTCCCGCCCACGTACGGCGGTGCGTACGTACGGCGGGGTGGGCGCCCTCGGC
>NZ_MUBM01000541.1 GCF_002154505.1 Streptomyces carpinensis | reverse complement strand
CGGCTGGTGAAGTACCTCGCCGGGAAGTACGGCATTCCGCTGGACCGGCAGCACATCCTCGGCCATGACACGGTGCCGGGTCCCACCACCGGCACGATCCCCGGCATGCACACCGACCCGGGGCCGTACTGGGACTGGCAGCACTACTTCCAGCTGCTGGGCCGCCCCTTCGAGCCCACCGCCGGCAAGAACGGCGGCCTGGTGACGATCCGCCCCGACTACGCCTCCAACCAGCCGGAGTACACGGGTTGCGACACGGCCGGGCAGCTGTGCGCGGGACACGGCTCCAGCGAGGTGCGGCTGTACTCGCAGCCGGACACCTCCTCACCGCTGATCAAGGACATCGGGCTGCGGCCGAACGGCGGTGACTCGACGATCGACGTGAACGACGTGGCCTCGCGGGTGGAGACCGGTCAGCAGTACGCGGTCGCCGACCGGCAGGGCGACTGGACGGCGATCTGGTACCTGGGGCAGAAGGCCTGGTTCCAGAACCCGGCGGAGAACCCCACGGCGGTGAACGCGGCCGGCCTGGTGGTGACGCCGAAGCCCGGGCTGGCCAGTGTGCCGGTGTACGGGCGGGCGTATCCGGAGAAGGAGGCCTATCCGGCGGACGTGCCCGTGCAGTCGGTCTCGCCGCTGCCGTACAAGCTGCTCGCGGGCCAGAAGTACGTGGTCGGTGACGAGGTGCCGGGCGAGTACCTGTACGCGGTCACCTTCACCACGGACTCGCACCGGGTGGTGGTCGGCAAGGACCTGTACTACGAGATCCAGTTCGGCCACCGGGTGGAGTTCGTGCGGGCCGCGGACGTTCAGCTGCAGCCGTCGGCCCAGTAGGGGCCCGCGGCACGGCAAGTGAAGGGCCGGCCCTTCACTTGCCGAATGTTCCGCTCAGCCCTGCTGGAACAGCTCGGCGGGCAGGGGCTTGAGGAGCGCGTACAGGTCGTCCGTGATCGGGCGGTCCCAGGCGGCGATGGTGACCAGGACGCCGTCGCTGCGGTCGAACTGCACGCAGGAGATCCGGCTCTCGGAGAGCTTCAGCCGGCGCACGATCAGGAGGTTGTCGCCCTGGAGCACCGGCATGTCCTCGGTGCCGACGACGGTGATTTCCTCGTCGTTCTCCAGTGCGAGCAGCAGCTGGGCCACCTCGAAGGGCACCTCGCCCTCG
>NZ_MUBM01000540.1 GCF_002154505.1 Streptomyces carpinensis | reverse complement strand
GCCGCGCCCAGGGCGCCCTGGAAGGCCGGGCCCATGGGGAGCACAGGGCCTCTCACCTCGGTGCTCGCGCGCATCGGCCGGTCCGGCCGGGACTCAGGACCGGTCCCGCGGCGGCACGTGGACGAGCGTGTCCTCCACCAGGTCGCCCTGGTCCGGGAGCATGAACCCGCACAATCGTTCCACCGGCGTGTACGCGGGACGGCCGTCCTCCTCGATGCCGTCCTCGTCGGGGAACTCCTCCAACCGCTCGAACGGTTGAATGACGAACGGGCGGATGGGCGGGTCGGCCGCGAGAGAGTCCGGGTGCCACTGCCACACCGACCCGTAGTGGCGGTTGTGGACCTCGCCCAGATACCAGGAGGCGACCTGCAGGAACTCGCTGTCCTTGTCGGCGTCCGCCAACGCACAACTGCCGTGGTAGACGTCCCGCACCAGCTCCTGGAGCCGGCCGATGGACTCGAGGCCGAAGTCCCAGCCTCCACCGTGCCGTTCGTTCCAGGCGGGGAACCTTTCCCGCATCGACTCCAGCCAGCCGTTCAGCAGGGGATTGTCCGACCGCAGCCGGTCCAGCTCCCGCAGGTCCTCGTACGCCTCTTCGGTCATGACCACAGACCGTAACGTGCGCCCCGAGGCGCACTTGTAAGGGTCCCGCGGGGGAACCGAGTTGACCGTGTACACGCCCGAACAGCTCTGCGATTACGACACACAGGGACCTCTAAGGTGAGGGATGCTCTGCGGCGTCACAGAGTGCACGGGGGCCCCGGACGCCACGGAGTCATGGCCTGACGGGCCCCCAGGGGGACACACACATCGTGACATTATCGACGCGAAGGGGACGCCGGCGCGGTCCGCGCCGCTCCTCCCTCACTCTCGTGTGCGTATCGGTCATGACGGTCGCCGGCCTGTCCGGGCCGACGTCGGCCAACGCCGCTCCGGCGCCCAAGCCGCTGGACCCCGGCAAGCGCTGCGACGAGATGTACGGCCTGCCCAGCGGCACCGGTGCGACCGTGAACCTGCCGGAGTTCGACGCCTCCCGCGCCAAGTCCCAGTGGGACACCTACGAGTACGTCAACCCGGCCAAGCAGTGGGACGGCCTCCAGGGCCCCTCCCAGGAGGACATCGACCGGCTGGACAAGCTGACGAAGCAGCCTCCGAAGTCCAAGCCGGTCGACCGGATCTGGTGGTCCTGGCTGCAGGCCCGGAAGAAGAACCCGACCGCATGGGCCGCCTTCACCGACTGGCGTGACGCCAAGTACATCACCAACTCCGGGAACTACCCCCGGGGATACGCCTTCGAGCGCAAGGTGATCAAGGACCACGGCCTGGTCGGGCGGGACTGGATCTGCCAGAAGGAGGTCGAGTTCAAGGACCCCGACACCGGCAAGACCTACCGCCGCAAGCTCGACGCCTACAACACGCGCACGAAGCAGATCCTGGAGATCAAGTCCAACGGGTCCCCCGAGCGGGAGCAGATACCCAAGGACCGGGCCTGGGCCAAGGACCCCGCCTGGAAGGACTCCCGGTTGAAGTACGTCTTCGCCGAGGAGCAGAAGAGCGACGCGAAGAACTTTTTGAAGGAACTGCGGCAGACCGCCGGCGGCAACCGGGTCACGGAATACAACTACCGCTCCGACCGCGTGGAACTCGCTCCCCAGGGAGGCCGGCGCGCCACGAGCGACCTGTTGCAGCCCCCCGGCCAGGCCGGCACCAGCCGAGGCGGCGCCACCGACCTGATCCGCCAGTCCCGGCCCACCCCGGCGGACATGGCTGAGCAGCTCGAGCGCACGCGGACAGCCAACCCGGGCGGCCTCCCCCGCGGCCCGGGTGGCGTGGACTTCTCCACCCTGGACCTGAAGTACATCGGCAAGCCGGTCAGGGGCAAGGGCGTCGACTTCGCGTTCGACGCGAAAGAGGACCCCACCGAGCGATCCGGCTGGGGAGGCAAGGCCAAGGCCCAGCTCATCTCGGACGCGTTCTTCACCTGGCTCGCCCTGACGCCCGACAAGTTCTGGGTCAACCTCAACCCGGACGAGCCCGACCGCATCATGGACGCCGGGTTCGGCAAGACCGACGCCGGCCGCGTGCTCCTGGAAGCCGACCTCCGGATGAAGCACGACTTCTACAAGACCATGGACCCCAAGACCGACCTCGGCAAGCGGTACTGGGCGGCCCTGCCCAAGCAGAACGGCTACCCGTGCATGCCCGGCCTGCGCAACTGGATCGAGCCGAAGACCGCGCAGGTCCGTGAGCAGGACGGCGGCATCTATATCCTCGACACCCCGCTGCGCCTGAAGTCGACGGCACAGACCACGCGCACCCCGGGCCCCGGCAAGCCGATCTGCACACCGGACGAGGCGGAGACCAAGGCGGCCCAGCGCGTCATCGACCGGATGATCGTCCCCGCGGTGGAGAAGACCATCAACACCGCACCGCAGTACGCGGACCTGCGGCGCGTCTACACCGCCCGCGTGGCGGCCGAGTACATCCGCCAGCAGGACGCCAAGGCGCCCACCGACTACCACAGGATCATCGACAGCGGCGACGTATCCCGCTGGCCGCTGCGCGCCCCCAACCAGGACTGGACCCGCGAGGCCCTGTTCCAGAAGTACCGCTACATCTACACCCACGGCGAGTTCCAGTACGACATCCCCGCGAACGGCACCACGCGGATCTACATCGTGGGCGGCGTCGACCTGAGCAAGCAGCCGAAGCAGAACGTCAGCAAGGTCCGCTTCACCGCCGAGCACCGCTACCTGCCCCGGCAGACGCAGACCGGCGTGAGGACCCTCACCGACGACACCGATGTGAAGGGACACCTGCTCCTCGGCGGCAACACCGCCGCCGAGGAGCAGGTGTCC
>NZ_MUBM01000054.1 GCF_002154505.1 Streptomyces carpinensis | reverse complement strand
GGGCCGCCTTCGCGTGGTCCGGCCGGGGAGCCGCCGTCGCCTCAGACGGCGCTCCGCGTCGGCAGTGGCTCGCCGTACCAGAGTTCGATGAGCCGGGCCGCGATGGAGATGCCGTACGGGGGCAGGACCTCCCCGGAGTCGAAGGCCGCGCGCAGCTCGTCGCGGGAGAACCAGCGGGCCTCGTGGATCTCGTCACCGTCGACGTGGATGTCGATGGAGGTGGCGTGGGCCATGAAGCCCAGCATGAGGCTGGAGGGGAACGGCCAGGGCTGGCTGGCGACGTACTCGACCTCGCCGACGGCGATGCCGACCTCCTCGAAGACCTCGCGGCGCACCGACTGCTCGATGGACTCGCCGGGCTCGACGAAACCCGCGAGCGTCGAGAAGCGGCCCTCGGGCCAGTGCACCTGGCGGCCGAGGAGGATGCGGTCCTTGTCGTCGGTGACGGCCATGATCACCGCGGGGTCGGTGCGCGGGTAGTGCTCGGCGCCGCAGGCGGGGCAGCGGCGGATGTGGCCGGCCGCGGCGATCACGGTGCGCTCGCCGCAGCGGGAGCAGAAGCGGTGCAGGCGCTGCCAGTTCTCGAGGGCCACCGCGTGCACCATCAGGCCCGCGTCACGGGGCGGGAGCAGCAGCCCGGCCTCGCGCAGGCCCGCCGGGCGGGCGGACTGGTCCATGCGGCCGGGCAGGGAGTCCTTCTGCAGTGCGAAGTAGCTCACACCCTGCTCATCGGTGCCGAGGAAGTAGCGGTGCGCTTCGGTGAGGGGAGCTTCGAAGGACGGGGTCATGACGAGTTCGGTGCGGCCGTCGGGCGTCTCGTCGATGAGTACCTGACCACCGGAGACGACGAAGCAGCGGGTGGTGGGGTGGCTCCATGCCGCGGCGAGCCATGCCTCGTCGAGCCGGTGGTGGGCGGCCCTGTCGATGCCGCTGGGCGCAGTGAGCGAGATGGGTCGGTCGGCGGTGTGGTCGGTCCAGGTGGTCACGTGTGCTTCCAACTCCCCTGGTACAACGGTGGTTTCGACGACGGTTCAGCGGGATACGGCGGGAGGCGACCGTGTCCGGCGGAGCCTGGAGGTGCGGGGCGGCCTCTCCAGTGTGCCCCGCGCCGGACGGTGCCCCGGACGGTGGCCGCTCGTCAGGGCGCATCGCGCCAGTGCTCGGCGAGGTCGCCCCACAGGTACGCGCTGGTCTCGACGCCCTTGAGCAGGAGGTCGAGCTCGACCTTCTCGTTCGGGGCGTGCCAGCCGTCGGACGGGACGGAGATGCCGAGGAAGAGCACGGGTGCGCCGAGGACCTCCTGGAGGTCGGCGGCCGGGCCGGAGCCACCCTCACGGGTGAAGCGGACGGCCCGTCCGAAGGCGCGGCCCATGGCGCGGGCCACGGACTGCAGGGCCGGGTGGTCCAGCGGGGTCAGGCACGGGCGGGTGGCCGCGCCGAACACCGTCTCGTGCCGGATCCCGTCGGGCATGTGTTCGTCGACCCAGGCGCGTACGGCCTTCTCGACGTGGTCGGGGTCCTGGCCCGCGACCAGGCGGAACGACAGTTTCACCATCGCCGTGGACGGGATGATCGTCTTGCTGCCGGGCCCTTGATAGCCGCCGCCGATGCCGTTCACCTCGGCCGTGGGGCGGGCCCAGATGCGCTCCAGGGTGGAGTAGCCCTCCTCGCCGTGGGTGGCGTGGGACTTGGCGGTGCGCAGCCACTGGCGCTCGTCGAAGGGCAGCTCGGCGAAGAGCTCGCGCTCGCGCTGGGTGAGCTCCACGATGCCGTCGTAGAAGCCGGGGACGGCCACGCGCGCGTGCTCGTCGTGCAGGGCGGCGACGAGGCGGGCGGCGGCGGCCGCCGGGTTGGGCACGGCGCCGCCGAAGGAACCGGAGTGGATGTCCTGGTCGGGGCCGGACAGCCGGATCTCGCACTCGGCGAGGCCGCGCATGCCGGTGCACACCGTGGGAGTGTCCTCGGACCACATGCCGGTGTCCGAGACGATCACCGCGTCGGCGGCGAGCCGGTCGGCGTGGCTCTCGATGAGCGCCCGGAAGTGCGGGGAGCCGGACTCCTCCTCGCCCTCGATCAGCAGCTTCAGGTGCACGGCCGGGGTGGTGCGGCCGGTGGCGGCGAGGTGGGCCCGGACGCCCAGTGTGTGGAAGAACACCTGGCCCTTGTCGTCGGCCGCCCCGCGCGCGTGGAGGCGGTTCCCGCGGACGACCGGCTCGAAGGGGTCGCTGTCCCAGCCGTCCTCCCGGGCGGCGGGCTGCACGTCGTGGTGGCCGTAGACGAGGACGGTGGGCGCGTCGGGGTCGTCGGAGGGCCACTCGGCGAAGACGGCCGGGGCGCCGTCGGTCTGCCAGACCTCGGTGGTGGTGAAGCCGGTCTCCTTGAGCTTGGTGGCGAGCCAGTCGGCGCTGCGCCGTACGTCGGGCGCGTGGTCGGGCTGGGCCGACACGGAGGGGATGCGCAGCCACTCGACGAGGTCGTCGAGGAAGGCGGTGCGGTGCTGCTCGATGTACGTGCGGACGACGCTGTCCGGGGTCTGACTCATGCTTCCGAGCCTATCGGCACTCAGTGACATCCCGTTCGGGCGGTTCGTCACACTGCGGTCCGCCCGGCTGCTCCTCGAGGAGCAGCCGCTCCAGTGCGGCCCGGTCCGGAAGGGCGTCCGGTCGTACCACCTCGCCGGTACGCACGTACAGGAACGCGGCAGCGACCCGTTCCAGAGGCACGCCGTGCCGTTCCGCCCAGGCCAGCCGGTACACGGCGAGCTGGAGCGGGTCGGCGGTGCGTCCCCGGCCGGTCTTCCAGTCCACGATCTCGTACGTCGCCTCCGCGCCGTCTCCCTCTTTGTAGACGGCGTCGATCCGGCCGCGGACGACGCGGCCGGCGATCTCGAGCTGGAAGGGGGCCTCGACGCGGTGGGGCGTGCGGTGCGCGTACTCGGTGCGCTCGAAGGCCTCCTTGAGGGCTTCGAGGTCGCGTTCGTCGGCGATCTCGGCGTCGGAGCCGGGCAGCTCCTCGGGCTCCAGCATGGGCAGCGTGAGCTCTTCGAAGCGGGTCTCGACCCAGGCGTGGAAGCGGGTGCCCCGGCGCGCGGCGGGTTGCGGGGGGCGCGGCATGGGGCGCGCGAGCTCCCGCGCGAACCCGTCCGGGTCGGCGGCCAGGCGCAGCAACTGCGAGGCGGTGAGCGTCGTCGGCAGGGGCACGTCGGTGACGCCCTGCCGGGCGCGCCGGAGCTCTCCGGTGAGTGCGTCGAGGTCGCGGTCCCAGGAGGCGACGAGACGAGCCTCCTCCGGGGTGAGCGGCTCGGGCTCGGGTGCGGAGTCCGGTCCGGCGGTGTGCTGCTCGGGTGCCGTCGCCTGGTGCGGGACCCTGGGGCGGTCGCTGCTCCAGGAGTCCCAGTCGCCGGGGTCGTCCTCGAAAGCGGCCTCCCCGAAGGGGGCGTCCTCGGCGTCGGGCGGTTCGGCGTCGTAGGGGGGTTCGTCGTAGGGCGGTTCCTCCTCCTCGGGGGGCGGAGGCCAGTCCGGGTCGTCGTGGGACTCCGGGTCGTGTACGGCCGGGCGGTGGCCGTCCGCGCGGGCGGCGAGGTCGTCCAGGTGGGCCAGGACGGTCGCGGCCGCCGCGCGGCGGCGGGTCAGGGCGGCCTCGTCCAGGGGCAGGGGCCAGACCTGGTCGGCGGTGGCTCGGTGCAGGGCGGGGTTCTCCTGGCCCTCCTCGGGCTCCTCCGCCCAGGCCTCGATCTCGCCGTACCCGGCGGCGCAGTGGTCGTGGAGAGCCTGGAGGAAGTCGGACGGGCCGCGGGGCTTCTTCTGGCTCGGGCCCCACCAGTGGCCGGAACCCAGCAGCAGGGAGCGGGGCCGGGTGAAGGTGACGTAGCCGAGGCGCAGCTCCTCGGTGTGCTGGTGGTCCTTCATGGCCTCGTGGAAGGCCTTCAGGCCGCGCGCGTCCCAGCTGTCGACGTCGGGCAGGGTTGCGGCGTCGCCGCGCAGGGTGTGCGGCAGCACCTTGCCCTGGCTGGTCCACTTCTCGCGGCCCTGGCCGCTGGGGAAGGTGCCGGTGACCAGGCCGGGGACGACGACGACGTCCCACTCCAGGCCCTTGGACTTGTGGGCCGTGAGCACCTTGACGGTGTTCTCGCCGCCGGGCAGCGCATTGTCCAGACCCTTCTCGTACTGGGCGGCGGTGCGCAGGAAGCCGAGGAAGGCGAGCAGCGTGGCCTGGCTCTCGTCGGCGGCGAAGGAGGCGGCGACGTCCAGGAAGTTCGACAGGGTCTCGCGGCGGCGGGCGGCCAGGGCGTGCGGGGACGCGGACAGCTCCACCTCCAGCCCGGTGACGGCCAGGACCCGGTGCAGGACGTCCATGAGCGGGTCGGACAGCGAGCGGCGCAGGTCGCGCAGTTCGGCGGCGAGCCGGGCGAACCGCACGCGCGCGTCCGGCGAGAACGGCAGCCCGTCGTCGTCCTCTCGGCCCGGAGCGCCGTGCAGCGGCGTCTCCAGGAACGTGTCGAGGGCATCGGCGAGCGAGATCACCTCGGCCGGGTCGACGCCCTCGACCGCCTCCGCGAGGCGGCGGTCCGGATCGTCGTCGGCGCCTACGCGCGCGTGCGCCACGAGCAGCCTGGCCCGGCGCCCCAGGAGCGCGAGGTCCCGCGGGCCGATCCGCCAGCGCGGACCGGTCAGCAGCCGCACCAGGGAGGCATTGGCGCCGGGGTCCTGAAGGACCTCGCAGACGGCGACGAGGTCGGCGACCTCGGGCAGGTGCAGCAGCCCGGACAGGCCGACCACCTCGACCGGTACGTCCCGGGCGACCAGTGCGCCCTGGATCTCGGCGAAGTCGGTCGCCGTACGGCACAGGACGGCGATCTCACCGGGCGCCTTCCCGGTCCGTACGAGGTGGGCGACGGAGTCGGCGACCCATTCGACCTCCTCGGCGTGAGTGCGCAGCAGGGCGCACCGCACCAGCCCGTCACGCTCGGCACCGGGGGCGGGGCGCAGGGCCTCCACGCCCGCGTGCATGGCGCGCAGCGGCTCGGCGAGGCCGTTGGCGAGGTCGAGGAGGCGGCCGCCGCTGCGACGGTTCTCGCTGAGCGCCTGGCGGGTGGCGGGGCGGCCGTCGGCGTGCGCGAAGTGCTCGGGGAAGTCGTCGAGGTTGGCGACGGAGGCGCCGCGCCAGCCGTAGATGGCCTGGCAGGGGTCGCCCACGGCGGTCACGGGGTGGCCCGTGCCGTCGCCGAAGAGGCCGGCCAGCAGGATCCGCTGGGCGACCGAGGTGTCCTGGTACTCGTCCAGGAGGACCACCCGGAAGTCCTCGCGCAGGATCCGGCCGACCTCCGGGAGCTGGGCGAGCCGGGCCGCGAAGGCGATCTGGTCTCCGAAGTCGAGCAGGTCCCGCTCGCGCTTGGCGGCCCGGTAGCGGAGCACGAGCTCGGCGAGTTCGCGACGGGCGGCGGCCGTCTCGGGGACCTTGCGCAGGTCGGCGTTGGACAGCTTGGCGCCTTCCAGGGCGCGCAGCAGCCCGGTGTCCCAGGCGCGCAGGTCCTCGGGGCGCACGAGGTGTTCGGCGAGCTCGGCGTCGAGGGCGAGGAGGTCGCCGACCAGGTCGGGGAAGGAGCGGGTCAGCCCCGGGTACGGGCCCGGTGCCTCGCGCAGCACGCGTGCGGCGAGCTGGTAGCGGGTTGCGTCGGCGAGCAGGCGGGTGGTGGGTTCGAGCCCGATGCGCAGGCCGTGGTCGGTCAGCAGACGGCCCGCGAAGGCGTGGTAGGTCGAGATCACCGGCTCGCCCGGCGGGTTGTCCGGGTCGATGACCTCGGGGTCGGTGACACCGGCCTTGACCAGCGCCTTGCGGACGCGCTCGGCGAGCTCGCCGGCGGCCTTGTTGGTGAAGGTCAGGCCGAGGACCTGTTCGGGGGCGACCTGGCCGGTGCCGACCAGCCACACCACGCGGGCCGCCATCACGGTCGTCTTCCCGGACCCGGCACCGGCCACGATCACCTGCGGTGCGGGCGGCGCCGTGATGCAGGCCGTCTGCTCCGGGGTGAACGGGATCCCGAGGAGCTCCTTGAGCTGCTCGGGGTCGGTGATACGGGCGGGCACGTCCAAGAGGCTAGCGGCGCGCACTGACAACCGGTGCTCGGATCGACCTCAGGGCCGCGAGAACCGCAGGTCAGCACACGTGGTGCCGTGCGTCACGTAGGTCACTCGACGACGTGGCGGCCCTCCGGACGGGCGCTGCACGAGGCCCGGAAGGCGCAGTGCGTGCAGTGCTGGCCGGCGGTGGGCGTGAACCGTTCTTCGAGGACCTTTCCGGCGGCGGTGGCCAGCAGCTCGCCGACCCACTCGCCCTCCAGCGGTTCCTGGGACTGCACCTTGGGCAGGCTGTCGCCGCCGTCCCGTTTGGCGGCGCCCTGGCGCAGCTGGACGAGTTCGGCGCCACCCGGCTCGGGGCGCTGCCCGTCGAAGGCGTCGTCGACGGCGCCTTCGCGGACGGCCAGCTGGTAGACGGCCAGCTGTGGATGGCGCGCCACCTCGGCTCCGGTGGGCGCCTGCTTCCCCGTCTTGAAGTCGACGACGTAGGCGCGGCCCTCGCGGTCGGCCTCGACGCGGTCCATGGAGCCGCGGATGCGCACCTGGTAGTCGCCCGCCCCGAGGGTCACGTCGAAGTCGTGCTCGCTGGCCACCGGCGTGCGGCCCGCGCGCTCCAGGACATGCCAGTGCAGGAAGCGCTCGAGCGCCACGCGCGCGTGCTCCTTCTCCTGCGCCGACTTCCACGGCGCGTCGAAGGCGAGCGCGTTCCACACCGTCTCCAGGCGTTCCATGAGGACCGCGAGGTCGGCGGGGGTGTGTCCGGAGGCGACCTCGTCGGCGAGGACGTGCACCACGTTGCCGAAGCCCTGGGCGGTGGTGGCGGGGGCGTCGGCCTTGACCTCGCGGCCGAGGAACCACTGCAGTGCGCAGGTGTTGGCCAGCTGGTCCAGGGCGCTTCCGGACAGCACCACGGGCTGGTCGCGGTCGCGCAGCGGCACCTTGCTCTCCGTCGGCTCGGCCAGGCCCCACCAACGATAGGGATGCGCCGACGGGACCAGGGGCCGGCCGTCGTCGTCGGCGAGCGCCGCGAGCCGGGCCAGCCTGCGCGCGGCGGCCTGCCGCAGGGCGTCGGACACGCGCGGGTCGACGGTGGTGGCCCGCAGTTCGGCGACCAGTGCCGCCACGGACAGCGGACGGCGGGGGCGGCCGGTGACGTCCTTGGGTTCGACGCCGAGTTCGGTGAGGAAGCGGGAGGGCTGGTCGCCGTCGTCCGCCGGTGCCTTCACCGCGGTCACGACGAGCCGTTCACGCGCGCGCGTGGCGGCCACGTAGAACAACCGCCGCTCCTCCGCCAGCAGGGCCCCGGGGGTGAGCGGCTCGGCGAGTCCGTCGCGGCCGATACGGTCGGCCTCCAGAAGGGAGCCCCGGCGGCGCAGGTCCGGCCACAGCCCCTCCTGGACTCCCGCGACGACGACCAGGCGCCACTGGAGGCCCTTGGAACGGTGGGCCGTCATCAGGCGTACCGCGTCGGGGCGGACGGCGCGCCGCGTGAGGGTGTCGGCGGCGATGTCCTGAGCGTCGATCTCCGCCAGGAAGTTCAGGGCGCCCCGGCCGCCGGTGCGCTCCTCCGCGCGGGCGGCCGTCGCGAACAGCGCGCACACGGCGTCCAGGTCCCGGTCCGCGTTACGGCCTGCCGCGCCGCCGCGCCGGGTGGCCCGCTCCAGGCGCTCGGGCCACGGGGTGCCCTCCCACAGGTCCCACAGCGCCTCCTCGGCGGTGCCGCCGCCCGCCAGGCGTTCCCTGGCCTTCCTGAGCAGCGCACCGAGGCGCTGGGCGCCACGCGCGTACGTCGGGTCGTGCGCGACCAGGCGCTCCGGTTCGGCGAGGGCCCGCGCCAGCAGTTCGTCGGACGGCGGCGGCAGGGGGTGGCCCGCGGCCCGTTCCTCTTCGCGCAGCGCCCGGCCCAGGCGGCGCAGGTCGGCGGCGTCCATGCCGGCGAGCGGCGAGGCGAGGAGGGTGAGGGCGGTTTCGGTGTCGAGCCAGCAGGCGTCCGCCTCCGGTTCCCGATCACGCGGCTCTTCCCGCTCCGCCTCGGCCGACTCCCCGTCCGGGCGCGGTGCCGCCTCGGCCGTGCCACCGTCGGGACGCGGTGCCTCTTCGACCGGATCCCCGTCGGGACGTCGTGCCGTCTGGGCCGCGTCCCCCTCGGGCCGGCGTGCCGCCTCCGCCGTCGCCACCGCGCGCAGCGCCGTCAGCAGCGGCGCCACCGCCGGCTCGTGGCGCAGTGGCAGGTCGTCGCCGTCGACCTCCAGGGGCACCCCGGCGGCGGTCAGGGCACGGCGGAGGGTGGGTATCGTGCGGGCGCCGGCCCGCACCAGGACGGCCATCTCGCTCCAGGGGACCCCGTCCTCCAGATGGGCCCGGCGCAGGATGTCGGCGATGTTGTCCACCTCGGTGCCCGGCGTCGGGTAGGTGTGGACATCCACACGACCGCCGTCCTGTACCGGGATCAGCTCCCGGTGGGCGCGGACCTTCTCGGCCGGGAGCCGGGTGAGCGGCATGCGCTGGGTCAGCAGGCGGGTCGCGGCCAGCAGCGCGGCGCCGGAGCGGCGGGAGGTGCGCAGGACCGCGACGGGCGCGGGACGGCCGTCCGCACGCGGGAAGGCCTGCGGGAACTCGAGGATGCCGTTCACGTCCGCGCCCCGGAACGCGTAGATCGACTGGTCGGGATCGCCGAAGGCGAGCAGGGTCCGCCCGTCCCCGGCCAGTGCCCGCAGCAGCCGTGCCTGGGCCGGATCGGTGTCCTGGTACTCGTCGACGTAGACGGCGTCGTACTGCGCGGCGAGCCGCTGGGCGACCTCCGGGCGGCGGGCCAGGAGCACCGCGCGGTGGACGAGTTCGGCGTAGTCGAGCACACCCTGCAGGTCGAGGACGTCGAGGTACTCGGCGAGGAAGGCCGCCGCGGCCTGCCAGTCGGGGCGGCCTATGCGGCGCGCGAAGGAGGCCAGGGCGTCGGGGCCGAGGCCCAGTTCGCGGCTGCGGGCGAGGACCGCGCGGACCTCGTCGGCGAATCCGCGGGTGGTCAGGCAGGCGCGCAGTTCGTCGGGCCAGCGGACGTGCGCGAGGCCCAGCCGCTCCAGGTCCACTTGGCCCGCCAGGAGCTCGCGGACGGTCACGTCCTGTTCGGGTCCGGACAGCAGGCGCAGCGGCTCCACGAACAGGCCGCTGTCCTGATGGGCGCGCACCAGGGCGTAGCAGAAGGAGTGGAAGGTGGTCGCCCGGGGGGCGCGGGCGGCCCCGGTGCGCAGCGCCATGCGGTCGCGCAGTTCCATGGCCGCCTTGCGGCTGAACGTCAGCACCAGGATCCGCTCGGGGTCCTGACCGCGGGCGATCCGGGCGGCCACGGACTCGACGAGGGTGGTGGTCTTGCCGGTGCCCGGGCCCGCGAGGACGAGCAGCGGGCCGGCCTCGTGGTCAACCACGGCGCGCTGTGCGGCGTCCAGTCGAGGGGGATCCGGTTTGGCCGGCGGGGTACGCACCAGTCGGTAAGCGCCACGGTTCCCCTGTCGCACGTGGGGGTGCGACAGGCGCTTCGTGGAGGAAGAGGAGCTCACGTGGTTCGCCGGTCCTGGTGGGTGTGCTGGGGTCTGTCACTGTCGGCGCAGGGCGCCGTGGTCGAGGGGGCGGGCCGCCGGGAGCGGAGGGCGGTGGCCGCGGGGTGAGGGGGACACGTCGAGCCGACGCTACGCCGACGCCCGGTGCGGAGGCAGGGCTTCCCCTTCTTCCCCCTGTGCACTGGGAGCGCTGTCGGCTCTGCCGTCACGGGTGTCCCTCCAAGCACGAACGTACGGCATTCCGCGAGTGTGCCCCGATTCGCCCGTCCGGGCCGTGGGCTCCCCATCGGCCCCCCGAATGGCGGAAGCTGTCAGGTGTGACCCTGCGCACGCTCGCCGCCGTCCCAGCGGGCCCGCCTCATGTCCAGGCGCGGCAGGTGGCCCTCGGCCGCCCTGCTCGCCTCCCTCAGAGGCGTGCCCTCCGCGCGGTAGTGGGCGAGTGCCCGCAGTTCGTGTCCGGGCAGCAGGACACCGTCGGCGCGTACGACCCGCCACCACGGGACGGCGCCACCATAGAGGGCCATCACGCGGCCGACCTGGCGGGGGCCTCCCTCTTCCAGCCATTCCGCGACGTCCCCGTACGTCATGACGCGGCCCGGCGGGATCAGTTCGGCGACCTCGAGGACACGCTCGGCGTACTCGGGCAGCGCCTCGGGGTGCTCGCGCAGCACTTCTGCGTGCTCGGGCAACGTCCCGGCGTGCTCGGGCGGCGCCTCGGCCCGCTCGTGGCGGCCGTCGTCCGGAAGGCTCACTTCGCTCATCCGTCCCATCCTGCCCCACCCCACCGACAGTGTGACCGGACCGTGACGCGGTGTGGCCCTCGCCCCGGGGCGGCACTTCGGGCAGACTGTCGGCCCCCGCATTTGCACCCTGATGCCCCCGTGTGTCGGTGCGGCATGCCACCATCGTGCGGGCGGTGACCGGTGATACGAGACCAAGAAGAGACCATGAAGCAGCAGGGTGTGCACCCCGACGACGCGGAGGGCACCTCTGGGGCTTCGTCACGCCCGGGCACCGCGGACACGGGCGACCGGGACCGTGCGGAAAGCCGCGCGGAGGGCACGGCCGAGGCCGGCAAGGACCGCGTGGACGCCCCTGAGGCGGCCACGGCGGACAAGAAGCCGGACGAGAGCGCCGATGTGGCACACATCGACGAACTGGAGGGCGACGAACCGCTGCTCCCCGCGCGCGTGCACCGTCCCTCGGACCTGATGCGGCTGCTGGTGGGTGTGCTCGCCATCGTCGTGCTGCTCGCGATCGCCGCATTCGCGCACGGCACCACCTCGGGTCTGGAACAGGACATCAACAAGGGCACCGGGCAGGCGCCCGACCTGCTCATCAAGATCGCCGGGCTGGCATCCAGCATCGCGATCCTGCTGGTGCCGGTCGCCTTCGCGATCGAGCGGCTGATCAAACGTGACGGGCTGCGGATCGCCGACGGCGTGCTGGCGGCGGTGCTCGCGCACGGAGTGACGCTGGCCACCGACCTGTGGGTGGCGAAGGGAGCCCCGAGCTCGATCCAAGAGGCGCTCACCCAGCCCTCCCCCGGCGACATCCACGCGCTCACCGACCCCGTGCACGGCTACCTCGCCCCCGTCATCGCGTACATGACGGCCGTCGGCATGTCCCGCAGACCGCGCTGGCGCTCGGTGCTGTGGATCGTGCTGCTGCTCGACGCGTTCTCGATGCTGGTCACCGGGTACACGACACCGTTCTCGATCATTCTCACGGTACTGATCGGCTGGTCCATCGCCTACGGCACCCTGTACGCGGTCGGCTCGCCGAACGTGCGTCCCACGGGACGGACGCTGATGGCGGGGCTGCGCACGGTCGGCTTCCACCCGGTGAGCGCGGCCCGCGAGGAGGCGCCGGAGACCGCCGACAGCAGCGACCGCGGCCGGCGATACTTCGTCACCCTGGAGGACGGCCCACCGCTGGACGTCACGGTCGTCGACCGTGAGCAGCAGGCGCAGGGCTTCTTCTACCGGGTGTGGCGCAACCTCACGCTGCGCGGTTTCGCCACTCGCAGCAGCCTGCAGTCGCTGCGCCAGGCCCTGGAGCAGGAGGCGCTGCTCGCCTACGCGGCCATCGCGGCCGGCGCCAACGCGCCCAAGCTGATCGCGACCTCCGAGCTCGGCCCCGACGCCGTCATGCTCGTGTACGAGCACACCGGGGGACGCACCCTCGACTCGCTGACCGAGGAGGAGATCACCGACGAGCTGCTGCGCCACACCTGGCACCAGGTACGCGCGCTGCAGTCCCGGCGCATCGCGCACCGCAGGCTGGCGGGTGACGCGCTCGTGGTGGATCGTTCCGGCAGGGTGATTCTCACCGAGCTGCGCGGGGGTGAGATCGCCGCCGGTGACCTGCTGCTGCGCATGGACATCGCCCAGCTGCTGACGACGCTCGGACTCCGGGTGGGCGCGGAGCGCGCCGTGGCGTCCGCCGTCGGCGTGCTGGGGCCCGACGCGGTCGCCGACTGCCTGCCCATGCTGCAGCCCATCGCGCTGACGCGCTCCACGCGCGCGACGCTGCGCAGACTGGCCCGGGAGCGGGCTCAGCGGGAGCGCGAGGCGGTCCTGGAGGCGTCCCGGCAGGCCAAGCAGGCCCGGCTGGAGCAGGTGGCCGGGGGCGAGGCAACTGGAGTCGTCCTCGACAAGCAGGACAGGAAGACGGACAAGAAGGTCGAGCGGGCCGAGGCGCGGGCGGAGAAGCGGGCCATAGACGAGGCCCTGGACGACGCCCGCGAGGAGGACCTGCTCACCCAGATCCGCCACCAGGTGCTGCGGATCAGGCCGCAGGCGCCGGTCGAGCCGGCCCGCCTGGAGCGGGTGCGGCCCCGCACGCTGATCAGTTTCATCGCCGGTGCCATCGGCGCGTACTACCTGCTGACGCAGCTCACGCACATCCAGTTCGGCACGCTCTTCGTCCACGCCCAGTGGGTCTGGCTGGCGGCGGCGGTGCTCTTCTCGGCGCTCAGCTACGTGGCGGCGGCTATGGCGCTGCTGGGGTTCGTGCCGGAGCGGGTGCCGTTCCCGCGGACGGTGGCGGCCCAGGTCGCCGGTTCCTTCGTGAAGATCGTGGCGCCGGCCGCGGTCGGTGGCGTGGCCCTGAACACACGCTTCCTCCAGCGGGCGGGCGTGCGGCCGGGGCTCGCTGTGGCGAGTGTCGGCGCGTCGCAGCTGTTCGGGCTCGGCTGCCACATCCTGATGCTGCTGTCCTTCGGTTATCTGACCGGCACCGAGAAGACGCCGTCGCTGTCGCCGTCCCGGACGGTCATCGCCGGGCTGCTGACGGTCGCGGTACTGGTGCTGGTGGTCACCTCGGTGCCGTTCCTGCGCAAGTTCGTGGTCACGCGCGTACGGTCGCTCTTCGCGGGTGTGGTGCCGCGCATGCTGGACGTGCTGCAGCGGCCGCAGAAGCTGATCACGGGCATCGGCGGCATGCTGCTGCTGACCGCCTGCTTCGTGATGTGCCTGGACGCCTCCATCCGGGCGTTCGGCGACCAGTCGACCTCGCTGAGCATCGCCAGCGTCGCCGTCGTCTTCCTGGCCGGCAACGCGCTCGGCTCGGCCGCCCCGACACCGGGTGGTGTCGGCGCGGTCGAGGCGACCCTGACGGTCGGTCTGATCGCCGTGGGCCTGCCCAAGGAGGTGGCCGCGCCCGCGGTGCTGATGTTCCGGCTGCTGACACTGTGGCTGCCGGTGCTGCCGGGCTGGTTGGCCTTCAACCACCTGACCCGTAAGGGTGCCCTGTAGCGGCGGACGGCCGTACTCCGGACGGCCTGCGTCCCGCGCGGGAGGCCGCCCGCAGAGTGAGGATGGAGACATGCAGAACCCCCGCGGGCTGCGCGCAGCCGCCCTGACCGCAACCGCCGTCCTGCTGTCCGCCCTGGTGGCCGGCTGCGGCGGCGACGCTCCCAAGGACGGGGATCTGACGGCCCAGAACTTGGCCTGGAAGGACTGCCCCGCCCCGTCCGAGTCCGAGGGCGGCGGTGCGGCACCGTCCCCGCTGCCCGAGGGTGCCCAATGGCAGTGCGCCACCATGAAGGCGCCCCTGGACTGGAGCAAGCCCAAGGGCGACACGATCGACATCGCGCTGATCCGGGCGCAGGCCAGCGGGCCCGGCAAGCGCATCGGGTCGCTGATCTTCAACTTCGGCGGTCCGGGCGGTTCCGGCGTGAGCACGCTGCCCTCGTTCGGCCCGGACTACGCCAAGCTGCGCACCCGCTACGACCTGGTCAGCTTCGACCCGCGCGGGGTGGGCCGCAGCGCGGGCGTGCGGTGTGAGAGCGACGCACAGCTCGACCGCTACTTCCAGCAGGACGCGATGCCCGACAACCGGGCCGAGCAGAACGCGTTCCTGAAGAACACCAAGCAGTTCAACGCGGGCTGCGAGAAGAACTCCGCGAAGATCCTTCCGCATGTGCGCACCACCGACGCGGCCCGCGACATGGACCTCATGCGCCAGGTCCTCGGCGACTCCAAGATCCACTACTTCGGCATCTCCTACGGCACCGAACTCGGCGGCGTGTACGCCCACCTGTTCCCGCAGCACGTGGGCCGTGCCGTCCTCGACGCGGTCGTCGACCCCACCGAGACCCCCGAGCAGAGCTCGCTCGGCCAGGCCCGTGGATTCCAGCTGGCCATGGACAACTTCGCGCGCGCCTGTGTGTCCGACAAGGCCACCAAGTGCCCCATCGGGAACTCCGCGCAGGATGTCGAGAACCGCATCGCGGCGCTGCTCAAGAAGCTCGACAGCCGGCCGATCCCCGGTCTCTTCCCGCGTCAGCTGACGCAGACCGCGGCGACCAACGGTATCGCCCAGGCCCTGTACTCCAAGGAGTTGTGGCAGCCCCTCACCGAGGGACTCCAGCAGGCCTACGCCGGCGACGGCAGGATCCTGATGGTGCTGTCCGACGCGATGAACGGCCGCAGCCAGAACGGCGAGTACAGCAACCTCACCTCCGCGAACGTCGCCATCAACTGCGCCGACGAGAAGCAGCGGTACGACACGGCCTACGTGGAGCGGAAGCTGCCCGAGTTCCGGGCCGCCTCCCCGTTGTTCGGGGACTTCCTGGCCTGGTCCATGCTCAGCTGCACCGACTGGCCGGTGGCCGGCGCGGCCGAGCATGCCGACGTGAGCGCGCCCGGATCGGCGAAGATCCTCGTCGTCGGCAACACCGGCGACCCGGCGACCCCGTACGCGGGCGCGCGGAAGATGGTGGACGCGCTGGGCAAGGGCGTCGGAGTGGAGCTCACCTGGAAGGGCGAGGGCCACGGGGCCTACGGCAGCGGCAGCGACTGCGTGGACTCCACGGTGAACGCCTATCTGCTCCACGGCACGGTACCGAGGGACGGCAAGGTCTGCTCATGACGACGGCGGGGGCCGCGGGCACCTGTGGTGGGCGCGGCCCCCGCCGACCGACAGACAGGGCGAGCCATGGTCCAGTACACCGGCGTAGCGGGGTCGTCATCGGTGCGCCGGCCGTCCGCGACGACACCAAGTCGCCACGCCGACCGCGCGTCAGCGTGCCGCAGGAGGGGGCGAGATGGAAGCCTTGTCGTCCGGCGACGGCTCCTCGATGATGACCTGCCCGTTCTTGCCGTTCTTCCCTCTCCTTCCGTTATGACCTCTCCTGCCGTGATGACCGTCCTTCCCGTCCCGCCCCGCTCTGCCTGTCGGGCCGGTAGGGCCGTCCGGGCCGGAGGGACCGGAGGGGCCGGGCGGCCCGGGAGGGCCGTGCTCGACACCGTTCCCCTGGAGGTCGATGCGCCGTGCCCGGAGTTCGTCGATCTGCTGCTGGTGGGCGACGAGCACAGCCGACTGCGCGACGACCGTGACAGTCAGCACTGCGCCGAGCACAAGGCGGCGCCGAGGGCTTCCGAACGCCCCGTTCAGGCTTCTCACATCGTTCCTCACGCGCTGTGACGACGAAAGTCCGAGCGGGGAAGACCCCCGCGGCTACGCCACCGTCCGGGAGGGCCCTGCCCGATTCCCACTACGGCCGAGGGTCTAGCTCGGCCCCGGCGGGGCCACAGCGTCCTTCCCGTCCTGGCCGTCCTTCCCGTCGTGACCGTCCTTCCCGTCCTGCCCGTCCTGCCCGTCTTTTCCGTCCTTGCCCGGCGGGCCGACAGGCCCCTCCGGACCGGAGGGGCCGGGGGGACCGGGCTCGAGGTGCCCCTGGAGGTCGATGGGCTGTGTCCGCAGACTGTCGATCTGCATTTGCTGAGCGATGAGTGCAGCCGACTGCGCCACGAGCGCGATAGTCAGCACTGCGCCGAGCACAAGGGGGCGCCGCGGGCCGCGCAGCACTTCGATCACGCCTCTCACCTCGTCCCTCACGCTGTGTGACGGCGAAAGTGTAAGGGACGGGGATTCAGCGGAGGTGGACCTGCCCGTCGAGTGTCCGTCCCGGAAAACGCAGACATAGGCAGAAGCAAGAGGAGCCGCGCTCCTGAGGAGCCCGCGCGAGGACGGCCGACGCCGGCCGACAACGACGGAAGCCCACGACGTCTGAGCCGGTCAGAACCGTGGGCTTCTTCAGACCCGCTGATCTTCGGCGAGGACCCGGCAGGCACAGATCTCGACAGCCTCGGGCACCAAGACACCGGGTTCGACCACGACGAGATCGGCGCGCCCAGGATCGCCACGCTGGGAGAGATGCGCCGGTTCATCCATTCCGCTGAAGTTCTTCGAAGGTCTGCAAAGCACCCAAAGGTATTTCCTGAGAGGATTGAGTGGCTTTCCATATGCCGAGGCTGGTGTTGATCACGCTGGGCTCGGCGGGAGGCGGGACGGTGCGTCAGAACCCGGACGACGAAGCGATGCCGAGTACGCTCCGCCTGCAAGGACGAGGGGCGGGGGGCGGGGGCGTTCGATGCGGCTGTGTGGCCCCCTGGCATGGGCGGCGGCTGCAAGGGGCCCTGGGGAGAGCACAGCAGGTGTGGCAGTGGGACACCCCTGCCCAGGGGGTTTCCCCCCTGCCTCAAGGGCACTCGGCCAGTGAGTGCGGAGGTACTGAGATGAGTACCGGAGAGAAAGCCAAAGCAAAGGCAGAACAGGTCATAGGGAAAACACTGCGAAAGGTGGCCCACGCGGTGCATAAAGATACCCTCGCCGCAAAGGGTGCCGCCCTCGAAACGCGGGGCAAGATGCGGGACACAAAAGAAAGCGCCACGGACCCCTTCAAGCGCTGACTTGCCATAAGTCGGCGTACGTTCATGTGCCCGTCTGTCGAATACGTGTCGAAGGTGCCGCACGTCGGCACTTGGCGGGCCTAGGGGTTGCCGCCGAGCCGTTCTCCGGGCTGCGAGGACGGCCGACGCCGGCCGACGACGACAGAAGCCCACGGCGTCTGAGCTGGTCAGAGCCGTGGGCTTCTTCAGGCCCGCTGGTCAGCGGAAGGGGCGATCAGTACACCGGCTTGTGCGGCTCGATCTGGTTGACCCAGCCGATCACGCCGCCGCCGACGTGCACGGCGTCCGCGAAGCCCGCGGACTTCAGCACGGCGAGGACTTCCGCACTGCGGACACCCGTCTTGCAGTTCAAGACGATCTTCTTGTCCTGCGGAAGGTTCTCCAGGGCGGTGCCCATGAGGAACTCGTTCTTGGGGATCAGGCGGGCGCCCGGGATGGAGACGATCTCGAACTCGTTCGGCTCGCGGACGTCGATGATCTCGATGTTCTCGCCGTCGTCGATCCACTCCTTGAGCTGCTTGGGAGTGATCGTGGAGTCGGCGGCCGCCGCCTGGGCCTCCTCGGAGACGACGCCGCAGAAGGCCTCGTAGTCGATGAGCTCGGTGACGGTCGGGTTCTCGCCGCAGACCGCGCAGTTGGGATCCTTGCGCACCTTGACCTGGCGGTACTGCATCTCCAGGGCGTCGTAGATCATCAGACGGCCGACCAGCGGCTCGCCGATGCCGGCCAGCAGCTTGATGGCCTCGTTGACCTGGATGGAGCCGATGGACGCGCACAGCACGCCCAGGACGCCGCCCTCGGCGCAGGACGGGACCATGCCGGGGGGCGGGGGCTCCGGGTAGAGGCAGCGGTAGCAGGGGCCGTGCTCGGACCAGAAGACGGATGCCTGGCCGTCGAAGCGGTAGATCGAACCCCACACGTACGGCTTGCCCAGCAGCACGCAGGCGTCGTTGACCAGGTAGCGGGTCGCGAAGTTGTCCGTGCCGTCGACGATCAGGTCGTACTGGCTGAAGATGTCCATCACGTTGTCGGCCTCGAGCCGCTCCTCGTGAAGGACCACGTCGACGTACGGGTTGATGCCCTTGACGGTGTCACGCGCGGACTCCGCCTTGGAGCGGCCGATGTCGGACTGGCTGTGGATGACCTGGCGCTGCAGGTTCGACTCGTCGACCTCGTCGAACTCCACGATGCCGAGCGTGCCGACACCCGCCGCGGCCATGTACATCAGCGCCGGCGAGCCCAGGCCACCGGCGCCCACACAGAGCACCTTGGCGTTCTTCAGCCGCTTCTGCCCGTCCATCCCGACGTCCGGGATGATCAGGTGGCGGGAGTACCTGCGAACCTCGTCTACGGTGAGCTCGGAAGCCGGCTCGACCAGGGGTGGCAGCGACACGGGGACTCCGTTGGTCGGTCAATCACTACGGTTGTTCTCCACGTAACACTGCCACGGCCTTCTTCATTCCGAGACACCTCGTCCGACCCGCGAGACGATTTCGTCCCAGTAACCGGGCAGGCTCTCCCAGGGGTCGTTGCGGCCGCGGTCCGTGCGGTCGGTGAACCAGATCGTCGCCGCGCCCTGCCAGCGGGCGATGCGCAGCGCCTCCTCCAGATGACCTCGCGGGACGCCGTGCACAAAGTGGCAGAAGCGCTCGGGCGGGTAGTCGGCGGTCCACTCCGCCACCTGCGAGAAGCGGTAGTCGCTCCAGGGCCCGCTGAACGTCACCAACTGGTCGGCGTTCTCGGCGTAGCCGGGATGCGGGTGGGTGCCGTGGCCGAGGACGATGTGGGCATTGTCACGCAGCGCGCGGAGCGAGGTGACCGTACGGCGGGTCTCGGGCAGCCCGGTGCGGTCGGCGGGGCAGCGGTCCAGGAGGAAGCCGTCGACCCGGTACCACTCGAGGTACCGGTGCGCGTCGGCGATCACTTCGATCCGCGACCGCGCGCCGTAGGCGCCGTCCACGCGGCCGAGGACCCGGACGCCCGCGTTGCGCAGGCGTCCGGCCACGTCCAGGCAGTGCGGGTCGGGCTGGACACCGGGGCCGTCCGCGACGTCGAGGACGACCCAGTGCAGGGGCGTGCCGGGCCGGGTGAAGGTTTTCCACTCGGCCGGGGCCAGCAGGGGGTGGGCACAGCCGGGGACTCCGAAGCCGGTGCGGACGTCGGTGCTGGAGGTGCTCGGTGGGGTGCTGGTCAGATACGGCATGCCGCTTCCATCCAGATGTCGGCGATGGACTCTTCGAGGCTGATCCGGGGCCGCCAGCCGAGGCGGTCGCGAGCTGTGCGCACGTCGGCCTGCTGCCAGCTGCCGCAGCCGTCGGGGTAGGGGTAGGCGGCCGGGGACGGGTGGTCGGGGTCGGTGCGCGGATGACCGATCGCGGACCTGAGGTGGCCGCCTGGCGGCCCGTCGAGTTCGTGGAGCGCGCCGCCGTACCCGGCCACGCGGGCGAGGACCCAGGCGGCGTCGCGCAGCCGGACGGCACGCCCCGAGCCGATGTTGATGACGCCCTGGGCGGCCGAGAGCGACGCGGCGTGCACGGCACGGGCGACATCGCGTACGTCGACGAAGTCGCGCTGGGTGCCCAGCCCGCCGAGCTTGAGGTCGCCGTCGCCGGACTGCATGGCGCGGCGCATGGCCTCGGCGAGCCGGCCGAGCGGCGAACCCGCCGGGGTGCCGGGCCCGGCGGGCGAGAAGACACGGAGCACGACGGCGTCGAGGCCCGAGCCGAGGACCAGTTCGGTGGCGGCGAGCTTGCTGACCCCGTACGGGCCGCCGGGCCGGGGCACGGCGTCCTCGGCCGTGGAGGAACCGGGCTGGCTGGGGCCGTACTCGGCGCCGCAGCCGATCTGCACCAGGCGGGCGCCGCAGCCGCTGCGGCGCAGGGCCTCGCAGACGGTGGCCACGGCGACGGTGTTGTGCCGGGTGAGTTCCCGGGCCCCGCCTCGGGTGGCGCCGGCGCAGTTGATGACGACTCCGGGGTGGACCGCGTCCAGGAATCGCGTGAGGGCGCCCGGGCTGCCCGTGGCGAGGTCGAAGCGGACGTCGGCGTCGTCGCCGCGGCCGAGGGCGGTGAGCTGGACGGCCGGGTCGGCGAGCAGGCGGTCGGCGACGAAACGGCCGATGTATCCGTTGGCTCCGATCAGCAGAACCCTCATCGGGCGGCTCCCGGGGTGTGCGCTCCGGTGGCTCCGGATGCTCCGGACGCTCCGGATCGGGCGGTGGTCATGTGGTCTTCTCCTTCAAGGGGGTGGTGCGATCGGCTCCGGTTGTGCGGCCGGACGCCCGCGGCCGGCAGGCCGGATGTGCCTGCGGCTCCGGCCTGGTGCGGTCGTGTGTGGGGGTGCTCCGGCCCGGGTGCGCGTCGAACCCCGCGGGCGTGGCGCGGACGGCCGGGGCTGTGCGGGGTCGGCCAGGTGCTCGTCACGGCTGTCCCTCCGCTCGCGCATGCGCCGAGGCCCTGCTGAGGGTTCGGGTCGCGTGCACCAGGAGGGCCAGGGCCGCGGTGCCGCAGGCGAGGACGGGAACGCAGCCCGGACCCCAGACGGTGACCAAGGTGTCGACCGGGGTCGCGAGCAGGCCGCAGCCGGGGAGGCGGGCGGCGAAGACGCTCGCCTGGGCGATCGCCTCGACCGTGGCCGCGGCGCCGAGGGCGACGGCCGGGGCATGGGTGAGGCCGTGCGTGGTGAGGAGCCGGGCGAGCAGCAGCAGAGCGCCGAGCGTGAGGGCCTGGGCGGGACCGGCTGGCTCGTGCAGGACGGCGCCGCACGCGGCGAGCAGGGCGGCCAGGGTGCCCAGGAACAGCCCGAACACGACCAGGAGCAGGGGCCGTACGGACGCGGCGAACTCCTCCAGACCGCGGCTGACCGCCAGCCGGCGCCGGGCGCGTACGGCGAAGAGGTGTGCGGCCCAGGCCGCCGGGGCGCAGGCGAGCGCGAGGGCCAGCGTGGGCACGACGGCCAGAGGCCAGGGCCCGGACGTGGTGCCGTCGGGAAGTCCGTCGGGACCGCCCGTCACGGCCTCGCCGAGCAGGCCGTCGCCAAGGGCGGCGTAGGCGATCAGCCAGTACGTCCAGGGGCGGGTGCCGGGCGCGGGTGTGCCGGCCTGCGTGAGCCCGCGCGTACTCAGCGGGCCGCGGCGGAGCAGGGCGCGCACACCCAGCGCCACGGCGAGGATCCCGGCCACGGCCACCGCCAGGCGTGTCCGGCCCTCGGTCAGGCGCAGTCCGGCCACGGCCGCAGCGCACAGGGCGCCGGGCAGGGGGCTGAGCAGGACCCAGTCGACGCCCACCTTGGGGGTGTCGGCGGCCTCGAGGGGCGGCGGTGTCTCCGGGACACGGGAGACCCTGGCGTACATCTCCTCGGCGAGAGAGAAGACGTCACGGTGCCGGAAGCGGGCGGCGGTACGGTCGGTGATCCCGTGCGCCTCCAGGCCCGCGGCGATCTCCAGGGGATCGACAGCCCGCTCGCACAGGTCACGGTGGCGGTGCATCAGCGCCTTGACGGGATCGACGGCACCGCGCCGGGTGGCGCCGGACCCCCGCCGTTCGGAAGCGGGCCCGGACCGGGCACCATCGGCGCCGACGTCGGCGCCCTGCGCCCCGCGATCGACACCGGGTCCGGCTTCCCGCGCCATGTGATCGATGGAGGCAGAGGACGGCTGACCGTCCAGGCCCGTGGAGGCGGAGGACCGCTGACCGTCCCGATCGGTGGAGGCAGAGGACCGCTGACCGCCCAGGCCGGTGGAGGCAAAGGGCGGCTGTTCACCGTGGTCGGTGGAGACACGATCGGTCCAGACACGGTCGGTCGAGGCACGGTCGGTCGAGACACGGTCGGTGAGGGCAAGGCGCCGCTGTTCGCTGCGGTCGGGGTCGGAGTGAGGTCGCTTGTCGGCGGCTGTGGCGGAGCGATCCTGCTCGCCGGGGCCGGCAGCCGAGCGCACCTGCGGAACACGGCCGACCGCCGGGCGAGCCCGTAGGCCGCCGCCTGCCGCCGGGCGCGCCTGCCAACCGTCCTCGCCGATCGAGACAGCCCACGGCTCCCCAACAGTTGGACCGTCCTCCGGCTCACGATCGGGAACCGGTCCGTCCCACGGCGTTCGAACGGCGCCCGGCCCGTCCCACCCTGCGCGGTCGGCACCTGGCCCGTCCCACCCAGTGCGATCAGCGTCCGGCCCGTCCCACCCAGCACGGTCGGCGCCCGGCTCATCCCACTCGTCGCGCTCAACGTCCGGCCCGTCCCACCCAGCACGGTCGGCGCCCGGCTCA
>NZ_MUBM01000539.1 GCF_002154505.1 Streptomyces carpinensis | reverse complement strand
CCGCCGGTGCTTTCGCACCGGAGCGCCCACGACCGGCTCCCGTGGCTTTGGCGCGAGCGTGGCCTGGTGCCGTTCACGCCACAACGGAACTACACGAGCGGCGAGTTGAGCGGCCGCATCGGTCGTCACAACCTCGCGCCCGGCACCGGTTCACTCCCGAAGGCCGGATGTCGGGCCGATACCATCGAGGGTGAACTGCTCGTTCCAGGACGCCACCCACTTCTCGCCGAATCCTGGCGTCTTGTTCAGGGAGGACGCCTTGCTGAACTTGCCGGTCTCGGTGGCGAAGCCGAAGGCCGACGGCTCATCGCCAAAGACGCTGACGGAGTCGAAGCCGGGGCTGAACGTCTTGACGTTCTGTCCCTGCGCGCCCGTGGTGTAGGCGAAGTCGCCGGTGCCGATGCGCACCGAGCGGGTCAGCACGTTGTGCGAGGGCACGTAGAGGGAGTCAGGGTTCTCCCAGACGTACTCCTTGGTGCAGTCGGTGGTTCCGATAGCCGAGCAGACCTGGCCCGCGCTGTCGACGGGCACGTACCAGTCCTTGATGTTGGGGTACTGGCGCGCGTAGGCCTTGTACCACGTGCGGACGTTGGCGGGGGTGTTGGTGAATCCCGTGCCGTCACCGGGCTTCAGCATGTCGTCGAAGCGCTCTATGACGACCTGGGAGTTGGACACCGGCAGCTTCTGGCCGTCGGAGTGGTAGAGCTTGTCGTGCCCGACGTTCGTGACGTTGTTGAAGACGTTGTCGAAGGCGACGTTGCTGTGCCCCGAATTGTAGAAGAGGCCGTACTCGGCGTCCTCGAAGTAGTTGTTGTGCACAACGAGCCCGGAGGCACCGTCGTCCATGTAGACGGCCTGGTTGTCGTGCCGGTTGATGTGGCCGAAGTAGTTGTACGCGATCTCGTTGTTGAGATACGTGAAGTCGCGGCCCGCGTAGATCACACCCTGGTCGGACGCATTGGTCACGATGTTCTCGAACCGGTTGTGCACGATCTTCATGTCATTGCCCATGATCTGGACCGCCATGTGCGGAGCGTCGTGCACGTGGTTGTAGGCGAAAGTGTTGCCCACGCCGTCCATGTATCCGGCGGGAGTGTAGGTGGCCAGCTTGGAGAAGTTGTAGATCTCGTTGTGCGCCACGAGGTTGTGGCCCGGAGTCAGTGACTTGCGGTCACCGCCGGCCACGAAGACGCCGCCGC
>NZ_MUBM01000538.1 GCF_002154505.1 Streptomyces carpinensis | reverse complement strand
CGCAAGGCCGGTACGGCGTCGCCGTACCGGCCTTGCGCGTGTCCGTGACGCGCTCCGCGCGGGCTTTGCGGGCGGGGCCGCGGGGCAGCGATCAGTAACGATCGTGCTTTCGACAACAGAACTCTTGACGCCCATGTGACAGCGAGGTGAGACTCGCGTCCATCGGTCGGCATTGTCGAACACCTTCCGGCAATACGCGTTAGAGTGTGACGACGCCAAGGGCCGGCATCGCTCTCACCCCCCGAGGGCGCCAGACCCCCGGCGGGACCCGGGGTTCGGCTACCCCTGGACGAAGGACAAAGGAGTCGCGGGTGTCCAGCTCCGACATCTTCATCGGCGAGACCATCGGTACCGCCATACTCATCCTGCTCGGCGGCGGCGTCTGCGCCGCCGTGACCCTGAAGGCCTCCAAGGCCCGTAACGCCGGCTGGCTCGCCATCGCCTTCGGGTGGGGTTTCGCCGTCATGACGGCCGTGTACATCTCGGGCCCGCTGTCCGGGGCCCACCTGAACCCGGCCGTGACGGTCGCCCTCGCCATCAAGGACGGCGACTGGACGAACGTTCCGACCTACCTCGGCGGTCAGCTGCTCGGCGCCATGATCGGCGCGACCCTGGTGTGGGTCGCCTACTACGGCCAGTTCCACGCCCACCTGACCGACAAGGAGATCGTCGGCGGTCCGGGTGCGCAGGCCACCGCCGCCAAGGCCGTCGAGGCCCAGGAGAAGGGCGCCGGTCCGGTTCTCGGCGTCTTCTCCACCGGCCCGGAGGTCCGCAACGCGGTGCAGAACCTCGCCACGGAGATCATCGGCACCGTCGTCCTGATCCTCGCGGTCCTCACCCAGGGCCTGAACGACAAGGGCAACGGCCTCGGTGTCCTCGGCGGCCTGATCACCGCGCTCGTGGTCGTCTCGATCGGTCTGTCCCTCGGCGGCCCCACGGGTTACGCCATCAACCCGGCCCGTGACCTCGGCCCCCGCATCGTGCACGCGCTGCTGCCGCTGCCCAACAAGGGCGGCTCCGACTGGGGCTACGCCTGGATCCCGGTGGTCGGCCCGCTGATCGGCGGCGCGATCGGCGCGGGCATCTACAACCTCGCGTTCGCCTGACGACGGCCGCGCTCGCGGCCCTCGGGCGGCGAGCGCCGCGGCCCACCGCAGGCGTACCACCGCCCCGCCGCACCCACAGCACCACTGCCCACGGACCTCAGGACTTCAGGAGCACACAGTGACCGACGCCCACACCGCCGGCCCGTTCATCGCCGCCATCGACCAGGGCACCACGTCCTCGCGCTGCATCGTCTTCGACCGGGACGGCCGGATCGTCTCCGTCGACCAGAAGGAGCACGAGCAGATCTTCCCCAAGCCGGGCTGGGTCGAGCACGACGCCGCCGAGATCTGGACCAACGTCCAGGAGGTCGTCGCCGGTGCCATCGAGAAGGCCGGCATCACCCGCGACGACATCAAGGCCATCGGCATCACCAACCAGCGCGAGACCACCGTGCTGTGGGACAGGAACACCGGTGAACCCGTCCACAACGCCATCGTCTGGCAGGACACCCGCACCGACGCCCTGTGCAAGGAGCTCGGCCGCAACGTCGGCCAGGACCGCTTCCGCCGCGAGACCGGCCTTCCCCTCGCGTCCTACTTCGCCGGCCCCAAGGCCCGCTGGCTGCTCGACAACGTCGATGGCCTGCGCGAGCGCGCCGAGGCGGGCGACATCCTCTTCGGCACCATGGACACCTGGGTCATCTGGAACCTCACCGGCGGTGTCGACGGCGGCAAGCACGTCACCGACGTCACCAACGCCTCCCGCACCCTCCTGATGAACCTCCACACCATGGAGTGGGACAAGAAGATCGCCGAGTCGATCGGCGTGCCGACGCAGATCCTGCCGGAGATCCGCTCCTCCGCCGAGGTCTACGGCGAGATCACGGGCGGCCGGCTGGGCGAGCTGCTCGGCGGCATCCCGGTGGCCTCCGCGCTCGGCGACCAGCAGGCGGCCCTGTTCGGCCAGACCTGCTTCTCCGAGGGCGAGACCAAGTCGACGTACGGCACCGGGACCTTCATGGTGATGAACACCGGTGACAAGATCATCAACTCCTACTCGGGCCTGCTGACCACGGTCGGCTACCAGATCGGAGACAACAAGCCGGTCTACGCCCTGGAGGGCTCGATCGCCGTCACCGGCTCCCTGGTGCAGTGGATGCGCGACCAGATGGGCCTGATCTCCACCGCCGCCGAGATCGAGACCCTCGCGCTCTCGGTCGAGGACAACGGCGGCGCCTACTTCGTGCCGGCCTTCTCCGGCCTGTTCGCCCCGTACTGGCGCTCCGACGCCCGCGGTGTGATCGCCGGCCTGACCCGGTACGTCACCAAGGCGCACCTCGCGCGCGCCGTCCTGGAGGCCACGGCCTGGCAGACGCGGGAGATCGCCGACGCCATGACCAAGGACTCCGGTGTGGAGCTCACCGCCCTCAAGGTCGACGGTGGCATGACCTCCAACAACCTGCTGATGCAGACGCTCTCGGACTTCCTCGACGCCCCCGTGGTGCGCCCGATGGTCGCCGAGACCACCTGCCTCGGCGCCGCCTACGCCGCCGGCCTCGCCGTCGGCTTCTGGACCAGCACCGACGACCTGCGCCAGAACTGGCGCCGGGCCGCCGAATGGACCCCCCGCATGGACGCGGACACCCGCGACCGTGAGTACAAGAGCTGGCTCAAGGCCGTCGAGCGGACCATGGGCTGGCTCGAGGACGAGGAGTAAGAAACCGCAATGACCAGTCAGTCCACCCTGCAGTCCGTGCCTGCCCTGGGGACGCGCCCGGCATCCGGCTCCAACCCGAGCCGCGCCGAGACCCGGGAGCAGCTCTCCAAGGCGACGTACGACCTCCTCGTGATCGGCGGCGGCATCCTGGGCATCTCCACCGCCTGGCACGCCGCGCAGTCCGGGCTCAGGGTGGCTCTGGTCGACGCCGGCGACTTCGCCGGCGCCACCTCCTCCGCCTCCTCCAAGCTGCTCCACGGCGGTCTGCGCTACCTGCAGACCGGAGCGGTGAAGCTGGTGGCGGAGAACCACTTCGAGCGCCGTGCGGTCTCCCGCCAGGTGGCCCCCCACCTGGCGAACCCGCTCACCTTCTACCTCCCCGTGTACAAGGGCGGTCCGCACGGCGCGGCGAAGCTCGGGGCGGGCGTGTTCGCCTACTCCGCGCTCTCCGCCTTCGGTGACGGCGTGGGCCACCTGCTCTCCCCGGCGAAGGCGGCGCAGGACGTGCCCGAGCTGCGCACGGAGAACCTCAAGGCCGTCGCCGTCTACGGCGACGACCAGATGAACGACGCGCGCATGGCGCTGATGACGGTCCGCGCGGCCGTCGAGGCGGGCGCGGTCGTCCTGAACCACGCCGAGGTCACGGGCCTGCGCTTCACCAGGGGCCGGGTCACCGGCGCCGAGCTGAAGGACCGGCTGTCCGGCGACGAGTTCGGCGTGGACGCCCGGCTGGTGCTGAACGCCACCGGCCCGTGGGTCGACCACCTGCGCCGGATGGAGGACCCCAACGCCGCGCCGTCCATCCGTCTGTCCAAGGGCGCGCACCTGGTCCTCAAGCGCACCTCCCCCTGGAAGGCCGCGCTGGCCACCCCGATCGACAAGTACCGGATCACCTTCGCCCTCCCCTGGGAGGACATGCTGCTGCTCGGCACCACCGACGAGGAGTACGAGGGCGACCCGGCGGACGTCGCGGTCGACGACAAGGACATCGCGCAGATACTCGACGAGGCCGCGTTCTCCGTCCGCGACCAGCAGCTCGACCGTGACCTGATCACCTACGCGTTCGCGGGCCTGCGGGTGCTGCCGGGCGGCCCCGGCGACACCGCCAAGGCCAAGCGCGAGACCGTCGTGACCGAGGGCAGGGGCGGCATGCTGTCCGTCGCGGGCGGCAAGTGGACGACCTTCCGGCACATCGGCCGTACGGTGATGAAGAAGCTGGAGTCGCTGCCCGGCCGGCCGCTGGGCGACGACTTCGAGCCGATCTCGACGCTGCCGAAGAAGCTGCCGCTGCCGGGCATCGCCAACCCGCGCGCGGTCGCGCACCGGCTACTGGTGGACCGTCCGGCGCCGGGCCCGCGGATGTCCGCGGACACCGCCAGGCACCTGGCCACGCACTACGGTTCGCTGGCGTTCGACATCGCACGCCTGGCCAACGAGAACCCGGAGCTGGCCGAGCGGGTCCACCCGGACGCCCCGGAGATCTGGGCGCAGGTCGTGTGGGCCCGGGACCACGAGTGGGCCGAGACGCCGGACGACGTGCTGCGCCGCCGTACCACGCTGACGATCCGCGGCCTGGCCACGGGCGAGGTCCGGGCCAAGGTCCAGGACCTGCTCGACAAGGAGTGACCGTGGTCGCCGTCGGGCAGCGCTAGGGTTTCTCGCTCGGATCATGCCGGCGGCAGGGCCCGAGGGCCGGCCCCCACCGCACCGGGGGCCGGCCCTCGCCATGTGGCGATCATGGGTGTTCGAGTGTCTCGGACGGGGCAGTGATGCGTTCACTCCCCCGTGCAAGGGGGCTGCGGGCGCCCCCGCCGCACGCCGTAAGGTTGGTGGGTCAAGCGAGGGCACGTCGGAAGGAGGCACTGGGTGATCGAGCTCGAGGGGGTTCCCGAGCTGATCGACCCGGTCATGGTGGCCGCGTTCGAGGGCTGGAACGATGCCGGCGACGCCGCCTCCACCGCGGTCGCGCATCTGGAGAGGGAGTGGAAGGGCGAGGTGTTCGCGGCGCTGGACGCCGAGGACTACTACGACTTCCAGGTGAACCGCCCCACGGTGTTCATGGACGGCGGCGTGCGCAAGATCACCTGGCCGACCACGCGGCTGTCGGTGGTCCGGGTCGGCGGCGAGAAGCCGCGTGACCTGGTGCTGGTCCGCGGGATCGAACCGTCCATGCGCTGGCGCTCGTTCTGCAACGAGTTGCTCGGCTTCGCGCACGAGCTGGGCGTGGAGCTGGTGGTCATCCTCGGCGCACTGCTCGGCGACACCCCGCACACGCGTCCGGTGCCGATCAGCGGGACCACGTCCGACGCGGACCTGGCCCGCCGTATGGACCTGGAGGAGACCAAGTACGAGGGACCCACGGGCATCGTGGGCATCCTCCAGGAGGCCTGCGCCCACGCCGGCGTCCCGGCGGTCTCCCTGTGGGCGGCCGTCCCGCACTACGTGTCGCAGCCGCCCAACCCGAAGGCCACGCTGGCCCTGCTCAACCGTCTGGAGGACCTGCTGGACCTGCGGATCCCGCTGGGCGAGCTGCCGGAGGACGCGCGCGCCTGGCAGGTGGGCGTGGACCAGCTGGCCGCCGAGGACAGCGAGGTCGCCGAGTACGTCCAGACGCTGGAGGAGGCCCGGGACACCGCCGAGCTGCCGGAGGCGTCCGGCGAGGCGATCGCCCGTGAGTTCGAGCGGTATCTGCGACGCCGGGACGGCGGCGGCCCGTCGTCCGGTGGGCACGCCACGGTGGACGGCGGCGAGGGCGGCTCGTACCTGCGGGACAGTCCGAGCGGCCGTACGCGCCCGCCGAAGCCGCCGAAGCCGGAGACGGAGACCGGGCCCGAGACGGGACCCGGGGCCGGGCCGGAGACGGGACCGGAGCAGGGACCCGGGACCGGGCCGGACGACGAGGACCCGCCGGAGGACTGAGACCCGGATACGACAAGGGTCAGGGGCGGTGCGCACGGTGTGCGCACCGCCCCTGCTCGTGGGTTCGGTCTCCTGATGCCGGGTCAGGCCGGGGAGCGTGGGCGGGTGGCCGTCCGACGGGTGGTCAGAGGGCCACGCCCAGCAGGGCGTCGACGGCCCGCGAGACCAGGCCGGGGGCGCCCGTGTCCGTGCCGCCCCGCTCGTGCTGAAGCGTCACCCAGCGGTCGACCGCGGCCAGCGCGGCCGGGGCGTCGAGGTCCTCGGCGAGGGCGTCGCGGATCTCCTCCACCAGCGCGTCGGCCGACGGGCCGTCGGGCCGCGAGACGGCGGAGCGCCAGCGGCCGAGCCGGGCCACCGCGTCCTGGAGGACCTGGTCGGTCCACTCCCAGTCGGAGCGGTAGTGGTGGGCGAGGAGCGCGAGCCGGATGGCCGCCGGGTCGACGCCGTCGCGCCGCAGCCGCGAGACGAAGACCAGGTTGCCCTTGGACTTGGACATCTTCTCGCCGTGCAGCGCGACCATGCCGGCGTGCACGTAGGCCTTGGCCATGGGGAACTCGCCGGTGAGCACCTGGGCGTGCGAGGCGCCCATCTCGTGGTGCGGGAAGGCGAGGTCGGAGCCGCCGCCCTGGACGTCGAAGCCCATGCCGAGGTGGTCGAGGGCGATGGCCACGCACTCGATGTGCCAGCCGGGCCGGCCACGGCCCAGGGAAGCGCCGTCCCAGCTGGGCTCGCCGTCCCGGGCCGCCATCCACAGCATCGGGTCCAGCGGGTTCTTCTTGCCGGGCCGGTCGGGGTCGCCGCCGCGCTCCGCGGACAGCAGCCGCATCGCGGCGGCGTCCAGGTGGGAGACCTCCCCGAAGTGCGGGTCGGACTCGACGGAGAAGTAGACGTCCCCCTCGAGTTCGTACGCCGCGCCCAGGTCCCGCAGCCGTTCGACCAGCGGGACGATGCCGGGTATCGCCTCCACGGCGCCTATGTAGTGCTCGGGGGGCAGCATCCGCAGGGCGGTCATGTCCTCGCGGAACAGGGCCGTCTCCTGCTCGGCCAGCTTCACCCAGTCGACGTCGTCGCGCTGCGCCCGCTCCAGCAGCGGATCGTCGACGTCGGTCACGTTCTGGACGTAGTGAACCTGCCGCTTGGTGTCGAGCCACACGCGCTGCACGAGGTCGAACGCGTTGTAGGTCGCCGCGTGACCCATGTGGGTCGCGTCGTACGGCGTGATGCCGCAGACGTAGATACGGGCGACGGGACCGGGGTCGAGGGTGACCAGACCCCCGGTCGCTGTGTCGTGGATCCTCAGGTCGCGGCCCTGACCTGGCAGGGCGGGGACCTCGGAAGCGGGCCAGGCATGCATGTCATGAGCGTAACCGGACCGCGGTCCCGTCCACGAACCGGACCCGTGCGGATGACCGGTAAGGCACTCTTGCGGGATTCGGCCTCGTGTGCCCGCGCGCCTGCGGGCGCCGCTACACCGGTGGCCAGGGGATCGCCGGCCAGTCGCCGTTCGGTTCGGGGTGGGTGCCGGAGGCGAGCAGGGCGTCCACGCGCGCGCGGGTGGCGTCGATCTCGGCCGGCGTGATCAGGCCGGCCAGCCGGACGGCGAGACGGCCGCCGTCGCTCAGGGCGTCCTTGAGGCCCTTGAGGACGTCGAGGGACTCCGGGGGCAGGGGCTCGCCCGCCCAGCCCCACAGGAGCGTGCGCAGCTTGTCGTCGACGTTGAACGTGACACCGTGGTCGATGCCGTACAGCCGCCCCTGCGAGGTGGGCAGCAGGTGGCCGCCCTTGCGGTCGGCGTTGTTGATCACCGCGTCCAGCACGGCCAGCCGGCGCAGCCGCTCGTCGTCGGCGTGCACGAGCAGCGCGGTGCGGCCCTCGCCGACCTCGGCGAGGGCGATCGCCTTCCAGCCGGGTCCGGGCTCCTCGGCGTTAATGAGCGCGAGCAGCTCCGCGTCGTCGCCGTCGGGGGTCGCCTCGATCCACAGCTGGACCATGCCCTCGCCGTACGGCCCGTCGCGCAGCACGGTGGGCGGGACGAGGCCCCAGCCGGTCGCCTCGGAGACCTCGTAGGCCGCCACCTCGCGGCCGGCGAGGGTGCCGTCGGGGAAGTCCCACAGGGGGCGCTCCCCGGCGACCGGCTTGTACACACAGGACGCCTCCCGGCCGTCGAGGGCGACCGTGCAGAACAGCGCCGCGTTGGAGGCGTCACGGATGCGGCCGCGCACGGTGAGCTCGCCGCGGGCGAGCAGCTCGACGAACGCCCCGTCGGGCGTCACGCTCCGCGGCGGTATCCGTTCTGGCGCGGACATACGTGTCCTTCCGGGTCCAGGGGCAGGCTGCACAGAGGGCACGGCGGCCGCCCGGCGTTGACGACGTCGAGGGCGCGCTTGGCGAAGGCCCTCGCCTGGGCGCCGGTGAGGCGGACCCGCAGCATCGGAGGGCCGTTCTCGTCGTCCTGCAGCAGCCGCTCCTCGGCCTCGGCGAGGTCCTCCTCGGACTCGGCGTCGAGCTCGACCAGGGCCTGCGCCTCGACGATCATGCGCTGCTCGTCGCCGTCCCAGGCGAGCGCCATGGTGCCGACGCGGAACTCCTCCTCGATGGGGGTGTCCAGCGGGCCGGTGTCGGCGATCTCGGTGGGCGCCATCGCGGGAACCGAGGCGTTGCCGCCGCTGCGCCGCACGACCTCGTCGAGCAGCTCGTCCATGCGCTCGGCGAGCGCGGCGACCTGGGTCTTCTCCAGGGCCACGCTGGTCACCCGGGAGCCGGCGGTGGCCTGGAGGAAGAACGTACGGCGCCCGGGCAGTCCGACCGTGCCGGCCACGAAACGGTCCGGGGGGTCGTAGAGGAACACCTGACGGGACACGTCCTGTCTCCATGGGAGTCGGGGAAACGACGGAAAGGGGCGGATGCTGGGGGAACGGGTGGATGCTTCGGGGTCGGGAAGTCGACGGGGACCGCTTCACCCTACTGCGGCGGACGATCACGGTGCGCCCGCGTCGCCTCCGACCGGTGCGTCGTCGCCGGGCGGCTCCTCGCGCGGCGCGAGGGACGCGAAGTCGCCGGTGTCGCCGAGCCGCACGAGGAAGGGCCGCAACCGGGTGTAGCGGATCGCGGTGACGGAGCAGGGCTCGACGGAGATCCGCTGGAAGAGGTCGAGGTGAAGACCGAGTGCGTCCGCGACGAGAGACTTGATGATGTCGCCGTGGGAGCACATCAGGTATACCGCGTCGGCGCCGTGATCGCGCTCCACGCGGGCGTTCCACTCGCGTACGGCCTCGGCGGCTCGGGTCTGCATCGCGCGCATGGACTCGCCGCCCGGGAAGGCCGCCGCCGAGGGGTGCGCCTGCACCACCTCCATCAGCGGCTCGTCCTTGAGCTCGCTGAGCTTGCGGCCGGACCAGTCGCCGTAGTGGCACTCCCCGATCCGTTCGTCGGTGTGCGCGGTCAGGTCGGGCTGGGCGTCCAGGAGCGGTTGTACGGTTTCCCGGCAGCGTTGCAGCGGACTGGTGACGATCTCGGTGATCGGCAGTCCGTCGAGCCGGCGGGGCAGTGCGGCGGCCTGCTCGGCGCCGCGTTCGTCGAGGGCGACACCGGCGGTCCAGCCGGCGAGCAGGCCCGCGGTGTTGGCGGTGGAACGTCCGTGCCTGACGAGGATCAGCGTGGGCATGCGGCCAGGGTAGGCGTATGCGCGACTCCGGCGGCCGCCGGGCGAAGG
>NZ_MUBM01000537.1 GCF_002154505.1 Streptomyces carpinensis | reverse complement strand
CCGCACTCCCGAGACTGAACGGCACGGCGTAGACCCCGGAACCCCACCCACTCCGAAGCCCGAGCCCGTGCCCGCGCGGGTTCCGGGGTCTACGCCGTGCCGTTCAGTCTCGGGAGTGCGGCGACGGAGGCGGTGGACGTCGTCGTGGCCGGCTGCTCCGCGGACCCCGGCCTGGCGTGGGCGGCCGGGAGCCGGGTGGACCGCAGCCGGTGGCTGACGGCCTCGTCCAGCGTCACCGGCCGCTGGGTCTGGGCCGCCAGCCGCCCGGCCTCCTGGCCGAGGCGGGCGACGTCCTCCCACGGCAGCCGCACCACCAGGGACAGCTCGGCCTCGCCGTCGGGCAGGGCGTGGATCGGAGGAGTAACTCGCTCGCTCATCGCCTGTTCCTCGCTTCGTCGCGTCGGTCACGTCGCCCTACGGCCGCTGTCCCACGGCCGCCGCTCGTCCCGGCGGCCGCCTCCCGCACCGCGGGCGGTCGGGGAGACATACGGACGGGCGAACGGCCGCGTTCACCGGCCGTCCTCCTCGGCCCGGTCGGCACGGCCGGGTGCACCCGCCCAGGTCGACGGGCCCGGCCGGCCCGTCCACCCGCCACCGATTCGCCCGGCGGATCGGGGGCAGTACTTCCCTGTGGTCATCCCCGTCCATGATCTGAACCCGGTGCGGCGCACCCCCTGGGTGACGTACGCCCTGATCGCCGCGAACTTCGTCGTGTTCCTGCTCACGCCCGGCATCTCCGGGTCCGTCACGGGCGGCAGCAGCCTGGCCGAGCTGTGCCACCTCCAGGCGTTCACGGATCACTACGCCCTCGTGCCGCGCGAGCTGATCCACCACTCGATGCCGTCGCTGGTGCCGACCGGCGACGTGGGCGTGGGCGTGCACGGGCCGGGCTGCGTGCTGGGGCCGCCGGCGTACGACAAGTCGGCGGAGCTGTCGGTGTTCACGGCGATGTTCCTGCACGGCAGCTGGCTGCACCTGCTGGGCAACATGCTGTTCCTGCTGATCTTCGGCAACAACATCGAGGACCGCATGGGCCACGTGCGGTTCCTGCTGTTCTACGTGGTCTGCGGCTACGCGGCCGGATACGGCTTCGCGCTGCTCAACGCCGACTCCGGTCAGCCGCTGATCGGCGCGTCCGGGGCGATCGCCGGAGTGCTCGGCGCCTATCTGGTGCTGTACCCGAGGGCCCGCGTCTGGGTCCTCGTCCCCTTCCTGGTCTTCCTGCCGCTGCGGCTGCCCGCCTGGATCGTGCTGGGCTTCTGGTTCGTGCTGCAGGCGTTCTACTCCGCCGGCCAGGGCGTCGCCCAGGCGGGCACCGTGGCGTACGCGGCCCACGTGGTCGGCTTCGTCGCGGGCATGCTGATCGCCCTGCCGCTGCGCCCCGGCACCCCTCCCCCACCGGAGCCGCGCGGCCTGCTGTTCGGCAGGCGGGCCCGCCCGGGTTGGTGAGGACCCTTCGGGTGAGCGCCGCGACGGCGCTTCGTACCCGGTGGGACGCGGTACCGGGCAGCGGCATCGGCCCGCGCCCGCCCGCGTAGTCACGGTCCGTGGGGGCCGCAGGTGCCGGGGCGACCGCGACCACCACCTCGGCCACCGTGACCGGCCTGACCCCGGCGACCGGTCACACCTTCACCGTGCGGGCCAAGGACACGCGCGGAAACGCCGGACCGGCGAGCCCCCCGCTCACCGTGAAGACCGTCGACCCGTCGACCGACCCGACGCCGCCGACCGCGCCGGGCAACCTCCGCTCCACCGGGAAGACCTCCTCCAGCGTGACCCTGGCCTGGGACAGGTCCACCGACAACGTGGGCGTGGCGGCCTACGACGTCTACCGCGGCACGACGCTGGCGAAGTCCGTCGGCGCGGACACCACGACGGCCACCGTCGACGGGCTCTCCCCAGCCACCGCCTACACCTTCACCGTCAAGGCCCGTGACACCGCCGACAACCCCTCGACCGCCTCGAACGCCGCGACCGTCACCACCGACGACGTGGCGGGCCCGGGCAAGCAGCTCAAGGTGGGCTACTTCGCGCAGTGGGGTATCTACGGGCGCCAGTTCTTCGTGAAGAACCTGGACACCTCCGGCGCCGCCGCCCGGCTCGACGTGCTCAACTACGCCTTCGAGAACCTCGATCCCACCAACCTCACCTGCCAGGCGGGCGTGACCAAGGGCGTCTCGTCCGACCCGCAGGACCCCGACGAGGGCACCGGCGCGGGCGACGCGGACGCCGACTATGCGCGGCCCATGTCCGCGGCGCAGTCGGTCGACGGTGTCGCCGACGACGGATGGGGCAAACTGCGCGGCAACCTCAACCAGTTGAAGAAGCTGAAGGCCAAGTACCCGCACCTGAAGGTCGTGGTGTCGCTCGGCGGCTGGACCTACTCGAAGTTCTTCTCCGACGCGGCCGCCACACAGGCCTCCCGGGAGAAGTTCGTCAAGTCCTGCATCGACGTGTGGATCAAGGGCAACCTGCCGGCCTACAGCGGCGCGGGCGGACCGGGCACGGCCGCCGGCATCTTCGACGGCATCGACATCGACTGGGAGTGGCCGGGCTCCGAAGGGCATCCCGGCAACCACTACGGCGCCCAGGACAAGGCCGATCTGACGGCCCTGCTCGCCGAGTTCCGCAAGCAGCTCGACGCGCTCGGCGGCGAACACCGGCTGCTGACCGCGTTCACCCCGGCCGACCCGGCGAAGATCGCCGCAGGCTGGGACCTGAGCCGGATCTTCGACTCACTGGACTACGCCGACGTGCAGGGGTACGACTTCCACGGCGCCGGCAGTGACAACTCCTGGGAGCCGGGGCGCACCGGGCACGGCTCCAACCTGTACACCGACGCGCAGGACCCCTACCCCTTCCACTTCAGCATCGAGAACGCGATCCAGGCCTATCTCGACGCCGGGGTCAACCCCCGCAAACTGACGGTGGGCTTCCCGTTCTACGGGCGCGGCTGGCAGTCCGTCACCGACGGCGGGACCGGCGGCGAGTGGCAGGACGCGAACGGCGCCGCACCCGGCCAGTTCGACACCGAGGCGGGGGTCCGCGGCTACAACAACCTGATCACCACGTTCCCCGCCATGACCGTCCACCACGACGAGCAGTCCGTCTCGACGTACGGCTACACCGGTCCCGGCGGCCAGTGGTGGACGTTCGACGACACCTGGTCGATCGGCAAGAAGACGGCCTGGATCAAGTCCAAGGGGCTGCTGGGCGGCTTCGTCTGGGAGGTGTCCGGCGACACACCGAACGGCCTGCTCATGACCGCACTGGCCGACGGGCTGAAGTAGCACGACGGCCCGGGACGTACCGGGCACCGAACCCCCGGGCGGGCGGACGGCGGACCGCCCGCCCGGGCCGGTGCGCACCGGGCCGGACCCCGCTCGGCCGGCGCCCGCCCGGGCCGCGGTCGCGGCGACCGCTCAGCGTGCGGTCTGCGTGTGGACGTACTCGACCAGCCTGGTGAGCGCGTCGGGGTCGGTGGACGGCATGACGCCGTGACCGAGGTTGAAGACGTGGCCCTCCAGGCCCGCTGCCGCGTCCAGCACCTCGCGGGTCTTGGCCTCGACGGCCTCGCGGGGGGCGAACAGGACGGCCGGGTCGAGGTTGCCCTGGAGCGCCTTGCCGGGGCCGACGCGGCGGACGGCCTCGTCCAGCGGAACGCGCCAGTCGACGCCGACGACGTCCGCGCCCGCCTCGCCCATCAGGCCGAGCAGCTCACCGGTGCCGACACCGAAGTGGATGCGCGGCACGCCGTACCCGGCGACGGCCTGGAAGACCTTCGCGGAGGCGGGGAGCACGGAACGGCGGTAGTCGGCCGGAGCGAGGGCGCCGGCCCAGGAGTCGAAGAGCTGCACGGCGCTCGCGCCCGCCTCGATCTGCACCTTCAGGAAGGCGGCCGTGATGTCGGCTAGGCGGTCGAGCAGGTCGGCCCACAGCTCCGGGTCGCCGTACATCATCGCCTTGGCGTTCTCGTACGTGCGGGACGGGGCGCCCTCCACGAGGTAGCTCGCGAGGGTGAACGGCGCGCCGGCGAAGCCGATCAGCGGGGTGGCGCCCAGCTCGCGGGTGAGCAGGCCGATCGCCTCGGTGACATAGGGGACGTCCGCGGGCGTCAGGTCGCGCAGCCGGGCCAGGTCCGCGCGCGAGCGGACCGGACGCTCGACGACCGGGCCGACGCCGGGCTTGATGTCGAGGTCGATGCCGATGGCCTTCAGCGGCACCACGATGTCGCTGTAGTAGATCGCCGCGTCCACGTCGTGCCGGCGCACCGGCTGGAGGGTGATCTCGGTGACCAGCTCCGGGCGCGTGCAGGACTCGAGCATCGGGATGCCCTCGCGCACCTTGCGGTACTCGGGCAGGGAGCGCCCGGCCTGCCGCATGAACCACACGGGGGTGTGCGGCACCGGTTCACGCCTGCACGCCTTGAGGAAGGCGGAGTCGTGGGTGGCTGTCGGCGGCTGATGGCGGGCGGGCGTCTCGTTGGCACTCACGGTGGCAAGTCTCGCACGGCCCCGGGGGCGCGACAGCCGCAGCCCGGTGGCGTGACGGCCGCGGTGTGCGGCCCCCTGGCGGCGCAGCGTCCTGCGGCGGGGTGTCTTGCCCTGCACGAAGGCTCGATTCCCCTTAATCTTCCCGGCATGGCTGCGGCTCAGGGACGACTGTCGGACGGCGCTGGCGGAATGGACGATGCGAAGGAGGGGGACGGGCATGCGAACAGGGCGGAGCAGGCTCCGGTGCCCTTCCGGGCCGCCGTCGAGGCACTGAGGGCCGCGCGGGTGAGGCCGCAGGTGGAGATCGAGCAGGTACCGCCGCCGCAGCGCCTGGCGCCCTTCTCGTACGCGCTGGAGGCCACGGTCGTCGACGGGGACCAGGACCTCGCCGACGGCCGTCTGGTGTTGCTGCACGACCCGGCCGGGCACGACGCCTGGCACGGTACCTTCCGCCTGGTGACCCTGGTGCGGGCCGAACTGGAGCCGGAGATGGCCGCCGATCCGCTGCTGCCGGAGGTGTGCTGGTCGTGGCTGACCGGGGCGCTGCAGGCGCGCGGTCTGGCGTACGGCGAGCCGAGCGGCACCGTGACCCGGGCGAGTTCGCACTACTTCGGCGGTATGGCGGCGCGCCCGGCCGCCTCGCAGATCGAGATCCGCGCCTCCTGGACGCCGCGCGAGGGCCTGGGCGGGGTTCCGGACACCGGGGCCCACCTGGGCTCCTGGTGCGATCTGCTGGCCCAGGTCGCGGGCCTGCCGCCGGCCGGGCCGGGGGACGCGTCCGTGGTGACGCTGCCGCAGCGGCGCGACCCGCAGTCACGCTGAGCCGAGCGTCCCCGCACCCGGCGGCCCCACATCCCCGCCGCGCCCTCGTAATCCCCCAGCAGCCCCGCACTCCCGCGCCCTCGGTCCTCCCGCACCGGCGCGAGCGGAACCCACCGCCCGGCCGACAGCGGCCACTCCCGGCGGCTTCCCGCACCCCGTCTTACCGATCCCTTGCCGTGTCTTTGTCGATACGGCCACTTTCGGGCACGTATGGGCGCCGAGCGACCCCGAACGGCCCCGAGCGAACCGATTCAGCCTTCGGCTGATCGACAACCTGTCCGAATTGAACGCATTGATACTCACCAGATCGTGATCATTCTCTAAAGGACAACAGGTTTGCTGCCGAAGACGACTGTGACCTTGCAAGCACGGTTGTCCCGGCTTCTTCCCCACAAG
>NZ_MUBM01000536.1 GCF_002154505.1 Streptomyces carpinensis | reverse complement strand
GCGAACATCGCGGGCGGTGCGGCGCTGCTGGCCGCCGCCCAGCAGAAGCTCGGCGAACCACTGAGCCAGGACCCGGCCGACTGGTACGGGGCGGTGGCCCGGTTCTCCGGCGCGGACGACAGCGCGACGGCGGCGGCGTACGCCAACGACGTGTACGACGTGATCCGCTCCGGCGAGCAGCGCACCACGGACACCGGACAGCGGGTCGTCCTGGCCGCCACGCCAGGCCTCGCTCCCGACACCGCGCAGCTGGCGCAGACGGGGCTGCGGCAGGTCTCGGCGGCCGGTACCGAGTGCCCGGCCTCGGTGTCCTGCGAGTGGATCCCGGCTCCGTACCAGCAGTTCGGGACCGACGACTACGGCAACCACGACGTGGCCGACCGGCCGGCGTCGCAGCACATCCGCTTCATCGTCATCCACGACACCGAGGGCAGCTGGGACGGCACGATCAAGCTCGTCCAGGACCCCACCTACGTGTCGTGGAACTACACGCTGCGCTCCACCGACGGGCACATCGCCCAGCACGTGAAGGCCAAGGACGTGGCCTGGCACGCGGGCAACTGGTACATCAACGCCGAGTCGATCGGCCTGGAGCACGAGGGCTTCCTCACCTCGCCGGACGCCTGGTACACGGAGGCGATGTACCGCTCCT
>NZ_MUBM01000535.1 GCF_002154505.1 Streptomyces carpinensis | reverse complement strand
CGCGTACCTGCTGGACCGGCTCACCGAACAGCACCTGGACGGCTTCCGCCAGGAGAAGTCCAAGTCGCCCTACGGCCTCTCCAGCTATCCGCACCCACGTTCGATGCCGGACTTCTGGGAGTTCCCGACGGTCTCCATGGGCCTCGGCCCGATCGGCGCGATCTTCCAGGCCCGGATGAACCGGTACATGCACGCGCGTGGGATCGCGGACACGTCCGACTCGCACGTGTGGGCGTTCCTGGGCGACGGCGAGATGGACGAGCCGGAGTCGCTCGGCCAGCTCTCCATCGCCGCCCGTGAGGGTCTGGACAACCTGACCTTCGTGGTCAACTGCAACCTCCAGCGCCTGGACGGCCCGGTGCGCGGCAACGGCAAGATCATCCAGGAGCTGGAGTCGGTCTTCCGGGGCGCCGGCTGGAACGTGATCAAGCTGATCTGGGACCGCACCTGGGACCCGCTGCTGGCCCAGGACCGCGACGGTGTGCTGGTCAACAAGATGAACATCACACCGGACGGCGCGTTCCAGACCTATGCCACCGAGTCCGGCGCCTACATCCGCGAGCACTTCTTCGGCGACGACCACCGGCTGCGCAAGATGGTCGAGAACATGACCGACCAGCAGATCCTGCACCTGGGCCGCGGCGGTCACGACCACCGCAAGATCTACGCGGCGTACAAGGCGGCCCTGGACCACAAGGGCCAGCCGACGGTCATCCTGGCCAAGACGGTCAAGGGCTGGACGCTGGGCCCGAACTTCGAGGGCCGCAACGCCACCCACCAGATGAAGAAGCTGAC
>NZ_MUBM01000534.1 GCF_002154505.1 Streptomyces carpinensis | reverse complement strand
GGCGGAGGCGGGACGGGCGTGGAGGTGCCCGTCGGCTTCGTCAGCGGGGTGGAGACCGTCCACCCCGACAAGGGCACCGAGATGTTGCTGTACGAGCTGGAGGTCGCCGAGCCCTACCGGCGCCGCGGGATCGGGCGGGCGCTGGTGCGGCGGCTCGCCGCCCTCGGCCGTGAGCTCGGCTGTTACGGCATGTGGGTCCTGGTCGACGCCGGAAACGACGTCGCCCTTGCCGCCTACCGCAGCGCGGGGGGCAAGGACGACGGGACGTGCTCGGTGGTGACCTGGGACTTCAGCACCTGAGCCGGGTGGGGCGCCGGGTCAGGCCCGGGCGTCCTCCGGGATGGAGACCAGCCAGCGGGTGTCGCGGCGCGGGCGGAGGTAGAGGGCCCAGTACAGGGTGGCCACCGCCGTGATGCCGCCGGTCCACAGCAGGTAGCTCGTCTCCTGCTGGCTGAGGACGTACGCGAGCACCGCGATCAGCAGGATCGGCATGGCCGGCCACAGCGGCATGCGCCAGGCGGGCGTGTGCTTGTGCGAGCCGCGGCGGGCCAGCAGGGCGGCGACCGCGACGAGGAGGTACATGCCGGTCACGGAGACGCCGGTGACGCCGTAGAGCGTGTCCAGGTTGACGAAGCACAGGACGGCGCCGGGGACGCCCACCGCGAGCGTGGCGACCCAGGGGGAGCCGAAGCGGCCCAGCTTGGAGAAGACGTTGTTGACGGGCTCGGGCCAGGCCTTGTCACGGGCGGAGGCGAACAGCACGCGGGAGTTCTGGATGACCATGACGATACCGGCGTTGATGATCGCGAGGGCCACGCAGAGGCTGACGAAGGTGCCGACGGCGGAGTTGGACCAGGCGATCACCATCGAGCTGAGGTCACCGCTGGTCAGCTCCTTGATGTCGGAGGCGCCCATGGTGATGGCGACCACCGGCACCAGGATGATCACCGAGGAGATCGCGAGGGTGGCGAGCACGGTGCGGGCGACGTTGCGGCGCGGGTTCTCCAGTTCCTCGGAGAGGTAGACGGCGGTCGAGAAGCCCTGGGTTGCGAAGAGGGCGATGGCGAGCCCGGAGATGACGAGCATGGCCGTCACGGGGTCGGTGTGGCCGGCCGAGTCGGCCACCTTCATGGAGACCAGGCTGCCGATCCCGCGCTGGCTGTGCGCGAAGCCCAGCATGGCGACCACGCCGGCGGCGATGACCTCCAGGACCAGGAAGATGCCGGTGATCCAGGCGTTGGCCCGCAGGTCCAGCAGACCGGCGAGGGTGGCCAGCAGCATCACGCCGGCGCCGGTCATCGCCGGGTCGAGGTGCACGATCGGTGCCAGGTAGTCAGCCGTGCCCATCGCGATCACCGGCGGGACGATCATGACGACCAGCAGGGACAGCACGAAGACCAGCCAGCCCGTCAGCCGCCCGGCCATCGTGGAGACCATGGCGTACTCGCCGCCCGCGCTGGGGACGAGGGTGCCCAGCTCGGAGTAGCAGAACGCCACGGCGATACAGAGGAGGGAGCCGATGGCGATCGTCAGGGCGGTGGCGGTGCCGAGCGAGCCGAACAGGTCGGGGACGACCACGAAGAGGGTGGAGGCGGGGGTGACGCACGAGAGGGTGAGCAGGGTGCCGCCGACGACGCCGATGGAACGCTTGAGCGTCTGGGGACTGTCGGACGCCTCTGTCAGGTCGGTGTCGACAGGGCGGAGCGTGTCGGTCATGCGGCGGTTCCGATCGACTTGTGAGGGTGAGGGTGGAGTCGGGAGCGCTATCGCCTCCGGCGGCTCGTCTGCGTTCGTCTCGTCCGCTCCCGGCGCTGCATAGAACCCCGACGAAAACCACCGCGTCAATGGCCGTTTACCTTCGAAATCCGCACTTGCGGAGGGGTGTACGCCACATCACATTCGCAGGCAACCAGGGCAGATTGGCGTAATCATCAAGCTCTTTCAACGAATGACCTTTACTTCAAAGGCAATCGGGCGCGAACTCCTTCGTCATCCGTTTCATCCCTGCAAACTGGAACCGAAGCTAGGGCATCAAAAAAATGTCAACGAGTCCGGTATCCGGACGCACATCTCGGGCGGCTCGGGGAAGCGGCCGGGGCCGGACGCACGGATGCCCCGCCCTCTCCCACAGGGAGGGCGGGGCATCCGTGCGCCGGCTCAGCTTGGCGTTTATGCTGCCTGCCGCTTTGAGGCGGGCTTCGCAGTGTCCGTTTTGTTTTGTTTTCCGACGGGGTGCTCGCGGGCTCGGCGCCTGTTCTTCGAGCCCGCCGGCCGACCGGGGCCTGCCGTACTGGATTTCGGTGCGCAGGCTGGCTGAGGCGTCTTCCCGTGGAGGCCGCGGAATCCCCGGCGGACGCGGGCGGGGGTGAGGCGGCCGGGCCGGGCGGACTGTTCCCAGGGCCTGCGGAGGTCCTCGGCCCGTGGCCGGGCGAGGCGGCGTTGGGGGTGAGCGACGATGACCAGCCAGGTCCAGCGGTCCGCCGCCTCGGGGGTGCGGAGCTTCTG
>NZ_MUBM01000533.1 GCF_002154505.1 Streptomyces carpinensis | reverse complement strand
TGGTTCGTGGGATGGGGTCGTTTTTCAAGGAGTGTGAGCATCCGCGGTCGCGGTGGTCGAAGTGTCCTCACCCGTACAAGATCCGGTACCGGTCGGTGGCGGGGAAGCAGGTGAAGGAGTCCGGGTTTTCGACCCAGGACAGGGCGATCGCGCGGTTGACGGAGGTCTACAACGCGAAGAGGGCGGTGCCGCGGGGGCAGGCGAAGGCGAACCGGATCGCCCGGTACGGTGCGATGCGGTTCGAGGAGTACGCCGTCCAGTGGAAGGCCGGGCAGCGGGACCTGGGGCCGGCGTCGGTGGTGCACCTGGAGTCGCTGCTGAACATCCATCTGCTGCCGCTGCTGGGCAGTCGGCGGATGAACACCTTCGACCACAAGGTGGTCGAAGGCTTCCTCCAGACCCTGGAACGCGACGGCATCGGCTTGGCCGCCCAGGCGAACGCGTTTGACAAGCTGAAGGCGATCCTGCTGGACGCCAACCGGCTGGGCCTGTTCGACGACAACCCGGTCGCCGGCGTCAAGCCGCCGCAGTACGACCCCAAGCGGGTGGTGATCCCCTCACCCGAGCAGCTGGCCCAGATACGCACCGCCGGAGACGACAGCTTCCTGCTGGTCGCCGACCTGATGAGCGGCTGTGGCATGCGCAACGGCGAGGCGTTCGCGGTGAACCTCAACAACATCGTCGCCGACGACGTCTACCGCATCACCGAACAGGTCAACCGCACCACCTGCGGCTACGAGCGGCTCAAGCACCGCAAGGCGGGCGAGTACCGGGACGTGCCCCTGCCCGCACGGGTCCGGGAAACCATCGAGTGGTACGCCGACAAGCACGGCACCATCGACGGCTACCTGCTGCGCCATCCGAGCGACCCGGCCCGCACGTTCCCGCACTACCACATCGCCAACCAGTGGCAGCGGATCAAGAAGGCCGGGCAGACCGGCATCCCCGACGGGATGGTCGTCTACGGCCTGCGCCACTTCTTCGCCTCCAACTGCCTCACCCACAACATCCCCATCACCGACGTCGCCGAGTGGATGGGCCACAAGACCATCGAGATCACCTTCAAGATCTACCGCCACCTCATGCCCGGCTCCATCAGCAAAGCCGCCAAAACCCTCAACCACAACCTCAC
>NZ_MUBM01000532.1 GCF_002154505.1 Streptomyces carpinensis | reverse complement strand
CCGCCGAGCGCTCGGCGGCGGCCTCGGCCATGGGCGCGACGAGCGGCCGCACGGTCTGCGCGGGACCGCCGATGCTGTTCAGGCCGAATGCCGCCGTTACCTGACGGACCAGCAGGTAGACGGTGAGGAAGCGGCCGGCGCTGAGGCCGCCGAGGCGGCCGATGAGATTGCGGGCCTGTTCGCGCAGGCCGTAGCGCTCCAGGAGGCCGATCACCGGGAGGACGATGGCGAAGACGGTGACCGAGCGGCTGTCGGCGAAGGACCGGCCGAAGGCCGCGAGGACCTCCAACGGGTTCATCTTGCCGAGCAGTCCGGTGACGACACCGGCGACGCCCACCACCAGGACGGGATTGCGGCGCGTGACGAATCCGAGAATCACCACGACCACGCCGAGGAGAACGATCATGCGGCGGCCTTCTTCGGGCGTAGGGGACGGGGTACCAGGCATGGCGCGGATTCGGAGGTTCCGAATCCGTGGGGGCTGCACGGACCCTAGGCGATTGTTGAACGATCGAACAAGGGGCGAGTTCACAATGGCGGCACGAACTGAGCCCCTTGTGGGATCGTTCAACAATCGTTTACCTTCAGGGGCGTGTTCGATCTCAACGCAGACCTCGGTGAGGGATTCGGCCGCTGGAGTCTCACCGACGACGACGCCCTGCTCTCCGTCGTCACCAGCGCCAACGTCGCCTGCGGCTTCCATGCGGGCGACCCCTCGGTGATGCGCCGCGTCTGCGACCTCGCCGCCGAGCGCGGAGTGCGGATCGGGGCGCAGGTGTCCTACCGCGACCTGGCCGGCTTCGGGCGACGCGCCATGGACGTGCCCGCCGACGAACTGGCCGCCGAGACCGCCTACCAGATCGGTGCGCTGCGGGTCTTCGCCGAGGCCGCCGGCGCCGAGGTCGCGTACGTCAAACCGCACGGCGCGCTCTACAACCGCACCGTCCACGACGACGAGCAGGCAGCCGCCGTCGTGGCGGGCGTCCAACTGGCGGGCGGGTCACTGCCCGTACTCGGGCTGCCCGGTTCCCGACTGCTCGCCGCCGCCGAGGAGGCGGGACTCACCGGCGTGCCCGAGGCCTTCGCGGACCGCGCCTACACCCCCCAGGGCACGCTCGTGTCCCGCCGCGAGGCGAACTCCGTGATCAGCGACGGAGACGCGGTCGTCCGACGCGCGGTGGCGTTCGCGGTGAAGGGCGCGGTCGAGGCCGTGGACGGAACGACCGTCGAGGTGGCCGCCCGCTCGTTGTGCGTGCACGGCGACACCCCCGGCGCGGCCCGGATCGCGGCACGTGTGCGCGAGGCGCTCGAGACGGCCGGCGTCGAGGTCGGGGCGTTCGCGTGACGGAAGACCGGCTCCTGCAGGTACGCCCCGCAGGGCAGCACGCACTGCTCGTCCAGCTGCCGGACGCCGAGCGCACCGGCGCCTTCCACGCCGAACTGCTGCGCCGGCGCGCGGCGGGGACCCTGCCACCGGTCGCGGAGATCGTGCCAGGGGCGCGCACCGTCCTCCTGGACGGCGTGCCGGACCCGGGCGAACTGGCCCGCCGTCTCGCCGACTGGGACGTGCCGTCCCGGCCCGCCGACGACGGCGGAGTCGTGGAGATCCACGTGCGCTACGACGGGCCGGACCTGGCCGACGTCGCCGCCCTGTGGGGGATCGGCACCGGCGAAGTCGCCGCGCGGCACTCCTCGTACACCTACCGGGTCGCCTTCTGCGGTTTCGCGCCCGGCTTCGGCTACCTCACCGGACTCCCACCGCACCTGAACGTGCCGCGCCGCGACACCCCCCGCACCCGGGTTCCGGCCGGGGCGGTGGCACTCGCGGGCCCCTACAGCGCGGTGTACCCGCGTGCCACCCCCGGCGGCTGGCAGATCATCGGCACCATGCCGGACCCGGCACCGCTGTGGGACCTCACACGCGCCGAACCGGCCCTTCTCACACCGGGAACGCGGGTGCGGTTCGTCGCCGAGGACGGTGCGGCATGAGCGCCAAGCTCACCGTCGTACGCTCCGGCGCCCTCACCACGGTGCAGGACGCGGGCCGGCGCGGCCACGCCCACCTGGGAGTCCCGCGCTCCGGTGCCATGGACGCGCCCGCGATGAGACTCGCCAACCGGCTGCTGGGCAACGACCCCGACGCCGCCGTCCTGGAAACCACCCTGACCGGCTGCGCCCTGCGGCCCGACCACGGCGTCACCGTGGTGGCCGGCGGCGCGCCCTGCCCGGTCACGGTCGACGGCCGGCCGGTGGCCTGGGGCGCGCCCGTACACGTGCCGGCGGGCGCGCTGCTGAACCTGGGCGCGGTGACCGCGGGCGTGCGCACGTATCTCGCGATCGCCGGGGGCGTCGCCGCCGAGCCGGTCCTCGGCAGCCGTTCGACAGACCTGCTCTCCGGCCTCGGCCCCGCGCCCCTGCGTGAGGGGGACGTACTCCCGCTGGGCACTCCCGTCCGGCAGCCGGCGCTGCCCGGCGCCGCGCCCTGGCCGGCGCCGCCCGCCCAACTGGTCCTGCCGCTGCGGCTCGGTCCCCGCGTCGACTGGTTCACTCCGGCCGCGCTGCGGACCCTGACCTCGGCCACGTACCGTGTGTCCCCGCACAGCAACCGCATCGGCCTGCGCACCGAAGGACCGCCGCTGGAACGCGAGTCGACGGCCGAACTGCCCAGCGAGGGCATGGTCCTCGGCGCGGTGCAGGTGCCCCCGGACGGGCGCCCGGTGGTGTTCCTCCACGACCACCCGACGACGGGCGGCTACCCCGTGATCGGTGTCGTCGCGGAAGTCGCCCTGGCCTCGGCGGCCCAGGCCCCCGTGGCGACGCCCGTGCGGTTCACGCTGGGGTGACGCGGCCGGTCGGCCACCCCGCGCGTCGAAGCCGGCACGGGGGCCGCCGGATGGGCTACCCCCGCAGGCGGACTGCAGCCCGGCCGCGCGGCCGGAGGTGCCGGGCACGACGGCTGCAACGGCCGATTGTGCGCTGCGTCACACGGGGTCCGCCCCCGGCCAGGTGGTCGCGGGCGGGGCCGAATGCATTCATGCTCCGTCCCCGTCTTGCTCGCGATGCTGCTCGTACCCGTCGTAGGGGACGAGTACAGCCCTGAGCTCGCCGCATGCCTCCAGCCTGCACCGGTGGTGTCAAAACTCACCGCCATTTCCGGGCCCACGGAACAAGGACCGCTGCCAGAACTCATCGACATGCGCTGTTCCTTGTCATCGACAGAGCCAACGGGTGCGGCTCCGCTGGTGAGGGGGAGCCGGAGTCGGTTATAGGCGCGCTTCATGAGCATGCGGTGGCGCGGGACTTGATCGCCTCCCACTGCTCGCGCGTCAGGTAGCGGCCGGAGACAGCCCGCAGGAAACCCGCAGGGCAATCAGATGGCGGCGCAGGCATGCGGCGAGGGCGAGCTCGCGGCACGAGCTTCCGTCCGGTAACTGCTCGGCCGGAAGTACGTCAGGGGCGCGGAGGCTTCCGCTCGCCAGCAGCGTGCCGTGTGCGGGGCGCGGCGGGCTTGCCCGAGAGTCGAAACACGGCGGTAGGGCCCGCCAGGCACAACCGCTGACCATCACGTAGATGATCGCCGCGAACAGCGTCTCACCAGGCGTGTCCTGCTTTCCGCCGCCCTGCGGCCGCACCTTCGACGGTGGGATCAGCGGCTCGGCGATCTCCCACAGCCCGTCCGGAACAATCCAACTCCACGTACCCCGCCCCAGGACAGCCCAACGAGCGATCACCACATAGGACACCGTCTTAGGACAGTCCGCAGGAGTGACCCTCGGGAAGTGGTCCCCGAGGTCGGTGGCGTCTTATGGCACCCGCACCAACCGTGCGGCTGCAAGCGGGAGGGCACCTGGTGCACGGTTTGGGCACCACCCACCGGGCCGAGCCGCTCCCGGGCCAGGCCCGGACCGCCGTTCCCTGGCCCGGGCGGGCGGTGGCCGGTCAGGGCTGGGGGCGGACGGTGAGGATCTGCTGTGCGTGTCCGACGGGGCCGGTGACGTCGTGCAGGACGGTGGCGGTGATGCCCTGGCCGGTGGGGCCGAAGGTCACCGTCGTGTCGAGTCCCGTCCAACGGCCTTCCGGCCGGCGGTGCAGGTGGATGGTCAGGTCGACGTTGGGGAACATCCAGTCGGTGGGCGGCTGGCGTACGGCGATGCCGTTGGCGGTGTCGACGAGGGCGATGTAGGACGCGAGGGGGCCCGCGGTCTGCCCGGCGACGAGGTCGAGGTGAGTGGAGACCCATGCGGTGGTCCGGCCCGGCTGCGGCGGTGCGACCGGGCGGACGTCCAGGGAGCCGATGTACCCGCCGGGCCACACGGAGGCCAGCGGCCAGGGCGCGAGCTCCTCGGGAGAGGTGAGCTTGTCCGCGGCGCCGCCGGCGACGGCGGTGGTGTCGCAGGAGGCGAGGAGCCAGGCGCGAGCACGGACCACGGGACGGTCGGCGATGAGCGCTACGGCCTCGATCAGTTCGATGGTACGGCCGGGGCGGATGGTCTCCACCTGGATCTCGCACTCGTCCAGGGCGAGGCGGCCGAGGATGTCGAAGCTGATCCGGGCCAGGACCAGGCTGTTGTCCGGCCGCGCGGCCAGGTGCCGGTCGATGGCGTGGACGATGAGGCCGCCGAGCGGGCTGAAGTGCTGTTCGGCGGGATCCCATGCGCCGCTCGCGTGGGCGGTGGGCTTGTAGCGGTGCTCATCGATGGGCTCGTAGTAGCTGCCGGCGTTCAACGGTGCATCCCTCTCGTGGCGGACGGCGAGTGCCGGATGGAGACGCTACATCGCGGTGCTGACCTGACCGGAGGCGCCTATGGCGCCGGAACCTGTGCTGTCTGCCACACGGACCTCGACCTGCGAAGAGCGTGCCGCCCGGACGACGTGGACGGCCATGTTCGCCGAGGAGGCCCAGCAGGGCGCTGCGGTGCCCTGGGAGCGGGCTCACGGCGGGCTCGGGGCGGCCGGCGAGAGCGCACGCGTGGGCGAGGGGCAGGTCGGGCAGGCAGTCGTCGAGGAGGCGCCGGACGAATTGACCGCACCAAGGGGATCGCCCGCGCACACCTCACCTCGCCCATGTGCCCACACCATACGAACCCGACAACACCTGCATGCGCCGAGCACATGTCGGATCGGCTCGCTGGGCCGTATCGTGCGCGACACGCGACCGGCCGATCACCCTTCGGTGCGCGACGAGACGAGGAGTCGCCGAAAATGACGCGTCACGCCGAGGCCTCCCGCCAAGAGGCCACGCCGGAGACCGATCCGTACGAAGAACTGGGCGTGCCCGTCGACGGCGGCGAACTCGCCGTGCTGCGCTGGCCCGCGGGCGACCCCGGCGCCCCCGTCGTGCTCGCGGTGCACGGCATCACCGCCAACGCGCTGTCCTGGGCCCGCGTCGCCCACCACCTCGCGGGCCGGGCCACCCTGATCGCGCCCGATCTGCGCGGCCGGGGCGGCAGCCGGTCGCTGCCCGGCCCGTACGGCATCGCCGCACACGCCGCGGACATGGCCGCGATCGCCGACGCCTTCGGGCTGCGGGGGGCGGTGCTCGCCGGCCACTCGATGGGTGCCTTCGTCAGCGCGTTCACCGGCGTGCACCACCCGACGAGGTTCGCCTCGCTCGTCCTCGTCGACGGCGGGCTCGGCTTCCCCGCACCGACTCACCTCGACCCGGACGCGCTGCTCGACGCCGTCATCGGCCCGGCGATGCGCCGGCTGGACATGACCTTCCCCGACCGGCGGGCCTACCGTGGCTACTGGCGGGATCATCCTGCCTTCGCCGGCTCGTGGTCGCCGTGGGTGGACGCCTACATCCAGCGCGACCTCGTCGGCACGGAGCCGCACTTGCGCTCGTCCTGCGTCCGCGACGCCGTGCGTCTCGACGGCACTCAGGTGCTGCGCGATCCGGAGGTACTGGCTGCGGTACGTGAACTGGAGCTGCCCGCCCGGCTGTTGTGGGCCGACCGGGGCCTGATGGACGAGCCGCAAGGGCTGTACGACGAGCGGCGGCTGGCCGCCGCGGACCTCACCCCCGCCCGGCCTGCGACGCACCGGGTGGCCGACGTCAACCACTACACCGTGCTCCTCGGCGACGACGGCGCGCGGACGGTTGCCGGCCATCTGCTCGACGCCGCGGGCCTCAGCGGCGGCATGGCCGGCACGAACGGCGGCTGAACCGGGACTCACTCGCCGGGCGGTCCCCATCGGCCACGACGTGCCACCACCCGTCGGCCGCCGCCGGCGGTTCTGCCGCTCAAAGATCGCTTCCTGCTCCGCGGAGGAAGCCCAGCAGGACGGTGTTGAAGCGCTCCGGCTGTTCCCCGCCCGGCAGGTGCCCGGCTTTGTCGAGGACGCTCAGCGTGGCGTGCGCAACGAGGCGCGCGATGGCCTCGGCATCGGCGACCGGGGTGTACACGTCGTCCGCTCCGACGACGATCAGTGTGGGCACACGGACGGTGGCGAGGGTGTCGCGGTAGTCGGGACGTTCGGCCCGCCCGCACAGGGCGGCTGCGACGCCTCGGAGGTCGGTGGCGCGCATCATGCCGAGGACGGCCGACGCGGTCGGCGACTCCGAGCGCGTCGGTCTCCGGTCAGGTGCCGCGCACCGTCGTCACCGCCGGTCGAGGGCGGTGGCGACCTGGTCCATGACGCGCTGCCAGTGCGTCCGTTGCCGTTCACGGTCCTCGGCGCTTGCCAGGTGCTCCTGGTGGAAGCGAAGCATCGTCCGGGACCCCTCGGCGGCGGGGGTGAGGGCGACCTGGACCGTTGTGGTGCCGTGGGTGACGCGGATGCGGTCCACGGGACGGTAGCCGCGCACCTCGCCCCTCACTCCTTCGGCCGTCCGGTAGGGGGTGCCCCGTTCCGGGTCGAGAACCGCGCCGGAGCCGAGCCAGAGGGCAATCCCCTCGGGGCTGCTGATGAAGTCCCAGACGGCGGGCGCGGGGTGGGGCAGTGTGCGGGGACACGCCGATCTGCCATCCGGCGTCCTTGGTGAGTCCTGTGGGCATGGGTGGCCACCCTTCCTCGGTGTGGCGGGCGCGCAGCGCCCTGACCTTGTGCCGGTTGCCGCAGTGCTCCGCGGAGCACCAGCGGCGGCTGCCGGGGCGTGAGGTGTCGACGTAGACGACGTGGCAGCCCTCGGCGGCGCAGGTGCGGATGCGGTGCGCGAAGGGGCCGGTCAGCAGCTCGATGGCGTCGCGGGCGACGGTGGCCGCCAGGTGCGTGCCGCTGAAGGCCCCGGCCCACTGCCGCCGCCCGTCCGGCGTGATGGCGGGGGCCAGGGCCGGACGGGCGGCTGCCGTGTTGATGACCTCCAGGTCACCGGGCGGGTGGGACTCGTCGCGCGTGTGGGCGAGGGAATGGCCTGGGTGCCTCTGCCGACGCTACAACAGGCTCGTGGACTTCCCTCGTGCGCTTCGCGAACGCCGTACCCGCCGTCACCTCAGTCAGCTCGACCTGGCACTGCCGGCGGGAACCACCCAGCGCCATCTCAGCTTCAACGAGTCCGGCAGATCCGCCCCCGGCCGGAACATGGTCGTGCGCCTTGGCCGAGTCACGGGCCCGCTCCGGCATCTGCGTAAGCAGCCGTTGCGGCGGGGTGGTACCGGTCGTGGCCGGCGCTGCGCACCGGGGTCCCGTATCCGCTCAACCTACGCGCTCGGCACCGCGGTCGGTCAACAGGATCGCCGTGATGGGCGTTGATAGGTCAAGCGGTCAAGGGGCCGTCCAGGATCAGCCGTCGAGGCACTCTCGGAAAGCATCCAACTCACGGCGCAGGCAAGGAAGAAGTGACGCTGTCCATGTCGTGAACCTAGCCGAGTCGACTGCGTGTGCAGTGCCCGTATCACTGGAACCGCCCTCTGCCGGGCACACGCCTCCCTTCCCCCAGAGCAGATCGACCGTCACCCCGTGGCTCTCCGCGCGCACACCTCTATCTCGATCTTCATCCGGTGGTCGGCGAGACCGCACATGAGCATCGTGGCGGCCGGCCGGACGTCGCCGAAGCAGCGGCGCAGGACCGGCCAGCAGGGCTCGAAGTCTTCGCGGTCGGGCAGCAGGTAGCGAACCCGCACCACGTCGGCGAAGGTGCACTTCGCCTCGGCCAGTGCGGCCTCGATGTTGCGCAGGCACTGCTCGGCCTGCTCCACCACGTCGTCGGAGATCGTCATCGTGGTGTAGTCGAACCCGGTCGTTCCGGACACATGCACCCAGTCACCGTCCACCACGGCGCGGGCATAGCCGATCTGCTCCTCGAAGGTCGAGCCACTGAGGATCGCACGTCGCTCTGTCATGCGCCGAACGCTAAGTGCCCCGGACAGATACGTCTAATACATCGCCAGACATGATCTGATATCTCTGGGCGTATGGAGCGCCCCGAACTCCCCCTCCCGCAGCTGCACGCCTTCGTCGTCCTCGCCGAGGAACTCCACTTCGGCCACGCTGCCGCTCGCCTCGGCATCGCCCAGCCACCGCTGAGCCAGCAGATCCGCCGCCTGGAGGACAAGGTCGGCCACGCGCTGTTCAGCCGCGAACCAGGACGCGTCACGCTCACTCCGGCAGGCCGCGAACTGCTGCCCGCCGCGCGGCGGGC
>NZ_MUBM01000531.1 GCF_002154505.1 Streptomyces carpinensis | reverse complement strand
ACGCCCGGCGTGAACAGCAGCCTGCTCTTGAGCCAGAGGGCGGACTGGTTGTGCAGCAGGTTCTCCCACCAGTGCCCGACGACGTACTCGGGGATGAAGACGGCCACCAGGTCGCGCGGGCTGTCCTTGCGCATCGAACGCACGTACTCCACGACCGGGCGGGCCACCTCCCGGTACGGCGAGTCGAGGACCTTCAGCGGCACGTCGATGCCGTGCTCCTCCCACTGCCGGGCCAGTTCGGCCGCCTCCGCGCGGTCCACCGCGACCGTCAGCACCTCCAGCTGGTCGGGATGGAAGGCGCGGGCGTAGGCGAGCGCGCGCAGGGTCGGCTTGTGCAGCCGGGACACCAGGACGAGCGCCAGCACCCGCGAGGGCGGCACCAGTTGCTCCTGCGGGTCGGTCACGGCGAGCTCCGCCGAGGTGGTGTCGTAGTGGCGGCGGACGCCGCGCATGGTCACCCACAGCACGATTGCCGCGAGCACCGCCAGCCAGGCGCCCTGGGTGAACTTGGTGGCCAGCACGATCACCAGCACCAGCCCGGTCACGCAGGCCCCGAGCGCGTTCACCGCACGCGCCGTCCGGTACCGCTGCCGCGCCTCGGGCCCGCCGCCCGGGCCCGACCCGGCGCGCAGCTCACGGTTCCAGTGCCGCACCATGCCCAGCTGGGAGAGCGTGAAGGAGGTGAAGACGCCCAGGATGTAGAGGTGGATCAGGCTGGTCACGCTCGCCCGGTAGCCCCACAGCAGCAGTCCGGCGACGATCGCGAGCGCCAGGATGCCGTTGGAGAAGGCGAGCCGGTCGCCGCGGTTGTGCAGCTGTCGGGGCAGGAAGCGGTGCAGGGCGAGGATCGAGGCCAGCAGCGGGAAGCCGTTGAAGGCGGTGTTCGCGGCGAGGATCAGCACCAGAGCGGTCGCTCCCTGGACGACGTAGAAGCCGACGCTGTGCTCGCCACCGAAGACGGCCGCCGAGAGCTGGGCGATCACGGTCCGCTGGGGGTAGCCGCGGCAGTCACCGGGCAGGCCGGTCAGCCGGCAGGGGTCGGCGGTGATGTGCACGCGCGCCAGCAGGGAGAGCGCGGTCACCCCGGCGAACATGGCGATCGCGGTGAGCCCCATGGCCGCCAGCGTGGCCGCCGCGTTCTGCGACTTCGGCCGGCGGAAGGCCGGTACGCCGTTGGAGATGGCCTCCACCCCGGTCAGCGCCGTACAGCCGGAGGAGAAGGCGCGCAGCACCAGCATCAGCAGCGCGAACCCGGTGAGCCCGGCCTCGCCGGGGGCGGGCGTCACCCCGTAGCGGGCGGTCTGGGCCACCGGGGTGTCGCCGAGTGCCCAGCGGACCAGCCCGGTGGCCACCATGATCAGCACCGCGCCGACGAACAGGTAGGTCGGTGCGGCGAAGGCCCGCCCCGACTCGCGTACGCCCCGCAGGTTCATGGCGGTCAGCAGCGTGACGAAGCCAAGCGCCAGCAGCACCCGGTGGCCGGCGAGCGAGGGCAGCGCGGAGATGATGTTGTCGACGCCGGAGGCGACCGAGACGGCCACGGTCATGACGTAGTCGACGAGGAGGGAGGCGGCGACGACCAGGCCCGCCGAGGGGCCGAGGTTCGTCGACACCACCTCGTAGGAGCCGCCGCCGCTCGGATAGGCGTGCACGACCTGCCGGTACGACAGCACCACCACCGCGAGCAGCGCCACCACGGCCGCCGCGACCCACGGGGCGAACCGCAGATAGGCGAGGCCGCCCAGGGTGAGGACGAGCAGGATCTCCTGGGTCGCGTACGCCACCGAGGACAGCGGGTCGGAGGCGAAGATCGGCAGGGCCAGCCGTTTCGGCAGCAACGTCTCCTGCAGTTCCTCGCTGCGCATGGCCCGGCCGATGACCAGCCGCTTCAGGAATCCGGGCACGTTGAGCACGCGGCGAGCGTATGCCGGTGTGGCGGGGCGGCCGGGGAGGCGCGGACGGGCGCGGCGGGGCACGGGCCGCGGCCCTGTTTCGGCCCGGGCGCGCAACGGCGTTGTGCGGCACCAAGGTTGACGGAATGTTGACCGGTGCGTGGGAGAGCCCTGGGGAACGCCCGCCCTACATTCGGCCGCATGCCCCCACAGCCCCCCGTGCCCCGCCGGGCGCCCGCCGCGCTTCCCGTCCTGCCCTACCGCAAGCCGACCAAGGGCCGCGACTACTGGGTGATCGACGACGTGCTGCCCGACGCGGAGGCCGTACGGGAGCGGTGCCTGGCCGAGGACGACTGGGTCAAGGGATATCCGTACACCTCGGAGACCTGGCCGGGACTGCGGACCATGCCGGGCCTGGAGCCGCCGGAACTGGCGCGCGTGGAGCGGCTGGTGAAGAAGGCGACCGGGGCCGCGGAACTGTGGGTGCAGCAGGTGCCCGGCGGCGGCACCCTCAACCACAACTGCGTGCAGGTCGTCGGCGAGGGCGAGAGCGAGCCCCGCCCGCACACCGATTCACGGGCGCTGTGCCGGTACGCGGCCGTGCTCTACCTCAACCCGTCCGTCCCCAAGGACTGCGGCACTAGTTTCTACCGCCAGTCACTGCCCGGCGGCAGGCTCGGCGGCAACGTCGTGCAGGCCCCGCACACCAACCTCGTGGAGGCCCTCGGTACGCGGTTCGTCGCGCCGGACGCCTTCGAGGAGGACGTACGCGTCCCGCACAAGGCCAACCGGCTGCTGCTGTACCACGCCAACCTGGTGCACAGCGCGACCGGCTACACCGGCCGGACGCTGGAGGAGAAGCGGATGACGGCGGTCTTCTTCTGGATGGCCTGACGGCGGTCCCCCGGAGGGTCCGACGGCGGGTCCTTCCGGGGGTGACGGTGCCGGTCGCTCCCCCGGCGGGCGCGGTGATCGCGCGATACTCGCCGTATGGATCACGAAAGGGACGACATGACCGAGAGCACCCTGCGTACCGTGGGCGTCCTGGGCACGGGGATCATGGGCTCCGCGATGGCCCGCAACCTCGTGCGCGCCGGACACACCGTCCGGGTCTGGAACCGCACCCGCGCCAAGGCCGAGCCGCTGGCCGCCGACGGAGCGCAGGTCGTCGGCACCCCGGTCGAGGCGGTGCGCGACGCCGATGTGGTCCTGACCATGCTGTACGACGGCGGCACGGTGCGGGAGGTGATGCGCGAGGCCGCCCCCGCGGCGCGCCCGGGCGCCGCCTGGGTGCAGTCGACCACGGCCGGTCTGGAGGCGGTCGGCGAACTGGCCGCCCTGGCCCGCGAGCACGGCCTGCTCTTCTACGACGCCCCGGTGCTGGGCACCAAGCAGCCCGCGGAGGCGGGGCAGCTGACGGTGCTGGCGGCCGGGCCGGCCGAGGGCCGGGACGCGGTGGCGCCGGTGTTCGACGCGGTCGGCGCCCGTACGGTGTGGACCGGGGAGGACTCGGCGGCGGCGACCGCGACCCGGCTGAAACTCGTGGCCAACAGCTGGGTCATCGCGGCCACCGCCGCGACCGGCGAGGCGCTGTCCCTGGCCAAGGCCCTCGGCGTGGACCCGCAGGGCTTCTTCGACCTCATCGCCGGCGGCCCGCTCGACATGGGCTATCTGCACGCCAAGGCGGGCCTCATCCTCGACGGGCGGCTCACGCCGCCGAGTTTCGCCGTGACGACGGCGGAGAAGGACGCCCGCCTGATCGTCGAGGCGGGCGAGCGGCACGGCGTCCGGCTCGACGTGGCCGCCGCGAGCGCCGAACGCTTCGCCCGCGCCGCCGCCCAGGGCCACGCCGACGAGGACATGGCGGCGGCCTACTTCGCCAGCTTCGACGACAAGGCCGCCGAAAGGTCGGACAGGCCCTGATCAACCGGGCCCTGATCACCGCGGGCCGGTGGCCGTCAGCCCAGGCAGACCACGAGCAGGCAGAGCTGCGGCGACGACGGCGTCGAGGGTGAGGACTGCGAGGGGGGCGTGGTCGTGGGGGTGGTCTGTGTGGTTCCGGAGGCGGAGCCGCCCGAGGTGGAGGGCTGCGACGTGTACTGCGTCGCCGTGGCCGGGGAACTGTCGCCGCCGGATCCGCCCGAGGAGGTGGCGGAACGTCCCGAGCCCGCCGACCGTGGGGCCGGAGCGGCCGGTTGCGTCGCCGTCGGAGCCTGCGCGGCCACCGTGTGCGGGGCGGCGGAGTAGGGGTGGAGGCTCTGCGACGTCGCGGTGTCGCGGGGCGAGGCGGCGGTGGTGGAGCGCTGGTGCGCCGGCCCGGTCACGGACGGCTGTGCGGGGGAGGCGGGCCGGGCGTGCCGGGCCCCGGCGGCCTCGGACGCCGGGGTCGCCGGACGGGCGTGCCGGGCGGGCTGCCGGCCCACGGAGTCCGTGTGCGGGGCGCCCGGCGCCGCGGGTGCCGCCTGGGCGGGCTGGGTGGTGTGCCGGTTCAGCGAGGCGACGGTCAGGCCGCCGCCGACCAGTGCCACGGCGGTCGCGACCAGGGCGCGGCGCTGGGTCTTCTTCCAGCGGGCCAGCTGCCGGCGCCGTGCCGCCCGTCCCGTCCGCGCCGGATCGGGCGGC
>NZ_MUBM01000530.1 GCF_002154505.1 Streptomyces carpinensis | reverse complement strand
GCCCCCGGCCCCCGCCGACCGGCCTCCGTCCTCACCGGTCAGGGGCGGTCAGGCCTGCTGCCTCGGTGTTCGCCAGGGGATCCGGATAATGATCGTCCTGTTGTCAGTGCGGCCCGGTACGCTCGAAGGCACAATGACTCAGGACCTCTCACCGGCCGAGCGGTACGCGGCAGCGCGCAGGCGAGCTGCCGAGCAGGCCACCGCGCTCGCGGGCTTCCGCGAGATGTACGACTTCGGCCTCGACCCCTTCCAGATCGAGGCCTGCCGGGCCCTGGAGGCGGGCAAGGGCGTGCTGGTCGCCGCGCCCACCGGCTCGGGCAAGACGATCGTGGGCGAGTTCGCCGTCCACCTCGCCCTCCAGCAGGGCAGGAAGTGCTTCTACACGACACCCATCAAGGCCCTGTCGAACCAGAAGTACTCCGACCTGTGCCGTCGCTACGGCAGCGGCAAGGTCGGCCTGCTCACCGGGGACAACAGCCTCAACGCGGACGCCCCCGTGGTCGTGATGACCACCGAGGTGCTGCGGAACATGCTGTACTCCGGCTCCCAGACCCTGCGCGGCCTCGGCTACGTGGTCATGGACGAGGTGCACTACCTCTCCGACCGCTTCCGCGGCGCCGTGTGGGAGGAAGTGATCATCCACCTGCCCGACTCGGTGACCCTGGTGTCACTGTCGGCGACCGTGTCCAACGCCGAGGAGTTCGGCGACTGGCTGGACACCGTCCGTGGCGACACCGAGGTGATCGTCTCCGAGCACCGGCCCGTGCCGCTGTTCCAGCACGTGCTGGCCGGACGCCGGATGTACGACCTGTTCGAGGAGGGCGAGGGCCACCGGAAGGCCGTCAACCCCGACCTCACGCGCATGGCCCGTCTGGAGGCCAGCCGCCCGACCTACGCGGACCGCCGGCGCGGCCGTGCCATGCGCGAGGCGGACCGCGAGCGCGAGCGCAGACAGCGTTCCAGGATCTGGACCCCCAGCCGCCCCGAGGTCATCGAACGGCTGGACGCCGAGGGCCTGCTGCCCGCGATCACCTTCATCTTCAGCCGCGCCGCCTGCGAGGCCGCCGTCCAGCAGTGCCTGTACGCGGGCCTGAGGCTCAACGACGAGGAGGCGCGCGAGAAGGTCCGCGCCCTGGTCGAGGAGCGCACCGCCTCCATCCCGCCCGAGGACCTGCACGTCCTCGGGTACTACGAGTGGCTGGAGGGCCTGGAGCGCGGCATCGCCGCGCACCACGCGGGCATGCTGCCGACCTTCAAGGAGGTCGTCGAGGAGCTGTTCGTGCGCGGCCTGGTCAAGGCGGTCTTCGCCACCGAGACGCTCGCCCTCGGCATCAACATGCCCGCCCGCTCGGTCGTGCTGGAGAAGCTCGTCAAGTGGAACGGCGAGCAGCACGCCGACATCACCCCCGGCGAGTACACGCAGCTGACCGGCCGGGCCGGCCGCCGCGGCATCGACGTCGAGGGCCACGCGGTCGTGCTGTGGCAGCGCGCCATGAACCCCGAGCAGGTGGCTGGACTCGCCGGCACGCGCACCTACCCGCTGCGGTCCAGCTTCAAGCCGTCGTACAACATGGCGGTCAACCTGGTCGAGCAGTTCGGCCGGCACCGCTCCCGCGAGCTGCTGGAGACCTCCTTCGCGCAGTTCCAGGCCGACAAGTCGGTGGTCGGGATCTCCCGGCAGGTGCAGCGCAACGAGGAGGGCCTGGCCGGCTACAGGGAGTCCATGACCTGCCACCTCGGCGACTTCTCCGAGTACGCGCGGCTGCGCCGGGAGCTAAAGGACCGCGAGACCGAGCTGGCCCGTCAGGGCGCCGCCCAGCGGCGCGCCGAGGCAGCCGTCGCCCTGGAGCGGCTCAAGCCCGGCGACGTCATCCACGTCCCCACGGGCAAGTACGCGGGACTGGCACTGGTCCTGGACCCGGGCCTGCCCGCCGGCCGCTCCAACGGCCACCGGGGCTTCGACCACCACGACGGCCCGCGCCCGCTGGTGCTGACCGCCGAGCGGCAGGTGAAGCGGCTGGCGGCCATTGACTTCCCCGTCCCCGTCGAGGCGCTGGAGCGGATGAGGATCCCGAAGTCCTTCAACCCGCGCTCTCCGCAGTCCCGCCGTGACCTGGCCTCCGCCCTGCGCACCAAGGCCGGGCACATCCCGCCGGAGCGGCACCGCAAGCGGCGCTCCCAGGCGGCCGACGACCGCGAGATCGCCCGGCTGCGCGCCGCCCTGCGCGCCCACCCCTGCCACGGTTGCAACGACCGCGAGGACCACGCCCGTTGGGCCGAGCGCTACCACCGGCTGCTGCGTGACACCAAGCAGCTGGAGCACCGCATCGAGGGCCGCACCAACACCATCGCCCGGACCTTCGACCGCATCGTGGCGCTGCTCACCGAGCTCGACTACCTGCGGGGCAACGAGGTGACGGAGCACGGCAAGCGCCTGGCCCGGCTCTACGGCGAACTCGACCTGCTCGCCAGCGAATGCCTGCGCGAGCGCGTGTGGGAGGGCCTGAGCCCGGCCGAACTCGCCGCCTGTGTCTCCGCGTTGGTCTACGAGGCCCGGGTCGGCGACGACGCCATGGCGCCCAAGCTGCCCTCGGGCAAGGCGAAGGCCGCGCTCGGTGAGATGGTGCGGATCTGGGGCCGGCTGGACGCCCTGGAGGAGGACTTCCGGATCAGCCAGACGGAGGGCGTCGGCCAGCGCGAGCCGGATCTCGGCTTCGCCTGGGCCGCATACATGTGGGCCTCGGGCAAGGGCCTCGACGAGGTGCTGCGGGAGGCGGACATGCCGGCCGGCGACTTCGTGCGCTGGTGCAAGCAGGTCATCGACGTCCTGGGTCAGATCTCGGCGGCCGCGCCCGGCGAGGGCTCCACGGTGGCGAAGAACGCCCGCAAGGCGGTCGACGGGCTGCTGCGGGGTGTGGTCGCCTACTCGTCGGTCGGATAGACCTCCAAGCCCTGGGCCGTGGGGCGTGACCGTGTGCGGATGAGCCGCGCGTGGTCACGCCCCACGGTGTTTCCACCCGTCACGGTGAGTGGCTCTCGTATGCCTGCACGCCGTGACAGATCGTGTTCGAATCACTTCACAGTGTGTAAACGGCCCGAGGGTACTCCTGCCGCGCGCCCCGTTTCAGGTGCTTGCCGAATATGACACGGCGATGATCCGGTCGGACTAGGCTCGCCCGCGGCGCACCGAGTTGAGATGTATTCGTGCGTTTGTTCCCGGATATCCCGATGATGCCGACAGTTCCATGAAACACCCCACTGGAAGCTGCCCCGAACCCCAGCCGATTCGTCTCAGAGGGCTTACATGGTGAGTGTCCAATCGCCCCCCGGCGGCCGCGAAGTTCCCTACGCACGCGTGTTGCTGCTGCCCGCCATAGCGATGGCGGCGGTCTCCGGAGCCGCCGTCGCACTGGTGACGGAATCGGCCCGCCTCGCCGTCGGCTGCTGCGGCGCCGTGGCCACCCTGCTCGTGCTCCTCACCGCCGCCGAAGCGGTGCGCCGCGGGCGCACCATGCAGGACCAGCGGGCGGAGTACGCCCGTCACACCGAGTACCTGGAGCGGCGCATCGCCTCCCACGACGCCCAGGTCACCTACCTCGGCACTGAGGTCATCCCCGCCGCGGTCGCCCACCTGCGCGCCAACCACACCCCCCGCGAGGTGATGCGCGACCTCATCGACGGCGACCCCGAGTGGTGCCGGATCCCCGAGTCGCAGCGCGCGGTGGTGCGCGTGATCCTCAAGATCGTGGACCAGGAGGAGAACATGCGTGACTCCACGCAGCGCTCCTTCGTCAGCATCGCCCGCCGCGTCCAGGCCATCGTGCACCAACAGGCCTCGGAGCTCAGGGAGATGGAGGAGGACCACGGCCGCAGCCCCGAGGTCTTCGACGACCTGCTGCGCATCGACCACGGCACCGCGCTGATCGGCCGCCTGGCCGACTCCGTCTCCGTCCTCGGCGGCGGCCGCCCCGGACGCCAGTGGCCCAACCCGGTCACCCTCTACAGCGTGCTGCGCGGCGCGATGTCCCGGATCCTGGAGTACCGCCGCATCGAGCTGCACTCCATCGCCAAGGTCAACATCAAGGGCACCCACGTCGAGCCGGTCATCCACGCCGCGGCCGAACTCCTCGACAACGCCACCCGTTACTCGCCCCCGCAGACCAAGGTGCACGTCACCGCCATCGAGGTGCAGTCCGGCGTGGCCATCGAGATCGAGGACGGCGGCGTCAGCCTCAACGAGGAGTCCCGCGCCCGCATCGAGAACATGCTGGAGGCCGCCAAGGCCGGGGTGGACCTTCAGGAGCTCGGCTCGGAGCCCCGCCTGGGCCTGGCGGTCGTGGGCCGGCTGTGCACGACGTACAACATGCAGGTGTCCCTGCGGTCCTCCGCGTACGGCGGGGTGCGTGCCGTACTGATCGTGCCCAGCGACATGATGACCACCGACCCCGCCCCCGGACTCGCCCACGGCATCGGCGCCACCTCCGTCCCCCGGCCCGGCGAGGACGCGCTGGAGGGCCCCAAGCGCGCCCCGAAGAAGCGCCGCCCGACCAGCCCGCGAATCCCCGCCACCGTGCCGATGGACGACGACGTCCCCGAGGTCACCGAGTGGACGGCGAACGGCCTGCCGCAGCGCCGCAGCCGGGTCAAGACCCCGCTCAGCCGGCGCATCGCCGAGCAGTACGCCGCCCAGCGCGCCGAGCAGGAGGGCCGGTCGGTGTGGGGCACTCCCGCACCGGAGCCCGAGCCCGTCGAGAAGGACCCCGAACCGGGTCTGTGGGTGGAGGCGTTCTGGGACGGCCTGAAGAAGGACAACCCGGGCCCCGACCCCACCGCGTTCACCCAGGACCCGACCGCTTTCCTGCATCTGATCGAGCAGCCGGCCCGTGCCGAGGCCGACGACGAGGGGGACCTCAAGTGATCCAGCAGCGTGCCAACTTCGACTGGATGCTCAAGGAGCTCAACGACGGCGTACCGGGGATCGAGATGATCGTGGTGCTCTCGGCCGACGGCCTGCGCATCGCCCGCTACGGCGGCGACCCCGACGCCGCCGACCGGGTCGCCGCGGCCTGCGCGGGACTGCAGAGCCTGGCCGGTGCCGTCGCCGTCGAGATCCCCGACAGCGACGGCCGGATGAAACTGGTGGTCATCGAGATCGACGGCGGCTACTTCTATCTGATGTCCGCCGGCGCCAACGCCTACCTCGCGGTGCTCGCCGACATCCGCACCGAGCCCGGCATGATGAGTGCGCGCATGCGCGATCTCGTGGTCCGCATCGGCGCCCATCTGACCAGTCCGCCCCGGCGCAACGGGCAGACCGTATGACTCCTCCGCGGCGCCAGAGGCGCTACCCCGCACCCGAACCACCGCCCCCGAAACCCGTCGAGCAGGGCGAGCAGAAGAATCCCGAGCGGCTGTACGTGGTCGCCGGCGGCGGTGAGGACGGTGCCCGCGCCGCGCTCGACCTGGTGACCCTGGTCGTGGCACGCGCCGATCCACCGCCGTCCGCGAACCCGGAGCAGGCGGCCGTGCTGCGGCTGTGCACCGCCCCGCTCTCCGTGGCCGAGCTGTCGGCCTACCTCGACCTGCCGTTCAGCGCGACGACGGTCCTGATCACCGAACTGCTGACGGCCGAACTCGTGCAGGCACGCGCCCCGATCGTCCGCCAGGCGCTACCCGACCGTTCCCTCCTCGAAGCGGTGATGCATGGACTTCAACGGCTCTGACACCATCCCCGGCCCGCGTACCGAGGACCATCTGCCGCACACGGCCCAGGCCGCAGCGAAGATCGTCATCGTCGGGGGCTTCGGGGTCGGCAAGACGACGATGGTCGGCTCGGTCAGCGAGATCAGGCCGCTGACCACCGAGGAGACCATGACCCAGGCCGGCGTCGGCATCGACGACAACTACGGCTCCGAGTCCAAGACGGCGACCACCGTGGCGATGGACTTCGGCCGCATCA
>NZ_MUBM01000053.1 GCF_002154505.1 Streptomyces carpinensis | reverse complement strand
CGGTCGTCACGGCGGAAGCCGCCGCGCTCGTCCCGACGGTCGAAGGAGCGGGGAGCACGGTCCCGGTCGCGGTCGCGGTTGAAGCCCCCCCGGTCGTCACGACGGTCGAACGAACGGCCGCCGCGGTCACGGTCGCGGTCACGGTCCCGGTCGTCACGGCGGAAGCCGCGGTCGCGGTCGAAGCCACGGCCGCCGCGGTCGCCCCGGTCGCCCCGGTCGTCGCGGCGGAAGCCACCCCGGTCGCCCCGGTCGGAGCCGCGGTCCCGGTCGCGGTCGCGGTTGAAGCCGCCCCGGTCGTCACGACGGTCGAACGAACGGCCACCACGGTCACGGTCGCGGTCCCGGTCGAAGGAACGGTTGTCGCGGTCGAACGTCCGCCCGCCGCGGTCGTCCCGGCGCTCACGACGGTCGTACGACGACGCAGCCGCCGTACGCTCCTCCCGCTCGCCCCGCTCGAAGCGGTCCGCACGCTCGGCGCGGTCGACGTCCTGCGCCGCCGGCTGCTCCGGCACCGACACCTCGGCGGCCCGCTCGGCCACCGCCTGCGCCTCGGCCACCACGGCCTCGGGGTCCTCGCCCCGCTCGCGGGCGACCCGGGCGATCAGCCGGTCGGCCTCCTCGCGCAGCTCGGCCGCGCGCCGCTGCGCGCGCTCCAGCTGCTTGGTGAGGTGGGCGACCTCGCGCTCGGCCTGCTGCGCGGCGTTGCCCGCGGACTCGGCCTGCACCTCGGTCATCGACCGGGCACCTGTGATCTCGGCGACCTCCGGGTCGAAGGCCGCGCCGCCCTGGATGATGTGGCGCGAGGCGTCGACGCCCGCGTCCTCCATCAGGCGGAAGATCTGGCGCCGCTGGTGCGGCAGCGAGAGCGAGACGACCGTGCCGGTGCGGCCGGCGCGGGCCGTACGGCCGGCGCGGTGCAGGTAGTCCTTGTGGTCACCGGCCGGGTCGACGTTCAGGACGAGGTCGATGCCGTCGACGTGGATGCCGCGCGCGGCGACGTCCGTGGCGACCAGGACGTTGACGTAGCCGTCCTTGAAGTCGGCCAGGGTGCGGGTGCGGGCGCCCTGGGTCATGCCGCCGTGCAGCGCGTCGGCCTTCACGCCGGCGTCGCGCAGCTGCTCGGCCACACGGTCGGCACCGAGCTGGGTGCGCACGAAGATGATGGTGCGGCCCTTGCGGGAGGCGATGGCCGCGGTGACCGGCGCCTTGTCCTTGGGCTTCACGATCAGGATGTGGTGGGACATGGTCGTCACCGCACCCTGGGCGGCGTCGACCTCGTGGCTGACGGGGTCGGTCAGGTAGCGGTCGACGAGGGTCTTGATCTCGTTCTCCATCGTCGCGGAGAACAGCATCCGCTGACCGCCCGCCGGAACCTGGTCCAGCAGCTCGGTCACCTCGGGCAGGAAGCCCAGGTCGGACATCTGGTCGGCCTCGTCGAGGACGGCGATCTGCACGTCCTCCAGCGAGCAGGCCCCGCGGTTGATGATGTCGCGCAGCCGGCCCGGTGTGGCGACGAGGATGTCGACGCCCTTCTCCAAGGCGTAGATCTGGTTGCCCATCGAGGTGCCGCCGCAGACGACCTTCATCTTCAGGCCGAGGACGTCACCGTAGGGCTGGAGGGCGTCCGCCACCTGCATGGCGAGCTCGCGGGTCGGGGTGAGGATGACGGCGCGCGGCTTGTGCTTCTGGGTGCGGCCGCCGGCCAGCTGGGCCAGGGTCGGCAGACCGAAGGAGAGGGTCTTGCCGGAGCCGGTGCGGCCGCGGCCCAGGATGTCCTTTCCGGCCAGGGCGTCCGGGATGGTCGCGGCCTGGATCGGGAAGGGGGTGGTCACGCCGTTCTGCGCGAGCTTGCGGACGACGCCCTCGGGCAGGCCCAGGTCCGCGAAGGTGAGCTCGGGGGCCTGGTCCTTGCGAGGGGCCTCCTGGCCCTCGAAGGCGTCCTCGGTGCTCTCGGGCACGACGACGTGATCAGTACTGGCAATGGACATGCGAATGCGAAACCTTCCGGAGTCTCGTCGGCACGCGCCCGTCAACTCCGTGTTTCGCACCACGACCGCCTCGATGCGGTCCGCCACGGCAAGGGAGAGTACGCGCCACACGGCGCGCTCTTCATGGGCGCCGGGCAAATGGGATCAAACGATCTACCAAGATACGCACTCACCACCCCTCAAGGCAAACCGAGCCCGTACCCGCAGGTCAGGCACTCCCAGCGGCGGCAACGACGCGCGGATCGGCCGCTCGCCCCGCTCACGGACCAGCGTCGCGCCCTGCACACGGGCCGGCCTACCGCCGCCGCACGGATCAGGTTCTCGCCCTGCGCGGCCGGTGCAGGTGGCGCCACCGGCCCCGCTCGCGCTGCTCCGACTGGGGCCCCGTGCCCCCGCGCGCCGAGGAGGACGGGTCGGTCACCGTCGGTTCCGGCGAGACCGGTGACGGGGGTGAGGATGCCGGTGGCGGCTCCGGCGCTGCGGACGTCTGCGGCGGCGGGGGTACGGGCTCGGTCGGAGTCGGAGCGCCCGGCTTCGGCGGCACGCCGCGCTTGCCCGGCGGCGGCGTGGACGCGCCGCCCGTGGCCGACGGCGAGGCCGACGCGGACGGCGACCCGTCCTTCTGCCCCTTTTCCTTCTCCCCGTGCCCGTGCTCGGAGAGACCCTCGCCACCGGCGCGCCCCGCATCACCGCCGGAGATCGCCGTTCCTCCGGCCGGCGCCTCGCCGCCGCGCCGGTCCGTGGAGTGCGACGGCCGGGCCCCGCCGCCGGAGTCCTCCCCCACGCTCACACAGCCGGCGGCGGCGGTGACGGCGACGACCGCGGCGGCGAGTCGGACGGATACAGGCAAGGGGCGCACGGGAAGCCACCTCCGGGAAGGACAGGTCTCCGTGCCCAACTCCCTGCGCCCACAAGAGGACACGCGAGCGCCACCCTCGGCCCGCAGACACAAGCCCCGGCAGCGGCAGCCCCGGCCCACTGACCGGAACCCCGGCAGGCCCCGGCGCACGGACACGAACCCCGACGGGCCCCCGGCCCACGGACGCAAACCTCGGCAGCGGCACCCCCGGCCCACGAACGTGTGCGCCTTGCAGGCATCCGCCCTCGGCGCCTCAGCCGTATCCGAGGGAGTGCAGCCGGGCGTCGTCGATCCCGAAGTGGTGGGCGATCTCGTGCACCACGGTGACCTCGGTCTCCACGACGACGTCCTCGCGGGACTCGCACATCCGCAGTGTCGGCCCCCGGAAGATCGTGATCCGGTCGGGCAGCACGCCCGCGTACCACTCACCGCGCTCGGTCAGGGGCGTGCCCTCGTACAGTCCGAGCAACTGAGGATCTTCGGCGGGCGGTTCGTCCTCGACGAACACCGCGACGTTGTCCATCAGCCGTGTCAGTTCCGGCGGGATCCGGTCGAGGGCCTCGGCGACCAGTTCCTCGAACTCCTCGCGCGTCATCTCCAGCACAGACCCATTGTCCGGTACGCGACCGAGCGCGGTCCCACCCGCGGACCACGCATGTTCCGTGCGTCCCACCCCGCACACCACGCATATCCGCCGGCGGGCATGGGCATACGCGACCAATGGCCCGCGTCAACGTCGCAGACCTCAAGCGCCTGCTCCGCACGCCCGGCCGGCGGAGGGCAGCGCGTGCCCTCACCCTGACCCGCGAGCCGCACCCCTGGCTCCGCGCCCTGGGCCTGGTGACCGTGGTGCTCGCCGGCGCCTGGCTGGGGCTGCTGATCGTCGGCAACGTACGGGCACCGGTCGGCCCCATGAACACGACGATGACCCTGCGCCCCTCCCTGAGTGGCGGCACCAAGATCAACATCTCCCCGCTGGGCGCCTTGGAGCTGAACAGCCATGTGGCCCCGGTCCGCCTGGACGTCAACGTCGACCAGCTCGACCCGGAACGCTCCCAGGCGCTGGTCGACCACCCCGAGCGGATCTCCGGCCTCCAGAACGAGGTGGTGCACGACGTCGAGCGGGGCACCTTCGACCTGGCCGTACGGTCCTGCGTGGCCGTGGTCTCCGGCGCGACCGCCCTCGGCCTCGCGGTCTACCGCCGTCCGCGCCGCGCCCTGGCGGCCGGCGGCCTGGCCCTGACCCTGCTCGCCGCCTCCGGGGCGACGGCGTACGCCACCTGGAACCCCAAGTCTGTGCTGGAGCCACGCTTCTCCGGGCTGCTGTCCTCGGCACCCTCCCTCGTCGGCAACGCGCGCAGCATCGTCACCGAGTTCGACGTCTACCAGAAGGAGCTGGCGCGCCTGGTGACGAACGTGACCAAGCTCTACGACGTCACCTCCACGCTCCCCGCCTACCAGCCGGACCCGACGACCATCCGGGTGCTACACGTGTCCGACATCCACCTCAACCCGGCGAGCTGGAAGATCATCGCCTCGCTGGTGGAGCAGTACAAGGTCAACGTGATCGTCGACTCCGGCGACACGATGGACCACGGCACGGCGGCGGAGAACGGCTTCCTCGACCCGGTGGCGGACCTGGGGGTTCCCTACGTCTGGGTGCGCGGCAACCACGACTCGATGGCCACCCAGCGCTACCTGGAGCGCATGAAGAACGTGCACGTCCTGGACGACGGCCGGGCCGAGACGGTCGCGGGCCTGCGCTTCGCCGGCATCGGCGATCCCCAGTTCACCCCCGACCGCTCGACCGTGCCCGGCGGCAACGCGGCGGAGCAGCTGGCGGGCACCCGCCTGGCGTCGGCGCTGCGCGACCAGCAGGCCAAGGGCACGCCGGTGGACGTCGCCATCGCCCACGAGCCGTCGGCGGCCCGTGAGACGGACGGCACGGTGCCGCTGGTCCTGTGCGGCCATCTGCACCACGAGGGCACGGAGGTCATGAAGTACGGCACCCGGCTGCGCATGGAGGGCTCGACCGGCGGCAGCGGCCTGCGGGCGGTCGAACACGAATATCCGGCCCCGATCGAGGCGTCGATCCTCTACTTCGACCGCGACGGCCACCACCTCCAGGCCTGGGACGCGATCAAGCTGGGCGGCCTGGGCCAGACGACGGCCGAGGTCAGCCGTCACCTCCCGAAGGAGAACCAGCCCGGCGCCACCCCGAACCCCACCGCACCCTCCGCGACCTCCTCACCCTCCGGGCCGTAAACGGTTTTGGCGATACCCCGCGCCATCCCATATGCTTCTCACGTCCCCGACGCGCTGAGAAGCGCCCAGGCGGGCCGATAGCCCTCATCGTCTAGCGGCCTAGGACGCCGCCCTTTCAAGGCGGTAGCACGGGTTCGAATCCCGTTGGGGGCACGCAGTACGGTGTGCGACACTTACGTTCAACGGTTCGCACACAACCACATGGTCCTGTGGAGCAGTTTGGAGTGCTCGCCACCCTGTCAAGGTGGAGGCCGCGGGTTCAAATCCCGTCAGGACCGCTGAGGTTTCACGTGAAACCTCGTGGCTGGGTAGCTCAGTTGGTACGAGCGTCCGCCTGAAAAGCGGAAGGTCGCCGGTTCGACCCCGGCCCCAGCCACAATCGCCCTCATCAGGGCAAACACCCCCTCCGGGATTTTCCCGAGGGGGTGTTTTCGTGGCGCCTGCGCCAACCGGTACGCCAACGGCTCCCAGTTCAGTCGACGGAAAGCCCTGCTCGATCTCTGCTCTGTCGAGCGCGGATCTCGTGTAGCGACGTGACGATGGCCGCGAGGTTCAGGGGGAAGGCGATGGCGTTGGCTATCTGGGGGACGTCGAAGGCGCGCAGGAGGCTGGCGCTGAGCGCGATCAGGAAGAGGGACAGAGGGAGGCATCGGCGCCACGCGGGGAGGTGCCGCATCCGGGCAACGGTGAGCGAGCACCAGAGCGTGAGGCCGAAGACCGTGATGCCCACGGCGGCGATGGCGATCAGCATGAGGGACACGTTGTCTCTGTGGGGAGTCGAGGGTCGTTCCGCTCGGGTGCGGCAGGGGACGGGATTCGCTTACGTGTGCATTGCCGGTCTGTGCCGAGGGAAGCGCAGGAACTCCCACCCTCCCAGGTCAGCAGATACCTCGCGCAGCCCTGGCTGGATACAGCCGGGGCACCCGCAGCAGCCGGGTCGGCCACGTCCCGCAGAAGGTGCACATTGGACATATGCACTTTGGGCAGCCCTTCGCTTTCGCCCGGCAGCGGTGGCACTCCACCCAGTGGTTGGTGGTGCTCCCCCTTGCACTGATCATTGCGATCACCATCGCGGATGTACGGACTCCGGCATCAGTCCACCTCGGTCCGCTGCTTGTCGTGGCCCCGGCCATCACCGTTTCGTTCGCAGGAGCCTGGCTCACCGGACTGATCGGCGCACTGGCCGTGGCGGCTCAGGTGGTCATCGCCGTGCTGGACGGGGACCTGTCCACGCCCAACCACATAGCTCAGATCATTGGGCTCACAGTCCTCTCGATCATGACCGTGATCATCTGCTTGGCGCGGGACCGGCACAAGGCGGAACTCGTCCAGGTGCGATCCGTTTCCGAAACGGCGCAGCGGGCGCTGCTACGCCCGCTGCCCCGCCGACTCGGCCCCCTGCACATCTCGTCCACGTACCTGGCCGCCGCGAAAGAGGCCAGTATCGGCGGTGACCTGTACGCCGTGACCCGCATCGGCAACTGCACTCGCGTACTCATCGGCGATGTGCGAGGAAAGGGACTGGCCGCGGTCGGGGAGGCAGCCGCCCTGATGGGCGCCTTCCAGGAGGCCGCTCACCAACACGTCACACTCCCCGCCCTCGCCGGCGCCCTGGACCGCAGTGCGTGCCGCTACCTGACCCAGTTCCCTGGAGCGGACGACGAGGTTCAAGAGCACTTCATCACCGCGCTGCTACTGGAGATCCCCGACGACGACTTCGCGGCACGGGTGACGCACTGCGGCCACCCGCCGCCCCTGCTCATCAGCCGAGGGCAGGTGACAAGTGTCCTGAGCCCTCCGGCGCCGCCACTGGGCATGTGGGGGCTGGCGCAGGACATCCGGACTTCTCACACCTTCTCGTTCGAGGCCGGTGACACTCTGCTGCTGTACACCGACGGCCTCGTGGAAGCCCGCGACACCGCCGGGGTCTTCTATCCACTGCAAGAGCGGCTCGCCCTGTGGACCAAGTGCAGCCCCGAGATGCTGATCGAACGCGTCGAGCGCGACCTCCTCGCTCATGCCGGCGGCGCTCTCCAAGATGATGCCGCCATCCTTGCCGTACGGCGAATGACAGCTCCGCATGCCGAACGCCCCAGCGGCGAGCTGGCAGGCAGCGACCGGAGCCGGCCAGTTGGCCGTAGCGTCAGTCCTCGGGATCTGGGTGCCGGGCCTGCTTCTTCACGCTGGCCTCCACCTCGTTCCGTGCCTGCCCCTCAGCGTCGGCGTGCTCGGTGACCGCGGCCTGCAGGTCGCGAGCGAGGTCGCGCCAGGCGCGCCAGGCAGTCTCATAGGTCTCGGTCTGGCTCTCGGCCCACTCGGCCTGTGCGGGCGGCCCGTACTGATCGCGTAGCTCAAGGACCCGATTGTGCGCCTGGTCGGCGGCGCGCTGCATCTCCACGAGTTCTTCAAGGGTGTGTGCCACGTGCACGGATCCTAAGACGGACATACGAACGCCCCCCGCCTCGACCCGCGAGAAGGGCGCGCTCCGGTTGTGGCTACCGCTTTGCGACAGGGGCTTAGCTCGTAAAGCCGGACGATCGCGCTGCGTGCCCTCCCCTCCGCTCCTGCGAACAGGACTTCCCGCCGGCGCACCCACGGCACCTGTTGAGCCTGACCGTGAGTAGGACCGTCGGTCCCCCAGCCGGTCGCCGCAGGCCGTCAGCGCTCGCCGGGTTCCGTACCACCGGGGTCCAGCCGCAAGGGTGGATACTCGTCCGTCATCAGCGCCGCGTACGACACCACGCGCAGGATCCAGCGGTCCGAGCCGACCAGCATGTCGAACATGCGCTTGGGGTAGCGGCCCGTGAACAGCAGCACCATTCCCGGCCCGCTGAGGCACGAGGCCACCGCGGCGATCGCCACCAGCAGCCAGACGAGGCCGCCCCACCACTGGGCCAGACGGAAGACCATTCCGAAGAAGCCGAAGACGAGGAGGTGCGGCAGGAGCAGCGGCCACTTCACCAGCACCAGGCCGCGCGACAGCCGCTCGGGGTGGACGATCTCCAACCGTGCCGGGTACCCGGGCACGGCCCCCAGGCTGAACGGCGGATACCGGTCGGTGCCGAGCGCTCCGAAGAAGTAGAAACCCACCCGCCACGCCCACCGCAGCACACCCCTGGTGAAGGCGAACAGGATCCGCGGGTAGCGCCCGGTGAACAGGATCGAGAAGAAGGCGACCGCGCTGGCCGCGACGAACGGGGCCCACAGTGCCGTGAGCACCAAGTGGTGGGGAATAAGCAGGACCGGCTTGATCAGCCACCGCCAACGGGACAAGGGCTCATCCAGGACAGCGTCGACCTTCACCGAGCGGTAGGGTCTCCCGCCTGCCGGGGCTCGAATGCGCTTGCGAGTCCACACATTTCCAGTGTCACTCCGCCCCCGGCCCGGATCGACTTGTGGAAGGGGCGCCCTACCGGAGGCAGGAGGGAGACACGGCGGCGGACGTACGGTCGCTGTTCTCGTGCACCTCCCTCCCCCTCGGTGTGCGAGGGCTCCATGGCTCTGCGCGGTTGCGGCCGTACGCCACAGCGACACGCGACGGCATCCGTCGGCAGGGCCGCGGGCTCCCTATGATCGGGCGCGGCGTTGCCAGGACACGGCCTGACACAGGGCAGTCCCTTCCGCTGCGGGCCGCGCCTGATCACTGACTTTCCGGACGCGCGGCACCGTCGCGAGATCGAGGAGCCGGCAGGCGTGAAGGCCCTGAACAGCATCGATCCGAGGTTGCCGGCCGACCCGCGCCCGGAGCGGGTCTGGTACACCTCCTACGGCTCGAACGTGGATCTCGAGCGGCTGGCCTTCTACATCCGGGGCGGCAGGCCGCCGGGGTCCGCCAGGTCGTATCCGGGATGCCGCGACCCCCGGATGCCCTCCAGGACGGTCCCGGTCGAACTCACCGGCGCCCTGTACTTCGCCACCGAGTCACCTGTGTGGGGAGGCGGCAGGGCCTTCTACGACCCGCAGGCCGAGGGACGGGTCCTCGCCTGCGCGCACCTGGTGTCGACCGAGCAGTTCTGCGACATCGCGGCTCAGGAGATGTACCGCGAGCCCGGCGCGAGCCTCGACCTCGGCGAGGTGCTCACACACGGTCGGGCCGTGATGGGCGAGGGCCGCTACGAAACCCTCGTCTGCGCCGGTCAGGTGAACGGCTTGCCCGTCCTCACCTTCACCGCCCCGTGGGGCATGAACGACGTGCACTGGAACCCGCCGTCGGCCTCCTACGTCCGCTTCCTGGCCGGCGGCCTGCTGGCGGCCGGCGCCTGGGACGCGGACGCGGTCGCCTCCTACGTCGCCGCCTGCCCCGGCGCGACCGGCCACTGGTCGGAGCAGGCCGTAACGGACCTCCTGAGAGTGGGACCGTACGACCTGTGAGAACCGCCCACCTCGGGCGTGAGGGAGCCGCGCGAGGGACGGCAGAGCCGCTCCAGTACGGTCCAGCGGTGCCGCGGTCAAATCATTCGCGCGCAATTTCCCCGAGATGAGATCCTGGGTCGCGTATGTCTACGCATCCCGCCCCCGCCCTGGGCCCCCTCGCCTCCCGCCTGACCGAGCTGTCGCTGCGCGATGCGCACCGGCTCGGGCGCAGGCTCGAGGGCGCGCGCAAGATCCGCAAGCCGGAGGCCCGTGCCGCCGTCCTCGCCGAGATCGAGGGGGAGGTCGGGAAGGCCGAGGAGCGCATGGCCGCCCGGCGTTCCCGCGTGCCCGCCGTCGGCTACCCCGAGCAGCTGCCGGTCAGCCAGAAGAAGGACACGATCGCGGACGCCATCCGCGACCACCAGGTCGTCATCGTCGCCGGTGAGACCGGTTCCGGAAAGACCACGCAGATCCCGAAGATCTGCATGGAGCTGGGTCGTGGCGTGCGCGGCATGATCGGGCACACCCAGCCCCGCCGGATCGCCGCCCGGACCGTCGCCGAGCGCGTGGCCGAGGAGCTGGACACGCCGCTGGGCGAGGCCGTCGGCTGGAAGGTGCGGTTCACCGACCAGGTCGACCCGGACGCCACCTTCGTCAAGCTGATGACGGACGGCATCCTGCTGGCCGAGATCCAGACCGACCGCGAGCTGCGCGCCTACGACACGATCATCATCGACGAGGCGCACGAGCGGTCGCTCAACATCGACTTCCTCCTCGGCTACCTGGCCCAGCTGCTGCCCAGGCGGCCGGACCTCAAGGTCGTCATCACCTCGGCCACCATCGACCCCGAGCGCTTCTCCCGGCACTTCGGCGATGCGCCGATCATCGAGGTCAGCGGGCGGACGTATCCCGTGGAGGTGCGTTACCGGCCCCTCCTCGAGGAGGACTCCGACGACGCCGACCGGGACCAGATCACGGCGATCACCGATGCCGTCGAGGAGCTGATGGCCGAGGGGTCCGGGGACATCCTCGTCTTCCTCTCCGGCGAGCGGGAGATCCGCGACACCGCCGACGCGCTCAACAAGAAGCAGTACCGCTTCACCGAGGTGCTGCCGCTGTACGCCCGGCTCTCCCATGCCGAACAGCACCGCGTCTTCCAGCCGCACACCGGCCGCAGGATCGTTCTGGCGACCAACGTCGCCGAGACCTCCCTGACCGTGCCCGGCATCAAGTACGTCATCGACCCCGGCTTCGCCCGGATCTCCCGCTACAGCCACCGCACCAAGGTGCAGCGGCTGCCCATCGAGGCGATCTCGCAGGCCAGCGCCAACCAGCGCAAGGGCCGCTGCGGACGTACGTCCGACGGCATCTGCATCCGGCTCTACAGCGAGGACGACTTCGTCGCCCGCCCGGAGTTCACCGACGCCGAGATCCTGCGCACGAACCTCGCCTCCGTCATCCTGCAGATGACCGCGGCCGGCCTCGGGGACATCGAGAAGTTCCCGTTCATCGACCCGCCGGACCACCGCAACATCCGCGACGGCGTACAGCTGCTGGAGGAGCTCGGCGCGCTCGACCCGGCGCAGAAGGACCCGCGCAAGCGGCTCACCGAGACCGGCCGCAAGCTCGCCCAGCTCCCCGTCGACCCGAGGCTCGCCCGGATGGTGCTGGAGGCCGACAGGAACGGCTGTGCGCGCGAGGTCATGGTGATCGCCGCCGCGCTCTCCATCCAGGACCCGCGCGAGCGCCCCGCCGACAAGCAGACCCAGGCCGACCAGCAGCACGCCCGGTTCCGCGACGAGTCCAGCGACTTCCTCGCCTTCCTCAACCTCTGGCGCTACATCCGCGAGCAGCAGAAGGAGCGGGGCTCGTCGTCCTTCCGGCGCATGTGCAAGCAGGAGTTCCTCAACTTCCTGCGCATTCGCGAATGGCAGGACATCTACACCCAGCTGCGCACCGTCGCCAAGCAGATGGGCATTCACCTCAACGACCAGGACGCCCCGGGCGACCGCGTCCACATCTCGCTGCTCGCCGGTCTGCTCTCGCACGTCGGCATGAAGGACGTGAAGGAGTCCAAGGACTCGGGTCCGGGCGCGCGCCGCGACGGCGGGAGGGGCGAGTACCTGGGCGCCCGCAACGCCAAGTTCGCGATCTTCCCGGGCTCGGCCCTGTTCAAGAAGCCGCCGCGGTTCGTGATGTCGGCGGAGCTGGTGGAGACCTCGCGGCTGTGGGCGCGGGTGAACGCCAAGATCGAGCCCGAGTGGGTCGAGCCGCTGGCGGGTCACCTCCTGAAGCGGACGTACAGCGAACCGCACTGGGAGAAGGACCAGGCGGCGGTGATGGCGTACGAGAAGGTCACGCTGTACGGCGTGCCGATCGTCGCCCAGCGCAAGGTGAACTACGGCCGGATCGACCCCGAGGTCAGCCGGGAGCTTTTCATCCGCAACGCGCTCGTCGAGGGCGACTGGCGCACGCACCACAAGTTCTTCGCCGACAACCGCAAGCTCCTCAGCGAGGTGGAGGAGCTGGAGCACCGCGCCCGGCGCCGGGACATCGTCGTCGACGACGAGACGCTGTTCGACTTCTACGACCAGCGGGTGCCCGAACACGTCGTCTCCGGTGCCCACTTCGACTCCTGGTGGAAGCGCAAGCGGAACGAGCAGCCCGACTTCCTGGACTTCGAGCGGGAGATGCTCATCCGGGAGTCGGCGGAGGCGGTCACCAAGGCCGACTATCCGGACTCCTGGCGGCAGGGGAACCTGAAGTTCCGGGTGACGTACCAGTTCGAGCCCGGTGCGGACGCCGACGGCGTGACCGTCCACATCCCGCTCCAGGTACTCAACCAGGTCACCGACGAGGGCTTCGACTGGCAGATCCCGGGCCTGCGCGAGGAGGTCGTCACCGAGCTGATCCGTTCCCTGCCCAAGCCGATCCGCCGCAACTACGTGCCCGCGCCGAACTACGCCAGGGCGTTCCTGGAGAAGGCGGTGCCCCTCCAGGAGCCGCTGACCACGACCATGGCGCGTGAGCTCAAGCGCATGGTCGGCGTGCCGTTCGAGGCCGAGGACTTCGACTGGTCCAAGGTCCCCGACCATCTGAAGATCACCTTCCGGATCGTCGACGAGCGGCGCCGCAAGCTGGCCGAGGACAAGGACCTCGAATCCCTCAAGCTGCGGCTGAAGCCGAAGGCGCGCAAGGCCCTCTCCCAGGCCGCGGCGGCGACCGCGGAGCGCGCCGGCGGCGAGTCGCTGGAGCGCCAGGGACTGACCGACTGGACGATCGGCTCGCTCACCCGGATCTTCGAGACCCGCCGGGCGGGCCAGCCGGTGAAGGCCTACCCCGCGCTCGTCGACGACGGGCCGAAGGCGAACACCGTCTCCGTACGGCTCTTCGACACCGAGGCGGAGCAGGCCGAGGCCATGTGGAAGGGCACGCGGCGGCTGATCCTGCGCAACATCCCGGTCAACCCGGCCAAGTTCGCATCCGAAAAGCTGACGAACCAGCAGAAGCTGGGTCTGTCGGCGAACCCGCACGGCTCGATCCAGGCCCTCTTCGACGACTGCGCGATGGCGGCGGCGGACCGGCTGATCGCGGAGTTCGGGGGGCCGGCATGGGACGAGGAGTCGTACCGGAAGCTGTACGACAAGGTGCGCGCCGAGATCGTGGACCTGACCGTGCGGACCGTGGGCCAGGTGCAGCAGGTGCTGGCCGCCTGGCAGGCCTGCGAGCGCCGGCTGAAGGCCGTGCGCAGCCCCGCGCTGCTGCCGAACCTGGCGGACGTGCGGCAGCAGCTGGACACCCTGGTGAAGCCCGGCTTCGTCACCGAGGCCGGGATACGGCGACTGCCCGACCTGATGCGCTATCTGGTGGCGGCGGACCGGCGGCTCCAGCAGATGCCGACGAACGTCCAGCGGGACACCACACGCATGGAGAAGGTCCAGGAGATGCGGGACGAGTACGCGTGGCTGCTGGAGCAGATGCCGCAGGGCCGACCGGTGCCGCAGCAGGTGCGGGACATCCGCTGGATGATCGAGGAGCTGCGGGTCAGCTACTTCGCCCACGCGCTGGGCACGGCGTACCCGGTCTCGGACAAGCGGATCGTGAAGGCGATCGACGCGGCGGTCCCGTCCCGGTCGTGAGGGCGTGACGGCGCCTGCACGCTAAGTGAGTTCGACCAGGCGCCCCGCCTCCTGTACAGTCTCTTCTCGCAGCGCAACGCACGAATGGCGCCGCGAAACCTGGTCCTGTGGAGCAGTTTGGAGTGCTCGCCACCCTGTCAAGGTGGAGGCCGCGGGTTCAAATCCCGTCAGGACCGCAACAAGAGGCCCGCTTCCGGCAACGGAGGCGGGCCTTCTGCATGTTTTCCGCATGGCCGGCCCCCGCCGAGTCGGCGGCCGCGCCCACGGCGCGGTGGCAGTCCAGCCGCAGCCGGGCACAGCAGATCCCGTCAGGACCGCGACGGCGGGCCGCCGACCGGCGGCGGAGGCGGGCCTTCTGTATGCCCCTTCTCGACGAAGCCCGCGTCCGGCAACGGAAGCGGACCGCTGCATGCCGCCGTCCCCGCCGGCCGGGTCGGCCGCTTCGTGTGCGACGCGGCCTTGACGGCGTCACATTCCCTCGGTACCCCAGAAAGCAGGGTTGCCCGTTCCCGTACGGCCCGCTGGAGGTGGCGTATGGCGGCATCGGTCAGGCACGAGACGCGGGCGCTGCTCCGTGCGCACCTCGCGGCCGCCTCCTCGTACCGCCATCTCACGCGGCACTGCCCCATCTGTCACCGCCTCATGAGGCTGGCGATGGACAGCTCCCCCCTGATGGCCCCGAACGACTCCGAGACCTCTCTGGGTGCCCTGGGGGAGGCGATGGGGGCTCTGGAGGCGGTGTGGGAGGACGAGCAGCCCTCGACCGCGTGACGGCCCGCTGGACGGTCTCGTGAACCGGCGCACGAACGACCGGTTCCGGCGCGAACTCCCGTGCAGACGTGGGCCGGTGGAACCGGATCCTCCTCTAGCGCACGGGTACGGCAGGCAACAAGCGCCCAGCCGTGTGACGGGTGTCACCGCATGAGTTTTTGAAAGCGCGGTATTTACACCCCTCCTACAAGAGGTCAATTTAATATGTGCAATTGCACCGCCCCCAGAGGCTTCCGCGAGCCTCCCGCGAGGGTCTTCACAGGGGATCCGACACCCCTCCCCAGCCTCCGACAAGGCCGCTCACAGCGCCGCCCCGCAGACCACCCCGAGCGCACAAAAAAGATCGCGCTGGACCCGGCGGAGTCCAGCGCGATCGACGACGCACCCTTTGCACTTGCCCGAAAGCTCTGACTGGTTGGGCGTGGGACCTGTTGGGGCAGGGCCCGCGTCGCTTGGAGCTATGGGTCCGGGCACGACGGCCGGTTGGGGGACCAGCCGGTTTGCCCGGTTATGAAGTTGTTCAGGCCTCGCTGCGCTGCTGCGGGATGCCCGCGAGCAGTGCGCGGACCTCGGCCTCGCGGTAGCGGCGGTGCCCGCCGAGCGTACGGATCGACGTGAGCTTGCCGGCCTTCGCCCAGCGCGTGACCGTCTTCGGGTCGACGCGGAACATGGTGGCGACCTCGGCGGGGGTCAGCAGCGGCTCGGCATCAGGGGTGCGAGCGGTCATGAGCGGCCTCCTCGGGAGAACCGAACCTTCTCGGTTCTTTCCTCTAAATTCTGCACCTTGACCCGCGTTGCCCGAAATGGCGGACGCGAGTCGAGTCGGTTATAGGACGAACGGCTTGTCCTCGGCACTACAACTACACCATCTGTCCAGCCGCGTCGGCCAAACCGATGGAATTGCCCTCCCAGGTGTTCATCACCGACGGAAGCCGATGGACCGTGCCATAACGGACAGTCACACCGCTGTGACGATCAGTCACAGGCTGATCAGGAAGTCACTAGACCCCCCAAAGCGTGCAATGCTGAGATTCCACCCATAGCGGAGCATGATTGGGCAGAGGGAGCACTCCCCGAGCTCCTTGTCCTATTTTGGCACGAGGAGGGGCAAGTAGAGCAAGGGTCTTGTAAGTGCCGTCCGTCACCCTTGGGACGAACGCCCGGATCGAGACCTACGTCCCGTCAGCTCCGCCAAAATGCACCTGACCGTACGCTGTTCGACGGTGTTCGAGCCGTGATCCAGGTCACTCCGCTCGCGCCTGGTGTGCCGTCAGTTCGCCGACCGCAGGTCGCGCACCGCCCGCCAGCGCTCCACGAGCCGCGCGTACGCCTCGCCCGCTGCCACCCCGTCGCCCACACGCAGCGCCTCGATCCCCTGGGCGACGTCGGCCGCCGAGTGGTCGCCCTCCAGATCACCGGCCGGCAGCACGTGCACCAGGCCGCCGTAGTCCAGTTCCACCAGTGAACGCGGATGGAACTCCTCCAGCCAGCGGCCCACGTCCACCAGGCCGTCGATCAGGGGGCTCTCGTCGATGGCGTCCCGCAGGGCCCGCAGCCCCCGCGCCACCCGCCGCCGAGCCTGCACCATCGGTGTCCGGTAGCGCAGCAGCGGCGCCTCGCGCGGGAAGCCACCGGCGTCCGCCGGCCCTCCCGCCCCCTTGACGTACTCCCGCTCCTCGTCGGACACCAGCACGAACCAGTTCAGCGGCACCTGCCAGGTCGCCGTGCGGATCCAGGGGCGGGCGTCCGGGTTGCCCGCCAGCCAGCGCTCGTAGTCCTGGGTGGCCTGGCGCCGGACGACCGGGGGCAGCACCGCGTCCAGCACCACCGCGGGCAGCTCCTCGGCGAGCTCGCCCAGGGCCTGCCAGCCGCGCAGCCGGGTGCGCCAGGGGCAGACGCAGACCACCCCGTCGACGTCGAGCACGAACGCGTCCCGGCTCTCGTGCACCGGCACCGCCACCGGCGGGGTGGGCAGCAGGTCGGCCAGCGAGCGGCGCAGTTCGTCCTGGTAGGAGGGGCGGTCGGGGCGGCGGGCGTAGCGCGCCCAGTGGCTGCGCTCTGGCTCGGGGAAGGCGGCCAGCGGCTCGTAGACGCGCAAGTAGGTCGCGTACGGAACGACCACGGAGGACACCTTGGGCACGCCTGCTCCCTCCCCAGCGGACCGGACCCGAAACCCGCACGGCCCGCGCCCGGACGGACGGAAAACCACTGCAAATCGTCCCACGTGCGAGTGGCAAGCTACTCCGAGGGAGGGTGATCCCGACCACTGGGCCCGTCGCGGACGTGATCAGGGTCTAATCTTCCGGCACGGCCCCCGCCACCCTTACGGGAGCCCAACCCAGCTCGCCGCTATTTACCTGGGAGTCACCACCGTGACCGACGTAACCGGCGCGTCCGACGTACTGCAGACCCTGTTCCGTTCGGAACAGGGCGGACACGAGCAAGTCGTGCTCTGTCAGGACCGCGCCAGCGGCCTCAAGGCCGTCATCGCCATCCACTCCACCGCCCTGGGCCCCGCGCTCGGCGGTACCCGCTTCTACCCGTACGCCAGCGAGGCCGAGGCCGTCGCCGACGCACTGAACCTCGCCCGCGGCATGTCGTACAAGAACGCCATGGCCGGTCTCGACCACGGCGGCGGCAAGGCCGTGATCATCGGGAACCCGGAGCAGATCAAGACCGAGGAGCTGCTGCTCGCCTACGGGCGGTTCGTCGCCTCGCTCGGCGGACGCTACGTCACGGCCTGCGACGTCGGCACCTACGTGGCCGACATGGACGTCGTGGCACGCGAGTGCCGCTGGACCACCGGCCGCTCCCCCGAGAACGGCGGCGCGGGCGACTCCTCGGTGCTGACCGCCTTCGGTGTCTTCCAGGGCATGCGGGCCTCGGCCCAGCACATGTGGGGCGACCCCACGCTCCGCGGCCGCAAGGTCGGCATCGCGGGCGTCGGCAAGGTGGGCCGCCATCTGGTGGAGCACCTGCGCAAGGACGGCGCCGAGGTCGTGATCACGGACGTGCGCGAGGAGTCCGTACGGGCGATCCTCGACCAGTACCCGACCGGCGTCACGGCCGTCGCCGACACCGACGCGCTGATCCGCACCGAGGGCCTCGACATCTACGCCCCCTGCGCGCTCGGCGGCGCCCTGAACGACGACTCCGTGCCGGTGCTGACCGCGAAGGTGGTGTGCGGCGCGGCCAACAACCAGCTCGCCCACCCCGGCATCGAGAAGGACCTCGCCGACCGCGGGATCCTCTACGCACCGGACTACGTGGTCAACGCCGGCGGCGTGATCCAGGTCGCCGACGAGCTGCACGGCTTCGACTTCGACCGGTGCAGGGCGAAGGCCGCGAAGATCTTCGACACCACGCTGGCCATATTCGCACGTGCGAAGGAGGACGGGATTCCGCCGGCCGCCGCGGCCGACCGGATCGCCGAGCAGCGGATGGCGGAGGCGCGCGCCGCGAAGGCCCGGTGACACGGAGCGCGCACGCGTGGTGACCACCGGGCACGCCCGCACGGGAACGGTACCTGCCGGTGGACGGTTGGAGAGAACTCTCACTTCCACCGGCGGGTCGCCCGCCAGGAACTGGTTAAAATCGCCACTGACCAGCGAGGACGGGGCGCCTCGAAGGTTCTGCGCACACGCGCGTCCTGCGGGCGACGTACCGTATGGGCGCGGGCTCAGGTACCGTGGAAGCCCTACGGACCGGTCTCTCTGTGGAGAGCCCGTTCCGGATCATGAACGCGTGTCAGACTCTGGGGCCGTTGAGCCCCGTCGTTGAGGGGGTCGAGCCATGGGGCGCGGCCGGGCCAAGGCCAAGCAGACGAAGGTCGCCCGCCAGCTGAAGTACAACAGCGGTGGGACGGACCTCTCACGCCTGGCCGAGGAGCTGGGCGCATCGACGTCGAACCAGTCGCCGAACGGCGACCGCTTCGAGGACGATGAGCACGACGACGACCTGTACGCACGGTACGCCGACCTGTACGAGGACGACGACGAGGACGAGCAGGACGACTCCTCGCAACACCGTCGCGGCGCCTGACGCCCGCAGCAGCTTTGCCGTACCAACGCGTGTCGTAGGTTTCGCACCCGCCCGGTCCGGTGCTTTCAGCGCCGGACCGGGTTTCGTGCTGTCGTCACCCGGTGATCGGGTCGGTCAGGCGTAGTCGCCGACCAGAGCCGCTCCCGTGGCGTGCTCGCCACGCTCGGTGATCTCGCCGGCCACCCAGGCGTCGACACCGCGGTCGGCCAGGGTGGCGAGGGCCGCGTCGGTCGACTCCTGCGGCACGATCGCGATCATGCCCACGCCCATGTTGAGGGTCTTCTCCAGCTCCAGCCGCTCGACCTCGCCGGTCCTGCCGACGAGCTCGAAGACCGGGGCCGGGGTCCAGGTGGCGCGGTCGACCACGGCGTGCAGCGTGTCCGGGATCACCCGGGCCAGGTTGGCGGCGAGCCCCCCGCCGGTGACGTGGCTGAAGGCGTGCACCTCGGTGGTGCGCATCAGCGCCAGGCAGTCCAGCGAGTAGATCTTGGTCGGCTCCAGCAGCTCCTCGCCGAGGGTGCGGCCGAAGTCCTCGACGTGCGCGTCCAGCGACAGTCCGGCCTGGTTCAGCAGCACGTGCCGGACCAGGGAGTACCCGTTGGAGTGAAGACCGGAGGCCGCCATGGCGATCACCGCGTCACCCGTACGGATACGATCCGCGCCGAGCAGCCGGTCGGCCTCCACGACGCCCGTCCCGGCGCCGGCGACGTCGAAGTCGTCCTCGCCGAGCAGCCCCGGGTGTTCGGCCGTCTCGCCACCTACCAGGGCGCAGCCGGCCAGCACACAGCCCTCGGCGATGCCCTTGACGATCGCGGCGACCCGCTCGGGGTGGACCTTGCCGACGCAGATGTAGTCGGTCATGAACAGCGGCTCGGCGCCGCACACCACGATGTCGTCCATGACCATGGCGACCAGGTCGTGGCCGATGGTGTCGTAGACGCCCAGCTGCCGGGCGATGTCGACCTTGGTGCCGACGCCGTCCGTGGCGGAGGCGAGCAGGGGGCGCTCGTAGCGCTTGAGGGCGGAGGCGTCGAAAAGGCCGGCGAAGCCGCCGAGGCCGCCCAGTACCTCGGGCCGCCGCGTCTTCTTCACCCACTCCTTCATGAGCTCTACGGCGCGGTCGCCCGCCTCGATGTCGACGCCGGCAGCCGCGTAGGAAGAACCGGACGTGCCGGTCGCAGTCTCAGACATTGCCTGGGATCTTTCAGGTTGGGATTGCTGGGCTGTCGGGCGCCTACGGGCGCCGGATCGCGTCGGACGCGGCCGTGGCCGCGGGTCCGGCCGCCAGCTCGGTCTCCAGCAGCTGCTTGCCGAGCAGCTCCGGGTCGGGCAGCTCCATCGGGTACTCGCCGTCGAAGCAGGCGCGGCACAGGTTCGGCTTGGCGATGGTGGTCGCCTCGATCATGCCGTCGATGGAGATGTACGCCAGCGAGTCGGCGCCCAGCGAGGTGCCGATCTCCTCGATGGTCATGCCGTTGGCGATGAGCTCGGCGCGGGTGGCGAAGTCGATGCCGAAGAAGCACGGCCACTTCACGGGCGGCGAGGAGATCCGGATGTGGACCTCGGCGGCCCCGGCCTCGCGCAGCATCCGCACGAGTGCCCGCTGGGTGTTGCCGCGGACGATCGAGTCGTCGACGACGACCAGGCGCTTGCCCTTGATGACTTCCTTCAGCGGGTTCAGCTTCAGCCGGATCCCGAGCTGGCGGATGGTCTGGGAGGGCTGGATGAAGGTCCGGCCGACGTAGGCGTTCTTCACCAGGCCACTGCCGAAGGGGATGCCGGAGGCCTCCGCGTAGCCGATGGCGGCGGGGGTGCCGGACTCCGGGGTGGCTATCACCAGGTCCGCCTCGACCGGAGCCTCCTTGGCGAGGCGGCGGCCCATCTCCACGCGGGAGAGGTAGACGTTCCGGCCGGCGATGTCGGTGTCGGGGCGGGCCAGGTAGACGTACTCGAAGACACAGCCCTTGGGCTTCGCTTCTGCGAATCGAGAGGTGCGCAGCCCGTTCTCGTCGATGGCGACGAACTCGCCCGGCTCGATCTCGCGGACGAAGCTGGCACCGGTGATGTCCAGGGCGGCGGTCTCCGAGGCGACGACCCAGCCGCGCTCCAGGCGGCCCAGGACCAGCGGGCGGATGCCCTGCGGGTCACGGGCGGCGTAGAGGGTGTGCTCGTCCATGAAGACGAGGCTGAAGGCACCCTTGACCTTCGGGAGGACGGTGTGGGCCGCCTCCTCGATGGTCAGCGGCTTTCCGTCCTCGTCGACCTGGGCGGCCAGCAGGGCCGTCAGCAGGTCGGTGTCGTTGGTGGCCGCGACCCGGGTGGAGCGGCCGTTGGTGTCCTTGGGCAGCTCGGCCACCATCTCGGCGAGCTGCGCCGTGTTGACCAGGTTGCCGTTGTGGCCGAGCGCGATGGAACCGTGCGCGGTGGCGCGGAACGTCGGCTGGGCGTTCTCCCACACGGATGCGCCGGTGGTCGAGTAGCGGGCGTGACCGACCGCGATGTGACCCTGGAGCGAACCGAGCGAGGTCTCGTCGAAGACCTGGGAAACGAGGCCCATGTCCTTGAAGACGAGGATCTGGGAGCCGTTGCTCACCGCGATTCCCGCGGATTCCTGACCCCGATGCTGGAGGGCGTAGAGCCCGAAGTACGTGAGCTTTGCGACCTCTTCACCCGGAGCCCAGACACCGAAGACGCCGCAGGCGTCCTGGGGGCCCTTCTCACCGGGGAGCAGATCGTGATTGAGTCGACCGTCACCACGTGGCACGCCATCGAGTGTAGGCGAGATCGACCACTGGTCCGAATTGGGGATGCGCGGCCGTAGTGGGTCGACCGCCCGCCACCGCGTGCGCACTTTCTGTGTTTCTGCAGGTCAGCGGCGTGGCATGGGGGCGCCTCCAGGGAGTGCCCGTGCCGTCGGCGTCCCTCGGCGTCCCTTGCCCGGGTGGCCATGAGTGAGGTGTCGCACATCATTCGGGCGCCGCAGGCCCCCGTGGCCCGGCCTCACGCCATGATCGGCAGCAGCCCGGCGAGGTCGGCCCGCTCCCCGCTGGCGCTGACCTTGGCGTCCTGGACCGCGTCCCGCCACGCGACCCGCCCGGTGGCCAGCCGGATCCAGGTCAGCGGGTCGGTCTCGACGACGTTGGGCGGGGTGCCTCGGGTGTGCCGGGGACCCTCCACGCACTGCACCACGGCGAACGGCGGCACGCGCACCTCGGTCGAGCCGCCGGGTGCCTTGGCCGCGAGGGCGTCGGCCAGAAGGCGCGTGGCGGTGGCCAGGGCCTGGCGGTCGCAGGGGATGTCCAGGCCCGGTAGGGCGGCGTTCAGGTCGTCGGTGTGGACGACGAGTTCGACGGTGCGGGTGACGAGGTAGTCGGCGAGCGGCAGGGCGCCGGCGTTGGTGGCCAGCAGCCGGGTGCCGGGGTGCGCGTCGAGCTGCCTGATCAGGCCCCGCTCGGCGTCCGCGAGGTAGGCGTCGAGGTCGGGGTGGTCCCGGGCGAGCCGGCGCGTGGATTCGTCGATGGCCGAGGAGTTGGCGGAGGTCGCGAAGGGCCAGTCCAGGAGCGAGGCGTCCGGCCGCGCCGGCTCGGGCAGATCGAGGGACCGGCCGATGGCCGTGACCGCCATGCCGATGTGCGCGACCAGCTCCCGCACGCTCCAGTCCGCCAGCCGCGTGGGAAGCGCGAGCTGCTCGGGCGTCAGGGTGCGCACGGCCTGCCGTACGTTGCCGAGCTGAGCGAGGACCGCCGTGCGGATCCTGGCGGGATCGTAGGTCCGGGTGCGCTTCTTGGCCGGGGGCATGACGGTGAGCCTATGCCTTCCACCGTGTCGGAACCCGGCCTTCTCGATCACGCCGGCGCACCCGGAGCCGGGGCCCCGAGCGCGGCGACACGACCGCGTTCGACGTCGGGCGCTGCGGGGCCACAACGCCCGCCGGCGGCTCAGGGCCGGTGGCTGTCGCGTCGTGCACACCGTCGAGGACGGTCACCTCGCCGTGCGGCTCCCGGCGGCCGGCAACCGGCCCGACGTCTACCGACAGGTGCCCCGGGGTCGGGACACGAAGGCCCCGCCCGTTGCGACGGGCGGGGCCTTCGGCGTCGTACGGCGGGCTACGCCAGCAGCGCCGGGATGGTGGCCTCGTGGGCCTCGCGCAGCTCCGCGAGCGTCACCTCGAACTCGCCCTGGACCTCGATCGTGTCCCCGTCGACGACACCGATGCGGGTGGCGGGCAGGCCGCGCGCGCCGCACATGTCGTTGAAGCGGACCTCCTCCGAGCGCGGCACGGCGACGACCGCCCGGCCCGCGGACTCGGAGAGCAGGAAGGTGAACGCGTCCAGGCCGTCCGGCACGACCAGACGGGCGCCCTTGCCGCCCAGCAGGGCCGACTCCACGACCGCCTGGACCAGGCCGCCGTCGGACAGGTCGTGCGCCGAGTCGATCATGCCGTCGCGGGAGGCGGAGATCAGGATCTCGGCCAGCAGCCGCTCGCGCTCCAGGTCGACCTTGGGCGGCAGACCGCCCAGGTGGTCGTGGACCACCTGCGACCAGGCCGAACCGCCGAACTCCTCACGGGTGTCGCCGAGGAGGTACAGCAGCTGGCCCTCCTCCTGGAAGGCGACCGGCGTACGGCGGGCCACGTCGTCGATCACGCCGAGGACGGCGACGACCGGCGTCGGGTGGATGGCCGCCTCGCCGGTCTGGTTGTAGAGCGAGACGTTGCCGCCGGTCACCGGGGTGCCCAGCTGCTGACATCCGTCCGCCAGGCCGCGCACGGCCTCCGCGAACTGCCACATCACCGCCGGGTCCTCGGGCGAGCCGAAGTTCAGGCAGTCGGAGACGGCCAGCGGCTTCGCGCCGGTGGTGGCGACGTTGCGGTACGCCTCGGCCAGCGCCAGCTGCGCGCCCGTGTACGGGTCGAGCTTGGCGTAGCGGCCGTTGCCGTCCGTGGCGAGGGCGACGCCGAGACCGGTCTTCTCGTCGACCCGGATCATGCCGGAGTCCTCGGGCATGGCCAGGACGGTGTTGCCCTGCACGAAGTGGTCGTACTGCTGGGTGATCCACTTCTTGGACGCCTGGTTCGGTGACGCCACCAGCTTCAGGACCTGCGCCTTCAGCTCCTCGGCCGACTGCGGCCGGGGCAGCTTGCCCGCGTCGTCGGCCTGGAGCGCGTCCTGCCACTCGGGGCGCGCGTAGGGACGCTCGTAGACCGGGCCCTCGTGCGCGACCGTGCGCGGGTCGACGTCGACGATCTTGCCGCCGTGCCAGTAGATCTCCAGCCGGTCGCCGTCGGTCACCTCACCGATGACGGTGGCGATGACGTCCCACTTGGCGCAGATCTCCAGGAACCGGTCGACCTTCTCCGGCTCGACGACCGCGCACATGCGCTCCTGCGACTCGCTCATGAGGATCTCCTCGGGCGAGAGCGTGGAGTCGCGCAGGGGGACGTCGTCCAGGGTGACGCGCATGCCGCCGGAGCCGTTCGAGGCCAGCTCGGAGGTGGCGCAGGACAGGCCGGCCGCGCCCAGGTCCTGGATGCCCACGACCAGCTTCTCGGCGAACGCCTCCAGGGTGCACTCGATGAGGAGCTTCTCCTGGAAGGGGTCGCCGACCTGCACCGCGGGGCGCTTGGACGGCTTGGCGTCGTCGAAGGTCTCGGAGGCGAGGATCGACGCGCCGCCGATGCCGTCGCCGCCGGTCCGGGCGCCGTAGAGGATGACCTTGTTGCCCGCGCCGGAGGCCTTGGCGAGGTGGATGTCCTCGTGCCGCATGACGCCGATGCAGCCCGCGTTGACCAGCGGGTTGCCCTGGTAGCAGGCGTCGAAGACGACCTCGCCGCCGATGTTGGGCAGGCCCAGGCAGTTGCCGTAGCCGCCGATGCCCGCGACCACGCCGGGGAGCACCCGCTTGGTGTCCGGGTGGTCGGCGGCGCCGAAGCGCAGCGGGTCCACGACGGCGACCGGGCGCGCGCCCATCGCGATGATGTCGCGCACGATGCCGCCGACGCCCGTGGCCGCGCCCTGGTAGGGCTCCACGTAGGAGGGGTGGTTGTGCGACTCCACCTTGAAGGTGACGGCGTAGCCCTGGCCGACGTCCACGACTCCGGCGTTCTCACCGATGCCGACGAGCAGCGCGTCGTTCTCGGGGGCCTTCTCGCCGAACTGGCGGAGGTGGACCTTGGAGGACTTGTACGAGCAGTGCTCGGACCACATCACCGAGTACATGGCGAGCTCGGCGCCGGTGGGGCGGCGGCCCAGGATCTCGACGATCCGCTCGTACTCGTCCTTCTTCAGGCCCAGTTCGGCCCAGGGCAGCTCGACGTCGGGGGTCGCGGCCGCGTGCTCGACCGTGTCCAGAGGCGTCCTGCTCATGCGTTGACCAGCTTCTTGAGGATCGAGGTGAAGAACGGCAGGCCGTCGGTGCGGCCGGTGCCGATCAGCGGCTCGGTGGCGTGCTCGGGGTGCGGCATGAGACCGACGACGTTCCCGGCCTCGTTGGTGATGCCGGCGATGTCCCGCAGCGAGCCGTTGGGGTTGACGTCCAGGTAACGGAAGGCGACGCGGCCCTCCGCCTCCAGCTTGTCCAGGGTGTACTCGTCGGCGACGTACCGGCCGTCCATGTTCTTCAGCGGGATGAAGATCTCCTGGCCCTCGCTGTAGTCGCTGGTCCAGGCGGTGGAGGCGTTCTCCACCCGCAGCTTCTGGTCGCGGCAGACGAAGTGCAGGTGGTCGTTGCCGAGCATGGCGCCCGGGAGGAGGTGGGCCTCGGTGAGGACCTGGAAGCCGTTGCAGATGCCGAGGACCGGCAGGCCGGCCTTCGCCTGCTCGATGAGGGTCTCCATCACCGGCGAGAAGCGGGAGATGGCGCCGGCCCGCAGATAGTCGCCGTAGGAGAAACCGCCGGGCAGCACCACGGCGTCGACCTGCTTGAGGTCTTTGTCCTTGTGCCACAGGGCGACCGGTTCGGCACCCGCGAGGCGGATCGCGCGCTGGGTGTCCCGGTCGTCGAGACTGCCCGGGAAAGTGACGACGCCAATACGAGCGGTCACTTCGAGGCCTCCGCGACTACGGCTTCGGACTCGACCTTGACGGTGAAGTCCTCGATCACGGTGTTGGCGAGGAAGGATTCGGCAAGATCGTGAATGCGGGCGAGCGCGGCCTCGTCGACGGGCCCGTCCACTTCCAGTTCGAATCGCTTTCCCTGACGTACGTCGGAGATGCCTTCGAAACCCAGGCGCGGCAGTGCGCGCTGCACCGCCTGGCCCTGGGGGTCGAGGATCTCCGGCTTGAGCATGACGTCGACTACGACGCGTGCCACTGGCACTCCCGGTGTGTGGTGCTGAGCAGGTTCCTTCAGACTACCCGCACGAAATTTCTACGCGAGTAGACTCGTAGGAATCTACGTGACGGCCGTCACGGTCGCGCAGCGGCCGGGAGCGAAGTGAAAAGTTCGGGAAAAGTTCGGCGTTCCGTGCTGGACACCGGTATTGACCAGGACACGCGGAGAGATTTAGTCGGGGCTTCACTTCGCAATGCCCGGCACTGTACAAATGAATTGGCAACAGCCGATACTTTTCCGATAACAGGCGGACAGTCGGCATCTCCGAACATCTCCGCATGCCGCGAAGGGCATGACGGAGCAGGTGGGCGCAGAGGTGTCGCACGAAGGGACCGATATTCGTGGCGCAGCGTGTCGTGGTCACTCTCTTTGACGACATCGACGGCTCGGAAGCGGCGGAAACGATCGCCTTCGGACTCGACGGCAAGTTCTACGAGATCGACCTGAACCAAGCCAATGCCAAGAAACTGCGTAAGGCGCTCGCGCCGTACGTGGAGGCGGGCCGCAAGCGGTCGCGGTCGGGCAAGGCGTACCGGCAGACGGAGGTCGCACCCGACCCCGCTGCGGTCAGGGCCTGGGCCCAGGCCAACAAGATGGACGTGCCGGCACGCGGCCGCATCCCCAAGAAGGTCTACGAGGCGTTCAGCGCGGCCCAGTGACGAGCGGGCGCGCAGCCACGGGAGGTGACCCAGGGGCCGTCAGCGGCCCCTGGGTTCAGGCGACTTGCGCAACCCCCCTGTTGATCAGCTAATGTCTGGAGCACGCCGAGGGGCCAGGCCGAAAGGCCGATCCCACGGAGTCCATGCGGGTGTAGTTCAGTAGCAGAACATCCCCCTTCCAGGGGGAAGGCGCAGTGTGCGATTCCTGTCACCCGCTCTGCACCACGGTCCCGACCACTCTTGTGGATCAGGTAGGCTGGTGCTCGCACCGATCGGTGGGAGCCGGTCGGAGGCAATGCGGACGTAGCTCAGTTGGTAGAGCGCAACCTTGCCAAGGTTGAGGTCGCGAGTTCGAGCCTCGTCGTCCGCTCGGGAATGAGATCCCGGTCCCCTGTGGGACCGGGATCTTTTCGTTTTCGGGCCGTAGATCTTTCGGCTCACAAAACCGCGCCTGGCGAGAGCAGTTGGACCGGCTCACCGCGGCCGCCCGGAGTGGCTCACCTGGGCCGAGCGGCGGGAGGCGGGAGTACCTGCGCCGAGGCCAGGCGGTGGCTCACCTGGTGGTGACCGTGGCGCCCCGCCGTGATGCGGGCCCCGTGCCGCGAGGTGCCGGCGATTCGGTCCCGTGCCGGGCTACTCCGGAAGGCGGGGTCCGGGCCACACCGCAGGGCCGGTGCCGGACCACACCGGCGAAAAGGGTGCCGGACCACACCGGCGGGCAGGGTATAGTTGCTCTCGCGCCACGGCGCAATGCGGACGTAGCTCAGTTGGTAGAGCGCAACCTTGCCAAGGTTGAGGTCGCGAGTTCGAGCCTCGTCGTCCGCTCCAGTGAGAAGCCCCCCGGTCTCCACCGGGGGGCTTTCGCGTGTCCTACGACCAGCTCGTGCCCGTCAGCCGCTCGTAGGCCTCCACGTACTTGGCCCGTGTGGCCTCCACCACCTGCTCCGGCAGTGGCGGCGGGGGCTGCTCGCTCTTGCGGTCCCAGCCGGACTCGGCGGAGGTCAGCCAGTCACGCACGAACTGCTTGTCGTACGAAGGCTGCGCGCTGCCCGGCTGCCACTGGTCGGCCGGCCAGAAGCGGGAGGAGTCCGGGGTGAGCACCTCGTCGGCGAGCACCAGCGTCTCCCCGTCGAAGCCGAACTCGAACTTGGTGTCGGCGAGGATGATCCCCCGCTCGCGGGCGATGTCCCGGGCCCGGCCGTAGACGGCGAGGGTCGCCTGGCGGAGCTGCGCGGCCGTCTCCGCGCCGACCTGGCGGGCGACCTCCTCGTAGGAGACGTTCTCGTCGTGCTCGCCGACCTCGGCCTTGGTGGCGGGGGTGAAGATCGGGGCGGGGATCTCCGAGCCGTCGACGAGTCCCTCGGGCAGGGCCAGGCCGCAGACCGTGCGCGACTCGTTGTACTCGGCCAGACCCGAGCCGGTGAGGTAGCCGCGGGCCACACACTCGACGGGGACCATCCGCAGCGACTTGCAGACGAGGGTGCGGCCGGCCCAGTCGGCCGGGGCGCCCTCGGGGACCTCGGTGCTGATGACGTGGTTGGGGACCAGGTCGGTGAGCCGGTCGAACCACCACAGGGACAGCTTCGTGAGGATGCGGCCCTTCTCGGGGATCTCCGTGGGCAGCACCCAGTCGTAGGCGGACATACGGTCGCTGGCGACCATCACGAGGTCGCCCGCCTCGTTCTGGTACAGCTCGCGCACCTTGCCGGTGTGCAGATGCACCAGGCCCGGAACCTGGATCGGCTCGGGCTTTTCGACGAATCCGGACACGGTTCCTCCCCGTGGTTCTGTCCAAGTGGCTCGATTGTCCCGTATGGGAAGCCCGAGCAGGACAGTGGGTGGAGCCGGTGGCTCGGTCGCACTCGTGGATGTGGCTCGGGCGCGCCGGCGGCTGCGGTTCAGTCGCGCTCGCGGAGGCGGTTCAGTCGCGCTTGCAGATGCGGTCCAGGAGGTTCGCCGTGGCCCGCTGCACACGGGCGTCCACGTGGCCCGGGCGGTCCAGGGCCGGGGACCAGGCGAACGTCCCCGAGGCGAAGACCAGGGCTCCGGACGGGGCCCGGTACAGCGACGTCTCCTGGTGGCGCAGGACGCCTTCGGGGTCGGTGTACGGGGAGTGCGCGAGCAGGATGCGGTCCTGGTGGTCGGGGAGCGGGGTGCGTGGGAAGTACCGGTCGGCCTCGCCCGCGACCAGGTCCTCGATCTCCTCGCCCTCCCGCGCTCCGGTCGCCTCCCACAGCCAGTGGTCGGCGTTGCGCACGACCAGCGGGTGCGGCTCGGGGACGCGCCCCGCGTACTGGATGCCGACGAGCTGCTGCTCGGGGCGGTCGATCTCCCGCCACAGCACCGGCCGGCCCGGCCCCTTGCGTTTGCGGCAGGTCAACAGGCGGTCGGGGACGCCGGACGGGGAAGGCCCCAGCTCCACCTGCCAGTACATGGTGTTGGCGGAGAGGAAGACCAGGGACGTGCCGTGCTCACGGGCGAGTTCGACGGTGCGGCGCATGGGGATCGACCAGTACTCGTCGTGCCCGGGGAAGACCAGACCGCGGTAGCGGGTGGGGTCCACGCGGCCGGCGTGCAGGTCGCGGGCGTCCGCGTAGGCGACGTCGTAGCCGTAGCGCTCGGCCCAGCGGATGAAGTCGTAGGCGTGGCCGACGTGCAGGGGCAGGCCCGCGCCCGCGTACGGGCGGTCGAAGGACACCGTGGTCGCCGCGTCCGCCTCCCCTAGCAGCCTGCCGTGCTCGTCCCAGGCGTGGTAGAGGCTGGCGCCGGTGCGGCCGTCCTCCGGGTAGAGGTTGTAGGCCTGCCAGGTGACGTCGGGCAGGAGGAGGAGCAGATCCGCCGGGTGGTTGTCACGCACGGTGAAGGGGATGTGGGAGCGGTAGCCGTCGGCGGTGGTCAGCACGGCGACGTACGCGCCGATGCTCCAGTACGACGGGACCTGCAGCCGCCAGGACAGCCACCAGTGGTGGCAGGAGACCGTGCGGTCGGCGGTCAGCGGCCGGGGCTGGACGATGCCGGACAGCCGCGGGCTCGTGGTGATCTTCGCGGCGCCGTCGCCGTTGTAGTGGCCGATGCGGTAGACGTCGACGCTGAACTGCTGGGGCGGGTCGACGGTGATGTGGAAGTCGATCGCCTCTCCGGGGGTGACCGCGCCGTTGGAGGCGAAGCCCTTGATCTGGCGGCGCACGTCGTCGGCCGAGCGGGGGCCGCCGAGGGACGCACGAGGGGCGGGCACACGAGGCGCGGTGGCGGTCGCGCCGCTCGCCGCGGTGGCGCCGGGTGCCGCGCCGGTTTCGGGCTGCGCGTCGACGTACCAGGGGACGACGTGGCCCGTGTCGTCGAAGTACGTCTCGCTGCCGCGCAGCCAGGGGACGGGACCCTGGCCGAAGGGGTCCGTCACGGCGTGCGCGAGTGCTCCCGACTCCCAGCGCCGGATCCGCTCCGATCCCATGGCCGTCCCCTCCCTCGAGCCCCCGTGGTATGTCGTGCCGCGGTGCGGGTTGTCGTATGTCGTGTGCGTTTGCCAGGTGCGCGATCGGTCCAAGCACATCACATTACGCACGCATGCTGTCACTACTCGTTGCGAATTGACCGAAAGTGGAAGCCAGGGATCCGGTAAGAGACTCGAGGTCCCGACGTCGACGCACGTCAGACGAGCCGCACGGGCTTTTCCGGACGTATGCCCGAATCGACCAGCCAGGTGCGCAGCGGGACCGGATCGCCGTCCTCGATCAGGGCGCGGACCTTGGAACCGAGGTCGACGGCTCTCTCGCCGTTGATCAGGAGGGAAGGGCCGTCGAGCCAGTCGAGGCCCGGAGTGGCGCCGGCGGTGTCCATCGCCGCACAGCAGACCATCGCGGTGACATGGTCTGCGAGGAGGTCCCGGCCGGTGCGCGGCGGCTGGAGGGGGAACAGCGGGAGCGAGCCGTCGTCCCAGGGTGGGAGCGCCCCGTGGAACTGCTCGGGCGCTCCCGCCGATGCCGCCCCGGGCGCGGGTGCGGCGGCCTCCTCACGGGCCAGCTCGGCGCTGAGCCCGGCCGCGAGCGCGGCACTCCGCTCGTTCGCCATGTCGGCTTCCTCGTCCCCGCCGGTGGATGGTGTGCTCTCGCGTTCGGCCTCCGTCGTACGCTCTGCGCCTGGCGTGCTGTCAGGGGCCGGTGTGGTGTCGGTGACCGGCGTGGTCTCTGCCTCGGCTTCTGTCGAGCGCTCGGCGGCCGGGGTGCTCCTGGTGTCCGCTGTGCTCTCGGCGTCTCCGGAGGACGTCACCGGGTTCCGGGCCGGGGGTGGCGCCGAGTCGGGGGCGGAGGCAGCGGGCGTGGCGGTGAGGGGAGCGGTGTGCGGTGGGGTGGACAGGTGGTCCAGGACGCGGGCCAGGGTCGGGCCGTGGGGGTCGTGCGCCGGAGGGTTCGGGGAGCGGCGTACGCCGAGCGTGTCCAGGACCCGGTGGAGGCGGGCCGCGTCGGTGCGCCACTTGCGGTCGACGACCTCCTCCGGGTACTCCTGCCAGTCCACTGGGGACCAGTCCGGGCCGTGCTCGGCCGGACCTCCGTGGAACAGCCGCGCCGCCAGCAGGGAGGCGGCCTCGTCGACCACGCCGGGCTCCTCGAGCAGATCGCAGGCGGGGCGCTCGCCGAGCCGGGAGGCGAAGCCCTCGGCCAGGCGGTCGCGGCGGGAGAGCTCGGTGAGGGCGGCCACGACGCCCGCGTCCAGCCGGGAGGGCCAGCGGCCCATGCGCCAGGCGGGGAGCGCGACCCGCGTCAGCAACCGGTCCCAGCCCGCGTACGCCAGGCCCACCTGTTCCTGGGCGACGATTCTGACGCCGTAGTCCACAGCCTGTGCACGCTCGGCGGCCGCGGCCGCCACTCCCCGTTCCATTTCGGCCGCGTACTCCCGGCAGCCGCGCAGGAGCAGCCGGGCCACCCAGCCGACGCCCGCGCACACCGTACCGGCCAGGGGACGGCGGCCGGGCGCCGAGGTGACGGCCACCGCCGCGTCGAGACCGCGGACGAAACGGCGGGCCGCTGCTATGTCCGGGTGCGCCGAGGGTCCCGTCCCGGCGACCACGGGGGCGAGGACGGCCCGCAGCTCGCCGACGCGCATCCACCACAGGAACGGGGAGCCGATGACGAGGACGGGAGCCGCCGCCGCACGGCGTGGGCGGGCCGAGGACAGGCCACGCAGCCCGGACGGCTCGCCGCGGGCGCCGTGGTCGCCGCCTGCGTCTCGGCGGCGGCGGTCGTCGTGCTCGTCGTGGTGGTGCCGATGGGTCTGTGGGGGTGGGCCGTGGGCCGGATGGGTGCGGTCCTCCAGCCAGCTGTCGCAGTCCGGCGTGAGCGCTATGGCGGACGGGACGGGCACGTCGAGACGGTCGGCGAGGTCGCGCACCAGGCGGTAGAGGTCCGGGGCGGACTCCTCGGGGATCGGGACCGTCGGGCTCATGGCGGGGCGGGCACGGGCGACGACCAGTCCGATGCCGACGGCGGCGAGCAGGACGACCACCGCCACGGCGCCCACCACCCAGCGGGCGATGTCCCAGCCCCGGCCCACGAAGTGGCCGGTGGAGCCGCCGGCCAGCAGGATCACGGCGAGGGCGGCGGGCAGCAGGGCGACGGCCAGCGCCCGGCTGCGTACGTGCAGCACGGCGAGGGCTCGGGAGCGCGCGGACTGCGCACCTACCTCCACACCCATACCGGTCACGACCCGACGTCACCCCCTGCCGACTTGTACTGCCTGCCCTGTATTGCTCACTCCCCCACTGTGGCACCCGCCACTGACATCGCAATGCCGGTGGGCCAAGTGCCGGAACGCTTGCGCCGCACCCTAGTTGGGGCCCCGCCCCGCGTCAGCCGTATAGGCCATCGCTCACTCGATGGAATGGCTTTGGTCAGAGGTGGGCGACGGACAGCAACGGTCAGGCCCCGGATCGAGTCCGGGGCCTGACCGTTGGAACGCGCCTGGAGAGGTCGGCGACAGGCGCCTTGAGAGGTCCGGCTGCTACGCGCCCGCCGCGGCCTTCGCCGCGATGTCCGTACGGTGCTGGGAACCGTCCAGGCGGATGCGGCCGACGGCGGTGTAGGCGCGCTCACGTGCCTCCGTCAGGTCCTTGCCGGTCGCCGTGACGGACAGCACACGGCCACCCGCGCTCACGACGGTGTCGCCGTCCCGCCTGGTGCCGGCGTGCAGCACGTACGCGAGCGGGGCGTCCTGGGCGGCGACCTCGTCGAGGCCGGTGATCGGGTCGCCGGTGCGCGGGGTGCCGGGGTAGTTGTGCGAGGCGACGACCACCGTGACGGCCGCGTCCTCGCTCCAGCGCAGGGACTCCAGATGGGCGAGGTTGCCGGTGGCCGCGGCCATCAGGACACCGGCGAGGGGGGTCTGGAGGCGGGCCAGGACCACCTGGGTCTCCGGGTCGCCGAAGCGGGCGTTGAACTCGATCACCCGAACGCCACGGCTGGTGATCGCGAGGCCGGCGTAGAGGAGGCCGGAGAACGGGGTGCCCCGGCGGCGCATCTCGTCCACGGTGGGCTGCAGCACGGTCCGCAGGACGTCGTCCACGAGCTCGGGGTCGGCCCAGGGCAGCGGGGAGTACGCGCCCATGCCGCCGGTGTTCGGGCCCTCGTCGCCGTCCAGCGCGCGCTTGAAGTCCTGGGCGGGCTGGAGCGGGACCACCGTCTCGCCGTCGGTGATGGCGAAGAGAGAGACCTCGGGACCGTCGAGGTACTCCTCGACCACCACACGGTCGCAGGCCGCGGCGTGCGCCCGGGCCGCCTCGACGTCGCCGGTGACGACGACGCCCTTGCCGGCGGCGAGACCGTCGTCCTTGACGACGTAGGGCGCGCCGAAGGCGTCGAGGGCCGCGGCGGTCTCCTCCGCCGTCGTGCAGACGTACGAGCGGGCCGTGGGGACGCCGGCCGCGGCCATCACGTCCTTGGCGAAGGCCTTGGAGCCCTCGAGCTGCGCGGCCGCCCGGGAGGGACCGAAGACCGGGATGCCCACCTCGCGCACGGCGTCGGCGACCCCGGCGACCAGCGGTGCCTCCGGGCCGACGACCACGAGGTCGGCGCCGAGCTCCGTGGCCAGCGCGGAGACGGCCGAGCCGTCGAGGGCGTCGACCGGGTGCAGCTCGGCGACCTCGGCGATGCCGGCGTTGCCGGGCGCGCAGTGCAGCGCGGTGACGGCGGGGTCGAGGGACAGGGAACGGCACAGGGCGTGCTCGCGGGCGCCGCTGCCGATGACGAGGACCTTCACGGGGTCAGCCTAACGGCAGGAGGCAGAAGCCCTTTGTGCGGGCTGCCGAGGGTACGGCCCGGAGACGTTCGTACGTTCCTCCGACGCGCGTTCCTCTCATACGCCGACGTGCCCGACCCCACACGCACGGTGGCGCCACCGGCTCTCCCGGTGGCGCTACTCGGTCGTGTACTCCTCCACCACCGTGGCGCCCAGTTCCCGCACGATCAGCTCGTGACCGGACAGGGCCGACTCGTCGAGGTCGGGGTCGTCGTCCTCGGGGATGTCGTCCTCGGGAGCGACGGGGGGCGGCTCGGGGG
>NZ_MUBM01000529.1 GCF_002154505.1 Streptomyces carpinensis | reverse complement strand
CGGTCGGGGAAGATGCCGACCACGTCGGTGCGCCGGCGGATCTCCTTGTTCAGGCGTTCTTGCGGGTTGTTGGACCAGATCTGCTGCCAGCACTCACGCGGGAACGCGGTGAAGGCCAGCAGAGTATTCGGCGTTGCAGACGGCGTCTGCCTCGGCGGACATGAGGGNNACCACTTCCCTGGACGCAACCATGTTCCGCGCATGTCGATCGTGCCTTCGAATCACGCCAGTCCACCGGGAACCATTGACAGCAACTTGAGCGTCGGCCTCATGTATGAACAGACAACTGGGCCCCGACCCCGCTCGAGTCAGTTGCCTTGTCCTGGTGGTGACTGTCTGTGCCGGTTATGGCGTCTATCGTCTGTCGCGCGGAGCGCGCAGGACTTGCCGGCTGCTGAAGCGGGAGCACCCTGGATTCTTTGATCTGTGGACGTGGGAACCCGTCCTTTCTGTCGCCTCGGTCGCAGTCGCCGGCCTTGGGGTGTGGGCTGTGGCGGCGGCCCTTGTCCGCCCTGCTCATCAGGTCCGAGTGAGACTCGCAATTCCGTCAGCGGCGCTTGCTGTCGCTCTTGTGGCCATCCTGCTCGTCCACTTCGCCGTGATCGGCACCCCGACCGGAGTCGCCAGCGACAACAATGTCTGCTCGCCCGACAACGTGCCACCGTGGTGGCCCAGCTGGCTCCCCGCTTGACTGACCTGCGCGTTGTCGTCCGAGGCTCAGTGGAGC
>NZ_MUBM01000528.1 GCF_002154505.1 Streptomyces carpinensis | reverse complement strand
CGGCCCAGGTACATCACCGCCACCCGGTCGGCGATGTTCCAGGCCAGGCCCAGGTCGTGGGTGACCACCAGCGCGGACAGCCCGAGCTCGTCGCGCAGCCGCAGCAGCAGCGCCAGGATCTCGCCGCGGACCGAGGCGTCGAGGGAGGCCACCGGCTCGTCGGCGACGACGAGTTCGGGCTGGAGGACCAGCGCGCCCGCGATGACGACCCGCTGGCGCTGACCGCCGGACAGCTCGTGCGGGTAGCGCAGGAAGAAGCGCTCGGGCGGCCGCAGCCCCGCCCGGGACAGCGCCTCGGCGACCGCCGCCCGCTCGTCGCCGTCGTACCCGTGGATGCGCAGCCCCTCGGCCACGGCGTCGTACACCGTGTGCCGTGGGTTGAGCGAGCCGCTCGGGTCCTGGAGGACCAGCTGGACCCGCTTGCGGTAGGCCTTCAGCGCGCGGGAGGAGTAGTCGAGCGGGGCGCCCGCGAAGGTGACGCGGCCCGTGGTCGGCGGGACCAGACCCATCAGGGAGCGGGCCAGCGTCGTCTTGCCGCAGCCCGACTCGCCGACCAGCGCCACGATCTCGCCCGGCCGGATGTCGAGATCCACCCCGTCCACCGCCCGGGCGGGCGGCGCACCGTGCCGGCCGGGAAAGGTGATGTGCAGGTCCTGGACGCTCAGCAGCGGTGGCGTGGCCGTCATGCGGTGCTGCTCCTCACTTCTTCGTCTTTCCCTCCGGCCTCCGGAGCGTCTTCAGCCCCTCCGGCCGTCACCGCCCCGCCTTCGGAGGCACCGTCCGCGGGCACCCCGTCGCCGGATCCCACGTGCACACACGCCGCCCGCCGGTCCGCTCCCGCCTCCCGCAGCACCTGGTCCTGCGTGGCGCAGACGTCCAGCGCGACCGGGCAGCGCGGGTGGAACGCACAGCCCGACGGCACCGCGGCCGGGTCGGGCGGGTCGCCGGGCAGACCGCGCGGGGCGAACCGCGACGCCGGGTCGCCGATCCTCGGGAACGCCTCCGACAGGGCCCTGCCGTAAGGGTGCCGCGCCCCGTCGTAGACCTGACGGGCCGGGCCCTCCTCCACCACCCGGCCCGCGTACATCACCGCGAGCCGGTCGCAGGTGTCGGACAGCACGGCGAGGTCGTGGCTGATCATGATCAGGCCCACGTCCTGCTCGCTCACCAGCTCCTCGATCAGACGCAGGATCTGGGCCTGGATCATCACGTCCAGCGCGGTGGTGGGCTCGTCGGCGACGATCAGACGCGGATCGCAGGCCAGCGCCATCGCGATCATCACGCGCTGCCGCTGCCCGCCGGACAGCTCGTGCGGGTAGGCGTTCGCCCGTGCCGCCGGCAGGCCCACCTGCTCCAGCAGCTCACCTGCCTTCTTCTTCGCACCCGCGGGGGTCGCCTTGCGGTGCAGCAGGATCGGCTCGGCGATCTGGTCGCCGACCCGGTGCACGGCGTTGAGGGAGTGCATCGCGCCCTGGAAGACGATCGACGCCCCGGCCCAGCGCACCGCCCGCACCTGCCCCCACTTCATCGTCAGGACGTCTTCGCCGTCCAGCAGGATCTTCCCGCCGACCCTGGCCCCGACCGGCAGCAGCCGCAGCAGCGCCAGCGCCAGCGTGGACTTGCCGCAGCCGGACTCGCCCGCGATGCCGAGCTTCTCGCCCGCGGCGAGGGTCAGATCGACCCCGCGTACGGCGGCCGCACCGCCCGGGTAGGTCACTTCCAGGTTCCGGACGTCGAGCAGGCTCAACGGGACACCCCCAGCCTGGGGTTGAGAACGGACTCCACCGCACGCCCGCACAGCGTGAACGCCAGTGCGACGACGGCGATCGCGATACCCGGCGGAACCAGGTACCACCAGTCGCCTGAGCTCACCGCCCCGGCCTCCCGGGCGTCCTGCAGCAGCCCGCCCCAGGACACGATCGTCGGATCCCCGAGCCCGAGGAAGGCCAGCGTCGCCTCGGCCAGGATCGCGGAGGAGATGATCAGGGTCGTCTGCGCCAGGACCAGCGGCATGACGTTGGGCAGCACATGGCGGGACATGATGTGCCAGTGCCCGCCGCCGAGCGCCTTCGCACGTTCGATGTACGGCCGTGACTCCACCGCCAGTGTCTGCGCCCGCACCAGCCGGGCCGTGGTGGGCCAGGTGGTCACGCCGATCGCCAGGATGATCGTGCCGAGCGAGCGGGACATCACGGTGGCCAGCGCGATGGCCAGCACCAGCGTCGGCATCACCAGGAACCAGTCCGTGACCCGCATCATCACCGTGGCGTACCAGCCGCGGAAGTGCCCGGCGGTGATCCCGATGAGCGCCCCGATCGCCACCGACAGCACGGCCGCGAGCAGCCCCACGAGCAGCGAGACCCGAGATCCCCAGATCACCAGCCCCAGCAGATTGCGCCCGAACTGGTCGGTGCCCAGCGGGAAGTGCCCGCTCGGGCTCTGCAGCGGCTGCCCCGGCGCGTCGGTCACGCTCGCCACGTCCGATCCGACGGTCAGCGGCGCGGTCAGCGCGACGAGCGCGAACAGCACGAGCGCGGCCAGCCCGAACACACCGGCGCGGTGCCTGCGGTACTCCTTCCAGAAGCGCGCGGCGGAGGCCCGGCGCCGCCGCCACGCCAGAGCGCGCGGACCGAGCGCCGCAGTGGTCTGCGTGGTCTGAGCGGTCGTCATCGGCCCACCCTCGGATCGAGCAGCGGATACAGGAGGTCGGCGAGGGTGTTCATGACGATCACCGCCGAGGCGAAGACGAAGAACAGCCCCTGCACCAGCGGCAGGTCGGGCACGCTCAGCGCCTGGTAGAACAGTCCGCCGAGCCCCGGCCAGGAGAAGACCGTCTCGACGAGGATGACCCCCGCCACGGTCCGGCCGAGGTTGACGAAGATCAGCGTCACGGTCGGCAGCAGTGCGTTCGGCACGGCGTGCCGGCGCCGGACCAGGTCGTCCCTGAGCCCCTTGGCCCGCGCGGTCGTCAGATAGTCGCTGCCCATCTCGTCCAGCAGCGCCGACCGGGTGACCAGCAGCGTCTGCCCGTACTCCACCGCGACCAGCGTCACCACCGGCAGGATGAGATGGTGGACGACGTCGACGACGTACGCGAAGCCCTCCTTGCCGCCCGACTCCATGCCCCCGGTCGGGAACAGACCCGGGATCGGGCCCGCGCCGACCGACAGCACGATGATGAGCAGCAGCCCCAGCCAGAACGACGGGATGGAGTACAGGGTCAGCGCCAGCCCGGTGTTGAGGCGGTCGCCGAGCCTGCCGTGCCGCCAGGCCGAGCGGGTGCCGAGGAAGATACCGAGCGCGGTGTACAGCACGAAGGCCGTGCCGGTGAGCAGCAGGGTGTTCGGCAGCGCCTCCGTGATCTTGTCGAGGACGGGGACATGGAACTGGTACGAGGTCCCCAGATCCCCGGTCAGCGCCTTGCCGCAGTAGTCCGTGAACTGCCGCCACATCGGCAGGTCGAGCCCGAACTCCCGCCGGTAGATGGCGATCTGCTCGGCCGACACCGGGCGGCCACCGGTCATGAACTTCACCGGGTCGCCCGGGATCAGCCGGAAGAGGAAGAAGCTGGTGACGAGCACGGCGAGCAGCGAGACGGCGGCACCGGCCAGCTTGCCCGCCACGTACCGCAGGTACGCGGTGGTGGTGCGCGCCTGCAGTGCGCGCCCGGCCCCCGCGGGCCCGGACTTCGCCGGGCCCGCGGCAGCCGCGTCCTCGACCAGCGAGGGTGTTGCTTCAGCGGTCATGGATACCTGCACCTACTCGCGGTCTCCTGCGGTGGCCCGGCGGCGCACCGTGAAGAGCACGGCCAGTCCGACGAGTACGACGACACCCGCGACGATCCCGATGACGACACCCGTCGACGTCGAACCGTCCGAGGAGTCCCCGGAGTTCGCCGGAACGGCGGACCACCAGCTCCAGTAGCCGTCCTGGCCGTAGATGTTGCCCGCCTGGGAGGGCATGGTGGTGATCGACTTGATCTGGTCCGTGCGGTAGGCCTCCACCGCGTTCGGATAGGCCATGATGTTCATGTACCCCAGGTCGTACAGCCGCGACTCCATCTGCTTGACCAGGTCCGCCCGTTTGGCGGGGTCGTACTCGGCGAGCTGCTGCGCGTACAGCTGGTCGTAGGTCTTGTCGCAGATGAAGTTGTCGGTGGCGCCGGTGTCCTTCGGCGTCTGCGGGCGGGCGTCGCAGGTGTGGATGGAGAGCACGAAGTCCGGGTCGGGGTTGACGGACCAGCCGTCGAAGGCCAGGTCGTACTTGCCAGCCAGCCAGGGGTCGGTCACGTTGTCCAGGCAGTCGAGGGACACCCCGATGCCCAGCTTGCCCCACCACTCCTGCAGGTACTTGCCGACGGCCTTGTCATTGGGATCGGTGGCGTGGCACAGCACGCGGTAGTTCAGCGGCTTGCCGTCCTTGCCGACCCGCTTGCCGTCGGAGTTCCTCTTGTACCCCGCCTCGTCGAGCAGCTGCCCCGCCTTCGTCGGGTCGTAGGCCAGTTCCTGCCCGGCCGACGGCTTCCAGAAGTACGACGAGAAGCGCGGCGGGATGTAGCCCTGGCCCTCGACCGCGTGGCCCTGGAAGACCTTGTCGACGATCGCCTTGCGGTCCACCGCCATGAACAGTGCGTGCCGTACCCGCTCGTCGAGCAGGGACGGGGCGCCGTCACCGAACTTCTGGCCGTTCTTGGCCTGCGCGCCCGGGTTGGTGGCGAGGGCGTAGAAGCGGCGGCCGGGCGCGTCGTTGACGTGGATGTTCTTGTCGCCCTTGAGAGAGGCGGCCTGGGCCGGCGTCAGCGAGGGCGAGCCCGCCACGAAGGAGACCTCGCCCTTGCGCAGGGCGGCCACGGCGGCGTCCTGGTCCTTGTAGTACCGGAAGACCAGCTCGTCGAACTTGGGCGCGCCCCGCCAGAAGTCCTTGTTGGCCTTCAGCCGCACATAGCTGTCCGGCTTGTAGTCGGTGAGGACGAACGGCCCGTTGCCGACGATCGGGAAGCTCTTGTCGTTGTTGAACTTCGAGAAGTCCTTGACGTTCTCCCACACGTGCTTGGGCACGATCGGCACGTCCAGTGCCGTCATCGTGGCCTGCGGCTTCTTCAGCTGGATCACCAGCTTGGTGGGGCTGGGCGCGGTGACCTTCGAGAAGTTGCCGACGAAGCTGCCGTTGGCGGTGGCCGCGCCGTCGTCGGTCATCATCTTGTTGAACGTCCACGACGCGTCCTCGGCGGTGACCGGCTGCCCGTCCGACCACTTGGTGTTGGAGCGGATCGTGTAGGTCCAGGTCAGCTTGTCCGGCGACGACTCCCACTTGGTGGCGAGGGCCGGAACGGCGTGGGCGTCCTTGGGGTCGTAGTTGGTCAGGTACTCGTACATCAGCCGGCCGATGCTCGTGCTGAGCAGTCGTACCGCCAGGAACGGGCTGAGCGAGTCGACGCTCTGGGCGACGGCGACGGTGAGGACCTTGTCGCCCTTCTTGGCCTCCTTGGCCTCCACGCCCTGCGCCGCCCTGGCGGGCGCGGCCGAGGCCGCCGGGGTCGCGAGCCCGGACGCGAGGAGGAGGGCGGTGGCGCCCGCGGCGGCGAGGAGCCGCGCCCCCCTCGGGCGGGGGCCGGTACGTCCTCTGCCGTGCTGATCGTGTGTGTTCATGGCTCGGTGACCTCGCGTCATCGCTCGCGCGGAACGATGTGGCCCCGCGCGGGGCGGCTTGAACAGATGTGAACAGGCTGGAACGTGCTTGTGTGAGCTTGATCGGTTGACGCCGGGTGAATGAAGTGTGTGTCTATCAGCGGCAGTCTGCGCGCGTCAACGGTGTGTCAAACCCCATGTGGCCTGCGGAAATAACGAATTCGCTGCTCTTTCGCCCTCATTGGTGGAGACCTCTGACGCCTTCCTGGTGAGGGCGTGGCGGCGGATTTCCGCCGGTTCTGTCTGCGAACGCGCGAAGGCCCGCGCCGTCGGTCACGGCGCGGGCCTCGAAAGGGTGGGCGGCGGCCTCCGGGAGGCCGCCGCCCACCCTTT
>NZ_MUBM01000527.1 GCF_002154505.1 Streptomyces carpinensis | reverse complement strand
AGCGCTCCGCCCGCCGCGGCGCTCGCCGCGGCGGGCGGAGCGCTCGTGTGGTGGATGCGACGCCGCAGGTCCGCCCAGGCGTAGCCGCTCCGGCGGATGAACACCGGACAGGGCCCGTACGCAGCCGGCGTGCGGGCCTCCTCGCATCTCGGAGGACGGACCAGAGCGGATGCGCGGATGCCGCTCCGACGGCCCGGGCCTGGCGGGTCAGGGGCGCGTGCGCGGTGGTTTGATGGTCGTATGACCCTGTTCGTCGGGACCTCCGGCTGGCAGTACAAGGACTGGCGGGGGGTGCTGTACCCGGAGGGCTGCCCCACGCGGCTGTGGCTGGAGGAGTACGCGGCCGCGTTCGCCACCGTCGAGGTCAACAACGCCTTCTACCGGCTGCCGGAGCGGGAGACCTTCGAGTCCTGGCGGGAGCGGGTGCCGCCGGACTTCGTGGTCGCGGTCAAGGCGAGCCGCTACCTGACCCACATCAAACGGCTCAAGGACCCCGAGGAGCCGGTGCACCGGCTGATGTCGCGTGCGGCGGGGCTCGGTGACCGGCTCGGCCCGGTGCTGCTCCAGCTGCCGCCCACGCTGCGCGCCGACGCGGGGCTGCTCGACGCCTGCCTCGCCTGCTTCCCGCCCGGTACGCGGATCGCGGTCGAGCCGCGCCACGACTCGTGGTGGACGCCGGAGGTCCGCAGGGTTCTGGAGCTGCGGGGCGCGGCCCTGTGCTGGGCCGACGCGTACGGCCGCCCTCTGACGCCGCTGTGGCCGACCACGGACTGGGGCTACGTCCGCTTCCACGTGGGTCGTGCCCGGGCCTGGCCGCACTACGGCCGGCGGTCCCTGGAGACCTGGGTCGACCGCACCGCGACGACCTGGCCGGACGAGCGGGACGTGTACGCGTACTTCAACAACGACCCCACGGGGGCGGCGGTTCAGGACGCGGTGGTGTTCGCCGGGGCGGCCCGGCGGGCCGGCCTGACGGTCACGCGCACGCCCGGCCGGGTGTCCGTGCGGCGGTAGGTCCTGCCGTACGGGGCGGCTCGGTGTCCGTAGGCCGCCAGGTCCGTCGTACACGGCGACTCAGTGTCCGTGCGGCGGTAGGTCCTGCCGTACGGGGCGGCTCGGTGTCCGTAGGCCGCCAGGTCCGTCGTACACGGCGGCTCGGTGTCCGTAGGCCGCCAGGTCCGTCGTACACGGCGACTCAGTGTCCATAGGCCGCCCGCAGGGCGTCCCGTACGGCGGCGAGCGCCGACTCCTCCTCCAGGCCCAGCCTCCGCACGCGCTCCGCGTACGCCTGCGCGGCTGCCGCCGCCTCGCGCTCCGCGGCCGAGCCCGCGGCGGCCACGAACGTGCCGTTGCGCCCCCGGGTCTCGATCACCCCGTCCGCCTCCAGCGCCCGGTAGGCCTTGGCGACGGTGTTCGCCGCGAGCCCGAGCGACTCGGCCAGTCCGCGCACCGTCGGCAGCCGGTAGCCCACCGGCAGCGCCCCCGACCGCGCCTGTTCGGAGATCTGCGCCCGCACCTGCTCGTAGGGAGGTGCGCCGTCGTCGATGTGGATCTTCAAGGTCACGTGGCGATTGTCCCGCACCGGTGCGCCCCCGCGCCCTTTCCCGGCGGGCAGGGCGGCCGGGCGGAGACGGCCACCGGCGGAGACGGCCCACCGGCGGAGCAGGCGGTCAGGCGCACCGGCGGAAAATGGGAGGCGCCCGGTCGGCCGACCGCCGTAGCGTGCGCCACCATGACTGTGATCGTCCGTGATCTTCGCGCCGACGCGCGAGACGACCTCGAGGGCTTCGCCCGCGTCCGGCACCTCGCGCTCCCGTACATGGTGCTCACCCCGGAGTCCCTCGCCCACGACCTCGCCCACATGCACCCCGACGCCCACTACCGTCCCCTCGTCGCCGTGGCGGACGGCGAGGTGATCGGCACGGCGCAGGTGCACCTGTCCCACGAGAGCACCGAGCCCGGCCAGGGCAATGTCAACGTGTACGTGCACCCCGAGCACACCCGCCGGGGCGCCGGCGGTCTCCTCGTGCGGGCCGCCGAGGAGCACCTGGCCGCCCACGGGGCCGTGAAGCTGTACGCCTGGGTGCTGGACGAGCCGGGCAACCGTGCCTTCGCCGAGCGGCACGGCTACCGCAGCAGCCGCTCCGCCCACTTCCTCCGCCTGGACCTGGCGGACGGCACGCTCCCGCCGCTCCAGGACCCGCCGCCGGGGGTGGAACTGCGCCGGGGCTCGGACTTCTCCGACGACCCGCGTCCGCTTTTCGAACTGGACTCGGAGACGACGATGGACGAACCGAGCGACGTGGACACGGAGTTCACCGACTACGAGGCATGGCTGGACGAGACCTGGCGGCACCCGCTGTTCAGCCCCGAACTGACCTCGGTGGCGCTGGTCGACGGCCGTCCGGCGGCGTTCTCGGCGGCCCGCACGGACGGCGCGACCCGATACGGCACCGTCATGACGGGCACCGCCCGGGCCCACCGCAACCGGGGCCTGGCAAAGCTGGCCAAGAACGACTCGCTGCACCGCGCCCGGGCCGCCGGGTTCACGCAGGCGTTCACGGGCAACGACACCGGAAACGAGCCGATGCTCGCGATCAACAAGTGGTTCGGGTACGAGGTGTGCGCCACGGAGGTGCGGTATGTCCGTGAGCTCGGCTGACGCGGCGGGTCCGGCTCAGCCGCCGCTGACCGTCGTCCTCGTCAAGGGCGGGCGTACGAAGATCCGCTACCCGAGCGCGCTCGTGGCCGACGACGGCACCCGGATCGCCGTCCGGGCACTGTGGGCGGGCGCCGGCGTACGGGACTTCGGCTTCGTGCGCTTCGAGCCCGGCGATGTCTTCACCGAGTACTACTGGCGCGACCGCTGGTACTCGGTGAAGGAGGTCCGCGACGGCGCAGGCCGGTTGAAGGGCTGGTACTGCGACGTCACGCGACCGGCCGTGCTCTCGGGCACGGAACTGGTCGTCGAGGACCTCGACCTGGACCTGTGGCGCTCCGCGGACGGCACGGACGTCCGGCGCCTGGACGAGGACGAGTTCGCGGCGAGCGGTCTGGCCGAGCGGGACCCCGGGGCGGCTGCCGCCGCCGTGGCCGCGCTCGACGAACTGGAGACGCTGGCCCGCGAGGGCGGTTTCGCCGCCCTGTTGACCTGAGCCGACACCGGACCCGCACCGGCGACCCGACACCCTCCCCGGGCATCCGAAGCCGCG
>NZ_MUBM01000526.1 GCF_002154505.1 Streptomyces carpinensis | reverse complement strand
GCGTATTGCGGTTTCCCCGGCTCGCGGCCCCCACCGCGCCCCACCGCCGGGGAAACCGCAATACGCATATGCCCGAGCCTACGCCCTACCTTCACGCAGCGAATACGCCTTTTCACAAACAGGTAGGCAACCGGCCAGTACGCAGGGGGCGCGCGCACACGAACGCGCCGCCGGTGGGCTGGGGCATGCACGGTCAGGGGCGTGGCGCGGGCGCTGCGGGCGAGGCGGGCGACCTGCGAGAACGGCCGGAATCCAGCGCCCGTCGAGTGCGGCCCCGGGCACGGGTGCGGGAGAGCGCTCCCGGGGAGCGCACGACCGCGGGGACCGCCTTCGTCACTTCACCCCTTCGTCACTTCACCGGCAGGTGGTACGCCACCCGGTAGCGGTCGGCGGGGATCACCACGTCCGCCGTCTCGACGGCGCGACCGGAGGCGTAGAAGGTGCGCTGGACGACCACCACGACATGGCCGGGGACGCCGCCCAGGGTGAGCAGTTCCTCGGCGAGGCCGGGGCGGGCGCCGACCTCCTCGGTGACGTTGTCGACGATGACGTCGATGGCGCGCATGCGCTCGACGACGCCCATGCCGCCGAGCGGGCCCTCCTCGGGGAGCATCACCGGGGTGCGGCCGGTCAGCGCGAGCGGCTCCCAGGAGGTGGAGAGCATCATCGGCTCGCCGGCGTCCCGGAAGACGTACTTGGTGCACATCACACGGTCGCCGGGCTTGATGCCGAGCCGCTCCGCGATCGCGCCGCTCGCCCCGGTCTGCGTGCTGCTCGACTCCCAGGTGCCGCGCGCCTCGGCGGACGCCTGCTCCTGCCGGAACGGGGTGGCCCCGACGGCGGGCCGGAAGCCGGAGCGGGCGACCCGGCGTGGCGCGGGCCGCTCGCGCACATACGTCCCCGAGCCCGAGCGGCCCTCGACCAGGCCCTCGGCCATCAGCACCTTGCGGGCCTCCAGGGCGACCGTGTCCGAGACGCCGTACTCCTCGCGGATCCTCGCCTGGGAGGGCAGCCGGGTGTGCGGTGGCAGCACACCGTCGACGATCTTCTTGCGGAGGTCACCCGCGACACGCAGATACGCCGGCTGCTCACCGAAAGTCACTGGCCACTCCCATCAGGTTGTACAGACAGCAACAGCGTGGCAACCGTGGGTTGTAACGTGCAAGCGAGGGCCAGAGAATCACTCGATGTGATTACTTGTGGCGCCGGGAGGCGCCACTCAGGCACTTCATCCCCCCTCCGTCCGCCGTCACACCTGCCCGCCCGCGCCGCAGGCCGCCGCTGCCCCATGGTCACCACCGGCGAAACCCCGAGCGGCGGCGTTGACCGGGGCCATAGCCTTGCTCGTGGTGACGGGTGACGGTCGGACACGAAGATTCGGGGACGGGCTGCCACGGGGGGATCGGG
>NZ_MUBM01000525.1:3720-10931 GCF_002154505.1 Streptomyces carpinensis | reverse complement strand
CCCTGGGACCGCCCTCCCCGGCCCGCCGACGTCGACCCCGCCGTGCTCGGCGCCCTGCTGCTGCGGCACGGCTGGCAGCGGCGCGGCGGAGCCGCCGGACGCTACGGCCGCTGGACCCCGCCGGGACCGGGCGGCGCAGGGACGAGCCTGCTGGTGCCCGTCAGCCGCGCCTTCCCCGACAGCGACGACCTGCTCGGCGAGGCGCTCGACGCCCTGGCCCGCAGCGGCACGCCGTCCGCCCGGGCGGTGCTGCTCGCGCTCGCCGTGCCCAGCGACGAGATCCACTGGTGGCGGGACGTGCCGGNNGCTGGCCGCCGCGCTCGCCACCCGCGCCCGGGCCGGCTATCACGGCGCCCGGCACCGGCGCTCGGCCACCGCCTCCCTGGACCACGTCCTCGTCGGTTCCGCGGCCGGCGGCCGCAGCCTGACCGCCTTCGTGCCGGTCTCCCCGGCCCGTCCGCTCGCCGTGCGTCTGCACCAGGCCCTGTACGCGGTGCGCGAGGCCATCGACTACCGGCGGGCCACCGGTGCCCTGGACGCCTTCGACGGCGCCGTCCGGGTCGGCGCCAGCCGCGAGCTCACCGAGGCGCTGGTCGCACTGGTGCGCGGCACCGAGGGAGCCCGGATCACGGTCGAGTGGGCGCCCGCCGCCGGCGTCCCCGTGGACTGCGCCGCCGGGACCGTCGAGTTCTCGCCGGGCGACCTGCCCGTGCTGCGCGAGGCCGGCGCCCGCTATCTGCGCGCGGAGCCCTCCGTGCCGGTGCGGATCACCGGCACCGTGGTCCGGCTGCGCAGGTCTCAGCCGCACGGCGAGGGCACCGTACGGCTGCGGGTGATCTCCGGCGCCGAGGTGCCGTACGTCCGTGTGGCCCTGGCGGAGGAGGACTACCGGATCGCCGGGCACGCCCACCTGGTCGGGCTGCCGGTGCGGGTGCTCGGCCGGCTGGAGAGCCGGGGCGGCTTCCGCCGGCTCACGGGCGCCTGCGAGGTGGCGCCCGTGCAGGTGGACGACGAGGAGCGGGACCGGCTGATGAAGTCGCTGCAGGAGGACGCGGACGACACCGACTTCTTCGGGGATGCGGGCGAGGGCGGGGACCGCGACTGAGCGCGGGCGGGGAAGACCGTTTCGCGGTCGGCGGCCCTGGGTCGGTACGATCGCTTATTGCGCGCGCTCCCGGTATGGCGCCGCACCCCACCTGCAGTCAGGAGAGACCGGTGTCAGACGTCCGTGTGATCATCCAACGCGATTCCGAGCGGGAAGAGCGCACGGTGACGACGGGCACTACGGCCGCCGACCTCTTCGCCGGCGAGCGCTCGATCGTCGCCGCCCGCGTCGGGGGCCAGCTGAAGGACCTCGCCTACGAGGTCAGGGACGGCGAGACCGTCGAGGGCGTCGAGATCACCTCCGAGGACGGCCTGAACATCCTGCGCCACTCCACCGCGCACGTCATGGCGCAGGCCGTGCAGGAGATCTTCCCCGAGGCCAAGCTGGGCATCGGCCCGCCCGTCAAGGACGGCTTCTACTACGACTTCGACGTCGACAAGCCGTTCCACCCCGATGACCTCAAGGCCATCGAGAAGAAGATGCAGGAGATCCAGAAGCGGGGGCAGAAGTTCTCCCGCCGCGTGGTCACCGACGAGCAGGCCCGCGAGGAGCTGGCGGACGAGCCGTACAAGCTGGAGCTGATCGGCCTCAAGGGCTCGGCCTCCAGCGAGGACGGCGCGGACGTCGAGGTCGGCGCCGGTGAGCTGACGATCTACGACAACCTGGACGCCAAGACCGGCGAGCTGTGCTGGAAGGACCTCTGCCGCGGTCCCCACCTGCCCTCCACCCGCCTGATCCCGGCGTTCAAGCTGATGCGCAACGCGGGCGCCTACTGGCGCGGCAGCGAGAAGAACCCGATGCTCCAGCGCATCTACGGCACCGCCTGGCCGTCCAAGGACGAGCTGAAGCAGTACCTGGACTTCCTCGCCGAGGCCGAGAAGCGCGACCACCGCAAGCTGGGCCACGAGCTCGACCTGTTCTCCATCCCCGAGCAGATCGGCTCCGGCCTCGCCGTCTTCCACCCCAAGGGCGGCATCGTCCGCCGGGTCATGGAGGACTACTCGCGGCGCCGCCATGAGGAGGAGGGCTACGAGTTCGTCTACACCCCGCACGCGACGAAGGGGAAGCTCTTCGAGACCTCGGGCCACCTGGACTGGTACGCCGACGGCATGTACCCGCCCATGCAGCTCGACGAGGGCGTGGACTACTACCTCAAGCCCATGAACTGCCCGATGCACAACCTGATCTTCGACGCGCGCGGCCGCTCCTACCGCGAACTGCCGCTGCGCCTGTTCGAGTTCGGGACCGTGTACCGGTACGAGAAGTCGGGCGTCGTGCACGGCCTGACCCGCGCCCGCGGCTTCACCCAGGACGACGCGCACATCTACTGCACCCGCGAGCAGATGGCCGACGAGCTCGACAAGACGCTCACCTTCGTGCTGAACCTGCTCCGCGACTACGGTCTGAACGACTTCTACCTGGAGCTGTCCACCAAGGACCCGGAGAAGTTCGTCGGCACCGACGAGGCCTGGGAGGAGGCCACCGAGACCCTGCGCCAGGTCGCCGAGAAGCAGGGCCTGCCGCTGGTCCCGGACCCGGGCGGCGCCGCCTTCTACGGCCCGAAGATCTCCGTTCAGGCCCAGGACGCCATCGGGCGCACCTGGCAGATGTCGACGATCCAGCTCGACTTCAACCTGCCGGAGCGCTTCGACCTGGAGTACACGGCCGCCGACGGCTCCAAGCAGCGCCCGGTCATGATCCACCGCGCGCTGTTCGGCTCCATCGAGCGGTTCTTCGCGGTGCTGCTCGAGCACTACGCGGGTGCGTTCCCGGCGTGGCTGGCCCCGGTGCAGGCCATCGGCATCCCGATCGGCGACGCGCACGTGGAGTACCTGGAGAAGTTCGCCGCCGAGGCCAAGAAGAAGCAGCTGCGCATCGAGGTCGACTCCTCCTCGGACCGGATGCAGAAGAAGATCCGCAACGCGCAGAAGCAGAAGGTGCCGTTCATGGTCATCGCGGGCGACGAGGACATGGCGAACAACGCCGTCTCCTTCCGCTACCGCGACGGCTCCCAGGAGAACGGCATCCCGATCGACGAGGCCATCGCGAAGATCGTGAAGGTCGTCGAGGACCGCGCACAGGTCTGAACCGCGACAGCGGCAGCCGCAGCGGCCGCACGGCGAGGCCCCCGGTGATCTCCTCTCACCGGGGGCCTCGCCGTGCACCCGGGGCCGACGCCATATGCTGCCTAGCATGACGAGTGAGCCGGAGCAGCAGATCGGAGTGGGGACGCAGGACGCGTTCCAGCGCCTGTGGACGCCCCACCGGATGGCCTACATCCAGGGCGAGAACAAGCCGACCGGTCCTGGAGCCGGAGACGGCTGCCCCTTCTGCGCCATACCGGCCAAGTCCGACGAGGACGGCCTGATCGTCAGGCGGGGCGAGCAGGTGTACGCAGTGCTCAACCTGTACCCGTACAACGGCGGCCACCTGATGACCGTGCCGTACCGGCACGTCGCCGACTACACCGACCTCACCGAGGCCGAGACCGCGGAGCTCGCGGAGCTGACCAAGCAGGCCATGCGGGCGCTGCGCACCGCCTCCGGGGCCCATGGCTTCAACATCGGCATGAACCAGGGCACGGTCGCGGGCGCCGGTATCGCCGCCCACCTGCACCAGCACATCGTGCCCCGCTGGGGCGGCGACACGAACTTCATGCCGGTGGTCGGCCACACGAAGGTGCTGCCGCAGCTGCTGGCCGACACCCGGAAGATGCTGGCGGAGGCCTGGCCCGCGGAGTGAGCCGGCGCGACGTCGGCCATGACCAGCCCGTCCGGTGGCACCCCCGCTCGAAGAGCTTGGTGGAGCTCGAGGGCGAGGCCGCTCAGGCCGGCGGGGATCCGGGGGCCGCAGCCCCCAGGACGGTCACCCTCCTCCCCGTCGCGTCGCCCGGACCGCCGGAGGCAGTTACGCGTCGTAGACGTCCGCCTTCTTCGGCGCCACGTCCTGCACGTTTCCGCTGAGCACCGACGAGCGGGTGCCGAACTTCTCCACGTCCACCCCGTTCTCCCGCAGGGTCCTCAGCGCCGCCGCATGCACCACCCGCAGCACGGGGGTCGCGGCGCGCAGCGCGTCGTCGGCCATGAAGCGGTGGCGCCAGGGCTGGTCGGCCCAGGCGTGCCGCAGGCCGAACGGCTCCGGGAGGGTCAGGCTGCCGCCGAGCCAGTTGAGGAACGGCGGGTACGAGGTCAGGGGAGCGCGGGCGGCGAGCCGTACCACCTCGTCGGTGTCGACCAGGGGCAGCTTCACCTTGCGGGTCTCCCAGAAGCGGAACGCCTTCTGCACCTCCTTCTCCTTGGCCGGGGGCTTCTCGTTGAACAGGGGGTTGACCGGGCCCAGGGCATGGCCGGTGACCTCTATGCGCAGGGTGTCGTGCAGCACCGTCACGGTGATCAGCATGGTGATCACCAGGTGCCCGTCCCACAGCGTCCACTGCACGCCGAGGTAGTGCCGGTCTCCGCCGCCGAACTGCTGCTTGTTGCAGATGTCCTGTATGGCGTGGGTGCGGACGGTGTACGCCTCCACGTCGGTGCCGCTGGGCCGGGAGACCTCCTTGGCGTTCTCCCCGATCGGCGTGACGATCCAGTGCGTGATGGACGGCTTGGGGAAGCCGCCGGTGTTGATCGGGGTGCGCTCCAGCATGGCCAGCCCGCCCTGGATCGCGGTGATCACGTCCCAGCTGCGGAAGGGGTGGAAGTCCTTGCCCGGCTCCGCCGAGACCAGGTCCTCCGCCAGCTGCCAGCTGCCCCACCGCGTGCCCATGCCGAGTATGCCCTTGGGGCCGGCGTAGAAGACCGAGTTGGACCGCTGCTCGGCGCTGAGCCGGGCGAGCTCCTTGCGGACCTGCTCGGCCGCGTCGCCGGGGCTCCCGGGCACCGCCTCGGGGATCTTGGCGCCCACGCCCCCGCCCGACAGCAGGCTCTCCCAGCGCTCCCGCAGGTCCCGCGCGGTGCGCTCGCAGATCTGCCGGGCCCAGAACCAGCCGATCACCGGCATGACGACCGCCGCGCGCGCGTACCACGCCCAGAAGCCGTGGAACGGCATCTTGATCAGGAACAACGCGGCCAGCGCGGCCATGGCGACCAGCAGGGTGGTGGCGAGCAGCCCGGCGCGCTTGTCCTCCCGCCTGCTCATGGAGGTGCGCAGCGTGAACACCAGCAACCACACCAGGAACCCGGGCAGGAAGAGCACCCCGCACAGCACCGTCACCGCCGTCAGCCAGTTGTCGCGCTCACGGCGGATGCGGTGGGCCGCCAGGCAGTGCTCCACGACGACCTGGGGTTCGGTGCCGAAGGACTGGATGAGCGGCTTGCGCCCGGCGCCCAGCATGCGGTCGATCACCGCGCGGGAGTAGGCCTCGCCGAGCCGCGGGCGGAAGATCTTCGCCCACGGGCGCGGGGGTTTGACCACGGACTGGTGCCATTCGTTGTCGGCGTCCTTGATCTTGACCACTTCGTCGTCCCGGTACGCGGCCGCGGCCAGCGCGTAGGTAGCCGCCGTCTGCCCCGCCGCACCCGACAGGGGCACCTGAGCCCCGGGACTGAAATCGAATCCGTCCGTCACTGCCGCCCCCACTGCCGCCGCGTCTGCCCTTCGGGCCTTCCCGACTTCCCTGCCCCGCACACCTGTTGATCAGGTCATCAGCGTATCCGCACCCACCGGCACACGGAGACGGACGGCCGAAGCCGCCCGCCTGTTCCGCGACTTTGCGGAGCTAAGCGTTCCGCAGCCTTGCGCTGCCGCCCGGTTGTGCGCCGGGCGCGTCAACTACGAGGCCTCGCGCTCCTGTTGCCTGACCCGGTCGGCGACCTGCGGCGGCATCGGCTCGTGCCGCACGTAGCGGCGGTCGAAACGGGCCGTGCCGTGCGACAGCGACCGAAGGTCGACCGCGTACCGGCCGATCTCGATCTCGGGCACCTCGGCCCGTACGAGCGTGCGCCCGTTGCCGACCTGTTCGGTGCCCAGCACCCGGCCGCGCCGCCCGGACAGGTCGCTCATCACGGCGCCTACGTAGTCGTCGCCGACCAGCACGCTGACCTCGGACACCGGCTCCAGCAGATGGATCCTCGCGTCCGCCGCGGCCTCCCGAAGCGCCAGTGCGCCGGCTGTCTGGAACGCGGCGTCGGAGGAGTCCACCGAGTGCGCCTTGCCGTCCAGCAGCGTGACCCGGACGTCGATCAGCGGGTAACCGGCGGCGACGCCCTTGGCCGCCTGGGCCCTGACTCCCTTCTCCACCGACGGGATGAACTGCCGGGGCACCGCCCCACCGACGACCTTGTCGACGAACTCGATGCCCGAGCCGCCCGGCAGCGGCTCCACCTCGATCTCGCAGATCGCGTACTGGCCGTGCCCGCCGGACTGCTTGACGTGCCGGCCGCGCCCCGCCGACCTGTTCGCGAACGTCTCCCGCAGGGAGACCCGGTGCGGCACGACGTCGACCTGGACGCCGTACCGGCTGCGCAGCCGCTCCAGGGCGACATCGGCGTGGGCCTCGCCCAGGCACCACAGGACCACCTGGTGGGTGTCCTGGTTCTGTTCGAGGCGCATCGTCGGGTCCTCGGCGACCAGCCGGGCCAGACCCTGGGAGAGCTTGTCCTCGTCGGCCTTGCTGTGCGCCTGGATGGCGAGCGGCAGCAGCGGGTCGGGCATCTCCCACGGCGTCATCAGCAGTGGGTCGTCCTTGGCCGAGAGGGTGTCGCCGGTCTCGGCGCGGCCGAGCTTCGCCACGGACGCGAGGTCACCCGCGACGGCGTGCGTCACGGGCCGCTGCTGTTTGCCGAACGGCGTCGACAGGGCGCCGATGCGCTCGTCGACGTCGTGGTCCTCGTGGCCCCGGTCGGCCAGCCCGTGCCCGGAGACGTGCACCGTCTCGTCGGGCCGCAGGGTGCCCGAGAAGAGCCGGACGAGGGAGACCCGGCCGACGTAGGGGTCGGAGGAGGTCTTCACCACCTCGGCGACCAGCGGACCGCCCGGGTCGCACGGCGCCAGCTCGCGCGATTTGCCGTCGACCGTGGTGACCAGGGGCGCCTCGCGCTCCAGCGGGGTGGGGAAGCCCCTGGTGATCAGCTCCAGGAGTTCCACCGTGCCGATGCCCTGCCTCGCGCCG
>NZ_MUBM01000525.1:0-3689 GCF_002154505.1 Streptomyces carpinensis | reverse complement strand
CGGCGGCCAGGACCGGGAAGAAGACCCCGCGCGCGACGGCCCGCTCCAGGTCCTTGATCAAGGTCTCGACGTCGACCTGTTCACCGCCGAGATAGCGGTCCATGAGGGTCTCGTCCTCGCTCTCGGAGATGATCCCCTCGATCAGCCGGTCGCGTGCCTCGTCCATCCGCGGCAGCTGGTCCTCGCCCGGCTCCGACTCCTTGCGCTCCCCGGTCGAGTAGTCGAACAGCTTCTGCGTCAGCAGCCCGACCAGTCCCGTCACGGGCATGTGCCCGTCGGGGCCCTCGGGGCCGTGCAGCGGCAGGTACAGCGGCAGCACCGCGTCGGGGTCGTCCGCGCCGAAGGCCTCGGCGCACACCCGGGTCATCTCCTCGAAGTCCGCGCGGGCGGCCTCCAGGTGGGTGATCACGATGGCCCGCGGCATGCCGACGGCCGCGCACTCCTCCCACACCATCCGGGTCGACCCGTCCACACCGTCGGAGGCCGAGACGACGAAGAGGGCCGCGTCCGCGGCGCGCAGACCGGCCCTGAGCTCCCCGACGAAGTCCGCGTAGCCGGGGGTGTCCAGTAGGTTGATCTTGATGCCGTCCCATTCCACCGGCACCAGGGAGAGCTGCACCGAGCGCTGCTGCCGGTGCTCGATCTCGTCGTAGTCCGAGACACAGCCGCCGTCCTCGACGCGGCCCGCCCGGTTCACCGCTCCCGCAGTCAGCGCGAGAGCCTCCACCAGAGTCGTCTTGCCCGATCCGGAGTGGCCGACCAGCACCACATTCCGTATGGACGCGGGATGGTCGGCCGCCATTGCCCTGCCGGCGGCTCCGGGGTGTGTGTGCGCCTTGTCGCCCATGATCCTGCCTCCCGTGCACGGTGAGGTCACTGTGGGCGCGGACACGCGGCACCGCGTCACTGGCGGCTCCTGCGACGCCCGCGGTTATTCGAGCTTTCCACTCCCGTCATGCCGCGTCCATACGAAGGACCCGATCCCGCCCTCCCACCGGCGCTCACGCACCGTGAGGGGCACCCCTCCACCGACGGCCACGCGCCCCGGGCCGGTGCCGCACACCGGGCCCGCGGGTGCCCGGACGTCGCGTACGCGCGCGCGTGGCTACGATGGGCCAGCCGGTGGCCAGCAGGGGCGCCCGGCGACACCGACCCTCGGGAAGGCCATGCTGAACAAGTACGCGCGTGCATTCTTCACGCGTGTCCTCACACCGTTCGCCGCGTTTCTCATCCGCCGGGGCGTGAGCCCGGACACGGTCACGCTCATCGGCACCGCCGGAGTGGTCGCGGGCGCGCTGGTCTTCTACCCCCGGGGCGAGTTCTTCTGGGGCACGGTCGTGATCACCCTGTTCGTGTTCTCCGACCTCGTCGACGGCAACATGGCCCGCCAGCTCGGCCGCTCCAGCCGCTGGGGCGCCTTCCTCGACTCCACCCTCGACCGGGTGGCCGACGGCGCGATCTTCGGCGGGTTCGCCCTGTGGTACGCGGGCCGGGGCGACGACAACATGCTGTGTGCGGTGTCGATCTTCTGCCTGGCGAGTGGCCAGGTGGTGTCGTACACCAAGGCGCGCGGCGAGTCGATCGGCCTGCCCGTCGCCGTCAACGGGCTCGTCGAGCGTGCCGAAAGGCTGGTGATCTCGCTGGTCGCGGCCGGCTTCGCGGGCCTGCACAAGTTCGGCGTGCCCGGTATCCAGTACCTGCTGCCGATCGCGCTGTGGATCGTCGCCGCCGGCAGCCTGGTCACACTGATCCAGCGTGTCGTCACCGTCCGCCGCGAGTCGGCGGAGGCGGAGGCCGCCGCCGCCCGGCAGGAGAACCAGGGGAGCGGGGCGGCGACATGAGTGCCCGGGAGCGTCTCGTCGACGCCCTGTACGGCCTGGGCTGGAGCACCGTCAAGAAGCTCCCGGAGCCGGTCGCCGTACGGCTCGGGCGCGGCATCGCCGACCTCGCCTGGAAGCAGCGCGGCAAGGGCGTGCTGCGGCTGGAGGGCAACTACGCGCGCGTGGTGCCCGACGCGAGCCCCGAGCGGCTCGCGGAGCTGTCCCGCGCGGGCATGCGCTCCTACCTGCGCTACTGGATGGAGTCCTTCCGGTTGCCCGCCTGGAGCCCCCAGCGCGTCCGCACCGGCTTCGCCCCCAAGGACCTTCACCACCTCACCGACGGCCTCGCGTCGGGCAAGGGCGTCATCCTCGCCCTGCCTCACCTGGCCAACTGGGACCTGGCCGGCGCCTGGGTGACCACCGAGCTTCAGACGCCTTTCACCACGGTCGCCGAGCGCCTGAAGCCCGAATCGCTCTACGACCGGTTCGTCGCCTACCGCGAGGGCCTCGGCATGGAGGTCCTGCCGCACAGCGGCGGCTCCGCCTTCGGCACGCTGGCCCGGCGGCTGCGCGACGGCGGCCTGGTCTGCCTGGTCGCCGACCGCGACCTGTCCGCCTCCGGCGTCGAGGTGAAGTTCTTCGGCGAGACGGCCCGCATGCCGGCCGGGCCCGCCCTGCTCGCCCAGCAGACCGGCGCCCTGCTGCTGCCCGTCACCCTCTGGTACGACGACTCGCCCGTCATGCAGGGCCGCGTCCATCCCCCGATCGAGGTACCCGAGACAGGTACGCGGGCCGAGAAGACGTCTGTCATGACACAGGCGCTGGCCGACGCCTTCGCCACGGGGATCGCCGACCACCCGGAGGACTGGCACATGCTGCAGCGCTTGTGGCTCGCGGACCTGGAAACCCGCCCCGCCGACCGGGAGCGCGCGTGAGGATCGGCATCGTCTGCCCGTACTCCTGGGACGTGCCCGGTGGTGTCCAGTTCCACATCCGCGACCTCGCCCAGTACTTCATCGGCCTGGGCCACGAGGTGTCCGTCCTCGCCCCGGCCGACGACGACACCCCGCTGCCGCCGTACGTCGTCTCCGCCGGCCGCGCGGTGCCGGTGCCGTACAACGGCTCGGTGGCCCGTCTGAACTTCGGCTTCCTGTCGGCGGCCCGGGTACGGCGCTGGCTGCACGAGGGCCGCTTCGACGTGATCCACATCCACGAGCCGACCTCGCCGTCCCTGGGCCTGCTGACCTGCTGGGCCGCGCAGGGCCCGATCGTCGCCACCTTCCACACCTCGAACCCCCGCTCGCGGGCGATGATCGCCGCGTACGCCATCCTCCAGGCCGCCCTGGAGAAGATCAGCGCCCGGATCGCGGTGAGCGAGTACGCCCGCCGGACCCTCGTCGAACACCTGGGCGGCGACGCGGTGGTCATCCCCAACGGCGTCGACGTCGGCTTCTTCGCGGCGGCCGAGCCCCGGCCCGAGTGGCAGGGCGGGACGATCGGCTTCATAGGCCGCATCGACGAGCCCCGCAAGGGCCTGCCGGTGCTGATGCGGGCCCTGCCGAAGATCCTCGCCGCCCGGCCGGAGACCCGGCTCCTGGTCGCGGGGCGCGGCGACGAGGAGGAGGCGGTCGAGTCGCTGCCGAAGGAGCTGCGCTCCCGCGTGGAGTTCCTCGGCATGGTCAGCGACGAGGACAAGGCGCGCTTCCTGCGCAGCATCGACCTGTACGTGGCCCCGAACACCGGCGGCGAGAGCTTCGGCATCATCCTGGTCGAGGCCATGTCCGCCGGCGCCCCGGTCCTCGCCTCCGACCTGGACGCCTTCGCCCAGGTCCTGGACCAGGGCAAGGCCGGCGAGCTCTTCGCCAACGA
>NZ_MUBM01000524.1 GCF_002154505.1 Streptomyces carpinensis | reverse complement strand
GACCACGGGTTCGGTGGTGACCACGGCTTCGGCGGCGACCACGGGTTCGGTGGTGACCACGGCTTCGGCGGTGACCACGGCTTCGGCGGCGACCACGGCGGTGGTGGTGATCACGGTGGCGACCACGGTGGTGGCGGTGATCACGGTGGCGGCGGGCATGGTTACTGACGCTCCGGCGCAGTGAGCTCCGATCACCGTGCGGCAGTTGTGTGAGTGCTGCGTCCGGATGCCCGGCCAGCTCGGGCATCCGGACCGGTCCGGAGCGGCGCGCGTCCCGTTCGACCGGTCCTCGGGCGGTGTCCGGCGATGAGGATCGTGTGTGTGGGAGCGGGGCCTGCGGGGCTGTACTTCGCGATCTCGGCCAAGTTGCGCGATGCCGGGCACGAGATCACGGTGTACGACCGCGACCCGCCTGCGGCCACCTACGGCTGGGGCGTCGTGTACTGGGACGACCTGTTGGACGTCCTCTATCGCAACGACCCGGAAAGCGCCCGGGAAGTCACCGCCAGGTCCGTGCTGTGGCAGGACCAGGAGGTGCGGGTGCACGGCTCCGGCGGCGAGCAGACGGCGTACTTCGGGGGCTACGGATACAGCATCAGCCGATCCGCGTTGCTCGAAGTCCTGGCCCGGCGTGCCGCCCAGCTCGGAGTCGATGTCCAGTACGGCCACCGTGTCGCCGATGCCTCGACGCTTCCCGAGGCGGACCTTCTCGTTGCCGCCGACGGTGCGAACAGCCGGATCCGCGGACAGAGCGCCGCGTTCGGAACGCACATCGAGGTCGGTCTCAACCCCTACACCTGGCTTGGCACGGACCAGGCGTTCCGCAGTTTCGTGTTCGACTTCGAGCGGACGCGGGCCGGATGGATCTGGTTTCACGCCTATCCGTCGGTCGCGGGAATCAGCACCTGCATCGTCGAATGCTCGCCGCAGACCTGGCACGGTCTGGGCCTCGACGTGCCGGCCCACGACCAGGGAATGCGGCTGCTGGAGGACATCTTCCATCGCGCACTCGACGGCCACCGCCTGATCAGCCGATCACGGGATGCGTCGCCGCATTGGCAGCGCTTCGCACACGTGACCAACAAGACCTGGTACCAGGGCACGACGGTACTCGTCGGCGACGCTGCCCACACCACCCACTTCACGCTGGGCTCGGGCACCAGACTGGCGATCATCGACGCGATCGTCCTCGCACACAGCCTGCAGGAATACCTCGATGTGGAGGACGCGCTGCGGGAGTACGACCGCCACCGCCGCGCGGAACTCCATCCGGTGCAGGCGGCAGCGCGTACCAGCATGGCGTGGTTCGAGCACCTGGACCAGTACGCCGACCGCGATGCTGTGGCCTTCGCGCACGCCATGTCCGTACGCCACGGTGGCCAGAACCCCTGGCATCATCAACTCCACCTCGCCACCCAGATCGCCGCCGTCCGCACGGCGCGGCGCGCCTTCGCCACCGGCCAACGCTGGTACCTCGCCCGTCGGCGAGGCGAAGGGAGAGGCAACCAGCCGCGCCAGACCGGCCCGGACAGGTAGGCAGCCGGGCTCGTGCCGTCCGGTGCGGTAGTCGACCGGCCGCGCTCAGCAGTGGCCGGTGGAAAGGACACTCGGGCTCGAGCCGGCGGGCGAGGACTAACGGCCCGCACTCCGCTCCCGGATCGGACGCATGGGCCGTGGCGCCCGGTCGGTTCGTCCGGCCGAGCCGGCTACCATCGGCTCCGGCCTGGCGGCGGGCCGTCAGCGCACCGGGCGCTGGGCATGCTGGGCCGCCAGCCGCACGGGCGCGTTCGTGGCGCCATAGCCGCGGTAGCCGGGATCCCGCTGGACGAGTTCGAAGAAGACCCGGCCCACGGTCTCGGTGTAGCAGTGCCGGAAGGCGCCGCCCGCGTCGCGGTCGTAGAGGATGCCGAGGCCGCGGTAGGTGTCCAGTTCCTCGTCGGTCAGCTCGAACCGTGCCGCCAGGTCGTCGTAGTAGTTCGCGGGCACCGGGAGCAGCCGGCCCCCGGCCGCCAGGAAGCGGCGGGCGGCGGCCACCACGTCGTCCGTGGCCAGCGCGAGGTGCTGGGCGTGGACGGTGTCGTCGGTGGGCGCGGCGCCGACGCCGAGGGCGATCCGCACGCTGCCGCCGGGGTTGGTGACGGCGCGGCTGCGCAGCAGGCCGTAGGGGTCGGCGACGTCGACGCTCTCCTGGGCGTCCAGCCCGAGGACGCTGCGGTGGAAGAGGGCCGCCTCGTCGAAGTGGTGCCAGGGCTGGGTGAGGGCGAGGTGGTCGACGCGTGCCACGCCCGGGGCGGCGGGCGCGTCGGCGGTGTCCTCGAAGTCGGCCCGCCAGTCGGGCAGGTCCGCTCGGCCGGTGGCGCAGAAGAACAACTCCGTGCCGTCCGGGGCCGCCACCGCGTCGAGCGGGACGTCCTCGGGGGCTCGTCGGCGCGGCAGGACGGGGGCCAGCAGGGCCTCGGCGCGGCGGGCGGCGGCGGCCGGGTCCGGTGACTCCAGGCCGATCGCGGCGAGCCGGGTGCCGTCCCGGCGCACGGCCCCCGCGGTGTTGACGAGGATCCGGGCCTCGCCGTGCTGCCACAGGTCGACGGGCTTGCCGCGGTGGCCGCCGGTGCGGGCGAAGCCCAGCGCGCCCAGCACGGCCGCGACCGGCTCGGCGTCCGGGGTGACCAGTTCGGCGAAGGCGACGCCGGTGGGGACCACGGGCGCGGGCAGCTCCACCGTGCCGACGGCCTCCTGGAGGACGAGCAGCGAACGGCGCGCGTCGACGGCCGTGGGCCCGGCCTCGGCCTGCCGGAAGACGTCGTTGAAGACCTCCAGGGAGAGCGGGCCGTCGTAGCCCGTGCGCAGCACGTGCCGCAGGAGCCCGGCGATGTCGAAGCCGCCCTGTCCGGGGAAGCAGCGGTGGTGGCGGCTCCACTGGAGCACGTCCATCGCGAGCTGCGGAGCGTCCGCGAGCTGGAGGAAGAAGATCTTCTCGCCGGGGATGTCCTCGATGCCCTTGGGGTCCGACCCCCGGGAGAGGATGTGGAAGCTGTCCAGGCAGGTGCCGAGCGCCGGGTGCCCGGCCGTCTCGACGATGTGCCAGGCGTGGTCGTAGGTGCTGACGTGCCGGCCCCAGGCGAGCGCCTCGTAGGCGACGCGGATACCGAAGTCCTGGGCGAGATCGGCGAGTTCGCTCAGCTGCTCGGAGGCCAGGGCGTCGTCGTCCCGGGCCAGCGGGGAGACGCTGGAGCAGACGAGCACGGTGTCGGCACCCAGCCGCCGCATCAGCTCGAACTTCTTCCGCGCCCGGCGCAGGTTGCGGGCGAACTCGGCCCGGGGCACCGCCTCGATGTCCCGCATCGGCTGGTACAGCTCTATGGCGAGGCCGAGGTCGGCGCAGCGGGCGCGAATCTCCTCGGGGCTGCGGGGGCTGGCGAGCAGATCGTTCTCGAAGATCTCCACACCGTCGAAGCCCGCCCGGGAGGCGGCCGTGAGCTTCTCGGTGAGCGATCCGCTCAGCGAGACGGTGGCGATGGACGTACGCACCTTGGTTCCTCTTTCTCCTGCGCCCTGCTCCCCTGCTCCTGCCGCTTCTACTGGCGCGCGGCGACCGCGTCGCCGGCCGGGTCGGCGCTGCCGGCCGTGCTGGCGATGTCGGCGATGTCGGCGAGCATCCGGGCACTGTCGGGTTCCCGGCCGGTGAAGAGCCGGAACGCGTCCGCGGCCTGGAACGCGGCCATGCCACCGCCGTCGAGGGTGGCGCAGCCGACCGCGCGGGCGGTGCGCAGCAGTTCGGTCTCCAGCGGGCGGTAGACCACCTCGGCGACCCACAGGCCGGGGTGCAGCAGGTCGCCCGGGAGGGGGATCCCGGGGTGGGCGGCCATGCCGGTGGGGGTCGCGTGGACGAGACCGTCGGCCCGGGCCAGCAGGTCCGCCAGCGCCGTGGGCGCCGCCGCGGCCGCCCGGCCGGCGCCGAAGTGGCCGTTCAGGGAGTCGGCGAGGGCGGCGGCCCGCTCGGGCAGGGCGTCGACGACGGTGACCCGTTCGGCGCCCAGCGTCAGCGTGGCGTGGGCGACGGCGGCTCCGGCACCGCCCGCGCCGAGCTGCACCACGCGCTCCAGCGGGGCGTCGGGCAGGCCGCGTGCGAAGGAGGCGGCGAAACCGGTGACGTCCGTGTTGTGGCCGATGGCCCGGCCGTCCTCGAAGACGACCGTGTTGACCGCGCCGAGCGCCGCGGCCTGCGGGGCGAGGTCGTCCAGGTGCTCCAGGACGACCTGCTTGCAGGGGTGGGTGATGTTCAGCCCGTCGAAGCCCAGGTCGCGCGCGGAGCGCAGCAGGTCGCCCACCGCCTCGGGCGGCAGTCCCAGGCGGTCGATGTCGATGAGCCGGTACAGCAGCCGCAGCCCCTGCCGGTCCGCCTCCCGCTCGTGCAGCGCCGGACTGAACGACGGGCCGATGCCGGAACCGATCAGTCCGACGAGATACGAGTCCTTGGCCACCGCGGCAACCTCCTGAGCGGGCGAGCGCCGAACGAACGAGCTCACTAATGTACGAACCAGTACGTTAGCTATATCAGCCGCAGGGGTCCCGGGGAAGACCCCGCCCGGGACGCACGGCCCTGCTTCTACAATCACGAGCCAGAGCACAGACCCCTGCGCCCCACTCGCGAAGGAACGTGATGACGAGCGTCGACGAACCGGCACGATCAGGCGTGCGCACCCGTGACGCCGCCCGCACCCGGGCCGAGATCCTCGACGTGGCCACGCAGGAGTTCGCCCGGGCCGGCTACGACGGTGCCCGGGTGGACGACATAGCCGCCCTGACCCGCACCACGAAGCGGATGATCTACTACTACTTCGGCGGCAAGGAGCAGCTGTTCACGGCCGTCCTGGAGCGGGCGTACGGGGTGATCCGCGAGGCCGAGCAGCAACTGGACGTGGATCATCTGGACCCGGTCGCGGCCATCCGGCGGCTGGCCGAGCTGACCTTCGACCACCACGAGCGGCACCCGGACTTCATCCGCCTGGTGAGCATCGAGAACATCCACGGGGCGGAGCACATCGCCGCCTCGGAGAAGCTCGGCAGGATCGGCTCCCCGGCGCTGGACGTGATCCGCCGGATCCTGACGTCCGGGCAGGAGTCGGGCCTGTTCACTGCCGACGTGGACGCCGTCGACCTGCACGCGATGATCAGCTCGTTCTGCTTCTTCCGGGTCGCCAACCGGTCCACCTTCGGCGCCCTGTTCGGCCGCGACC
>NZ_MUBM01000523.1 GCF_002154505.1 Streptomyces carpinensis | reverse complement strand
GGCGGTCGAGCAGGTCCACCTGCTCCGCACGGTCGGTGGCCGGGAGGCCGATGAGCGGGGCGGGGTCGGCAGTGAGCGCGAGCCAGCCGACGGAGTACTCGGGGCGCACCAACGGAGGGACGGAAGGGCTGCCGGCGTTGCGCAGCGCGATGTGGACCGAGGTGCCGGAGGAGAGCTGCGCGAGGTCCTCGCCCGCCTGGACCGTCGAGCCTGCGGTGACCCGGGGGTGGGCCGTGCGGGGGAAGGACAACGTCAGCACGTGCGGGCCGCAGGTGACCTCCACCCGGCCCGGTGCCGTGGCGAGGACCTTCCCTGCGGCGGGAGCCTGCAGCACGGCGGCCCGGTCGAGCCACAGGTCGATGCCGGTGGGCACCGTGGCAGCGGAAGCGGCTGACAGCGCCGGAGTCCGACTGAGTCGTGCATGTGCGTACCGGGTGGCCACCGCAGCCGCTCCGTCCGCGAGCGCGGCGGCCGACAGCCGGTCCTCGGTGTCGGCTTCGAGCCACGCTCCGTGGTCCATGGAGTCGGCGCCCGTGGACAGATCGAGGAGGGTGATGTCGTCGGCGGTGAGGCCTCGCAGCAGGGAGTGCACCGGTGAGTCGGCTCGAGCAGGCACGTCCGCCAGGCCGATCGCGTCCTGGACGAGGTGGATCATCACCGGAAGCGGCAGGCGGGTGGCCTGTTCGAATATGCGCCACTCGCGGTCCAGCGCGGCCTTGGCGT
>NZ_MUBM01000522.1 GCF_002154505.1 Streptomyces carpinensis | reverse complement strand
GGGGGGGGGGGGGGGGGGGGGGGGGGGGGGGGGGGGGGGGGGGGGGGGGGGGGGGGGGGGGGGGGGGGGGGGGGGGGGGGGGGGGGGGGGGGGGGGGGGGGGGGGGGGGGGGGGGGGGGGGGGGGGGGGGGGGGGGGGGGGGGGGGGGGGGGGGGGGGGGGGGGGGGGGGGGGGGGGGGGGGGGGGGGGGGGGGGGGGGGGGGGGCGGCAGCGTCAGGTGTGTATAAGGGACAGGTTCGGCGGGGTGGCGGAGGCGGTCAAGTTCCGCCAGGAGCGCGCTACGAAGCAGATGGGAACGCTCGGATCGGGCAACCACTTCGTCGAGGTGTGCACTGATGCAACCGGTTCTGTCTGGTTGATGCTCCACTCCGGCTCCCGCAACATCGGCAAGGAACTGGCCGAGCACCACATCGGCGTGGCCCAGAAGCTCCCGCACAACCAGGGCCTGGTCGACCGCGACCTCGCCGTCTTCGTCGCCGACACCCCGCAGATGGCGGCCTACCGCAACGACCTGTTCTGGGCGCAGGAGTACGCGAGGTACAACCGCACGATCATGATGGCGCTCCTGAAGGACGTGGTCCGCAAGGAGTTCAAGAAGGCGAAGCCGACGTTCGAACCGGAGATCTCCTGCCACCACAACTACGTGGCCGAGGAGCGCTACGAGGGCATGGACCTGCTCGTCACCCGCAAGGGAGCCATCCGCGCGGGCTCCGGCGAGTACGGCATCATCCCGGGCTCGATGGGCACCGGTTCGTACATCGTGAAGGGCCTGGGCAACGAGAGGTCCTTCAACTCCGCGTCGCACGGCGCGGGCCGGCGGATGAGCCGCAACGCCGCCAAGCGCCGCTTCTCCACGAAGGACCTGGAGGAGCAGACGCGAGGCGTGGAGTGCCGCAAGGACTCCGGCGTCGTCGACGAGATCCCGGGCGCCTACAAGCCGATCGAGCAGGTCATCGACCAGCAGCGGGACCTCG
>NZ_MUBM01000521.1 GCF_002154505.1 Streptomyces carpinensis | reverse complement strand
ACACGGACGGCCGCGGCCGGGGCGGCGTGGACGAGGGCCGGCGGATCCGGCCGCGCGCCGTCCGTGTCGCTCGTGGTGAGCCCGGCGAGCAGGCTCAGCAGGGTGAGCAGTACGGCCGTGAGCAGCGCGAACGCCCTCGGGGCGGCGGCGCGTGACGCCCGGTGCATGCACCGCCCCCTTCGTATGGGCTCGGTCGTGGTCGTCGTACCCGGGGCCCCGGCCGGGGAGTGGCGGCCGGGGCCCCGGGTGGTCGGTGGGGTGCGGGTTCAGGTGGGGCGGGGGTGCGGTCAGGGTTCGACGAGGCCGGCGCGGATGGCGTACCGGGTGAGCTCCAGACGGTCGCGCAGGCCCAGCTTCTGCAGCAGGTTGGCGCGGTGGCGCTGGACGGTCTTGATGCTGATGAAGAGGATCTCGGCGATCTCCTTGGAGGAGTGCCCCTCCGCCACCAGCTTCAGGACCTCCTCCTCCCGGGGCGTCAGCACCTGGTCGGGGGTCTCCTCGCCGTGGCGGACCCGGTCGAGGTAGTTGCGGATCAGGGCGGTGACCGCGCCGGGGTAGAGGAACGGCTCGTCGCGCATCGCGGCCCGGCAGGCGGCGACCAGATCGCGGTCGGCGACGGACTTCAGCACGTAACCGCTGGCTCCGGCCTTCAGCGCCTGGAAGAAGTACTGCTCGTTGTCGTGCATGGTGAGCATCAGCACGCGCAGGTCCGGCTTGAGGGCGGCCAGCTCGCGGGCGGCCTGGAGGCCGGTCAGGCGGGGCATCGCGATGTCCAGGACGGCGAGGTCGACGTCCTGGGCGCGGGCCATCTCGATGGCCTCCGCGCCGTCACCCGCCTCGGCGACCACCTCCAGGTCCGGTTCCTGGTCGAGGATGAGCCGCACTCCGCGGCGCACCAGCGCGTGGTCGTCGGCGAGCAGGATGCGGATCTTGGTCGGGGTGTGGTCGGCCATGGTCAGGGCTGCTTCCTGGGATTGCCGGGGACGGGCGCGGTCAGCCGGACGCGGGTGCCGGGGGAGTGGCTGCCGGGGCCGGTGCCGCCACCCGTGCCGGGCGCGTCGGTGATGTCCAGCGCGGCCCCGATGAGCAGGGCCCGCTCGCGCATGCCGCGTATGCCGGCGCCCTCGCACGCCGCCTTGATGCCCCGGCCGTCGTCGGTGATGTCCAGCACCACGGCGCCCTCGGCGCGTGTGAGGGCGACCTCGACGCGTTCGGCGTCCGCGTGGCGGGCGGCGTTGGTCAGGCCCTCCTGGGCGACGCGGTAGAGGACGAGTTCCGTCTCCGGTTCCAGGGCGGGCAGGTCGGCGTCGAAGCGGCGCACCACCTTCAGCCCCGTGTGGGTGGCGAAGTCGGAGGTGAGCGAGGTCAGCGCGCTGACCAGGCCGAGGTCGTCCAGAACGCCGGGCCGCAGCCTGCGCACCAGTCGGCGGACCTCGTCCAGGCTCTCCCGGGTGATCTCCTGCACCTGGTGCAGATCGTCGCGCAGCGGGGCCTCGGCCTCGTCCGCGGCCCGCTTGAGCGCCAGCAGGATCGCGGTCATGCTCTGTCCCACCTCGTCGTGCAGTTCCTGGGCGATACGGCGCCGCTCGGCCTCCTGGGCGAGCAGCACGCGGGCGCTGCTCGTGGCCCGCTCGTGCTCCAGCCGGTCGAGCATGGCGTTGAAGGTGCGGATCAGCTCGGTGACCTCGCCGCCGCCGTCCACCGGGAGCCGCTGGCCGGGGCGCAGCAGGTCGACCGTGGTCATCAGCCTGGTCAGCCGGTCCAGCGGGGCCAGGCCCCAGCGCAGCAGCGCGGCGTTGGCGACCAGCATGACGACCAGGCCGCCCACCAGGATGACCGCCTCGGTGAGCACCACCGGTACGGACACGGTCACCGGAGCCCACAGCAGCAGCGCGGTGGCCGTACCCAGCACCACGGCATTGAGCCCGAAGATCCGCCAGAACAGGGACACCCGGTCGCGCCTCCTCACTTGGTGCGTGTCTGCCTCCACTGTCGGGCATCACGCACCCCGGACGTGTCGCGGGCCCTGTTCCTCGTCGAGCCTGCCCGTTCCGGGCGGTGTGGTCGATGGGTCATGGCCCCCATTTCGGCGGGGTACGGCCTACCCATCCGGTGCGGAGTGGGTCTTTGGACCTCACGCAAATGGGGTCTGGACCCGATGGGATCCGGGCGCCCGTGCGACCAGGGTGGAGTCAGTAGGCCGCACCGAAAGGAACCCGCCATGTCGCTCGACGCCGCCCGGACCGGGCCCCGCCCGCAGCGTCTGACCGCTCACGAGGCCCGACAGCGTCTCGAACACGCCCGTGGCACGCGGCTGGTCCAGCTGCAGGCCCTGACCGAGACCGGCCAGACGGCGGACGACCACCTCATGTCCGCGCAGAGGGACGCCATCGAGAGGGTGCTCAAGGAGATCGACGAGGCCTTCGCCCGCATCGAGGACGGCACCTACGGGATCTGCCGGGGCTGCGCCAAGCCGGTCCCCGTGGAACGCCTGGAGATCCTCCCGTACACGAGCCACTGCGTGGCCTGCCAGCGCCGGCCCGCCTGACCACCCTCCGCCGCTCTTCTCCCGTCACACGCCTCCCGGCCCTCGTCTCCCGCCCTGACCAAGGGGTGAAGTGGTGAACAACCAGATCATCGACGACCGCGACACACACCTGACGTCCGAGGACCTGACGCCCGAGGACCTCGCCGCGCTCCGCGAGAACCTGCGCGAGCAGCGCCGGTTCCGGCAGGAGCAGCTGCGGGAGATCACGGCCGCCGCCATCTCCCGCGCGGACGCCGTGCTCCAGCGGCAGGCCGCCTCGCAGGTCGAGGTCCGCGTCAAGCTGGCGGCATCCGCCCGGATGGTCCTCGCCGATGTCGAGGCGGCCCTCGCCCGCATGGACGACGGCAGCTACGGCGCCTGCCACCTGTGCCGGCGGCCCATCGCGCGGGAACGGCTGGAGATAGTGCCTCAGGCTCGCTACTGCGCCCGCTGCCAGCAGGTCAGGGAGGCCGGCCGGTGACCACGACCCGCCGGTCCCGGGCCGCGGCCGGCTCCGCCGTGCGCCACCGGCCGTGGCCGCTGTGCCGGCAGTGCTGCGGGGTCGCCCTCGACATGGGCAGTGCCCGCACGCGCGCGTGGATCAGCGGCCGGGGCCTGGTCCTGGACGTCCCCACGGTGACCTTCCCGGGCGCCGGCGCGGTGTACCCGATCCAGCGCGGCGCCATCGTCGACACCCCGGGGACCGCCCGGATGCTGGCCCGGCTGCTCGGCCACCGCCTGCCCCGCTTCGTCCGCCCGCTGGTCGTCGTGACCGCCCCCGTGCTGGACGGCGTCGCCTACCGCGCGGAGGCCCGTGCGGCCGTGGAGGTGCTGCGGCCGCGCAGTGTGCTCACCGTTCCCAGCGCCCGGGCGGTCGCGCTGGGCGCGGGCGCGGACCTGTCCCGGCCGCTGCTCGTCGTCGACATCGGCGCCCATCTCACCGAGGTCGTACTGCTGTCGGACGGCGCCGTCGTCGACGCCCGCCGCACCGCGCTCGGCACCACCGACCTGGACACCGCGACCCCGGCGGAGATCAGTGAGGCGGTGGCCGGCATGGTGACCGCGATGCTGCGGCAGGACCGTACGTCGCTCACCCTCGACGCCCTGCACCGGGGCGCGCTGCTGGCCGGCGGGGGCGCCCTGCGCCCGGAGATCACCTACCACCTCACCGGCCGGCTGCACGCGCCCCTCAAGGCCGTCGCGGCGCCCCACACCGCCGCCGTCCGCGGCGCCGCCGTCCTCCTCCACGCCGCCCACACCCACCCCGCGCTCACC
>NZ_MUBM01000520.1 GCF_002154505.1 Streptomyces carpinensis | reverse complement strand
GTTCAGAAGGGTGACCGGGTGGACGTACGCCGATGTGTCCTGGCCCGGAAGGAAGCGGGCGTCCTGCGGCCGGCCCCGGTGCAGCGGGATCGCGCCCCGGTCGACGGCCTCGGCCACCTGGTCCGTCAGCTCCTTCGCCTTGGCCGCGTTGATCAGTGGGCCGTAGTCCAGCTCCGGGAAGGGGGAGTCCGGCCGCTCCACGGCCAGGGGGTGGCCCACCCCTACCGCGCGCACCGCCGGGAGGTACGCCGCCAGGAACTCGTCGAACAGGTCACGCTGGACGACGAAGCGCGGATAGGCGGTGCAGCGCTGCTTGCCGTAGTCGAAGAGTTTCGGGACGACGGCCGCGAACGCCTCCCAGTCGCCGTAGTTCCAGATGCCCCAGGTGTTCAGGCCCTCCTGTTCGAGGATGTGCCGTTTGCCGAGGTCGGCCACCGCCGTGGCCACCGCCGCGCCGGTGTCCCGGCCGCCGACGAAGGAGACGCAGCCGATCTCCGGCGCCCGCACCAGCGCCTCGGAGAGTTCTCCCCCGCTGCCGCTGACGAGGGTGACGGGGACGCCCTCGCGCGCCGCCAGCGCGCAGGCCAGGGTGAGGCAGGCGACACCGCCGTCGGTCGGGGTCTTGGCGATGACCGCGTTGCCCGCCAGCGCCTGGACCAGCATCGCGTGGACGAGCACGCTCATCGGGTAGTTCCAGCTGGCGATGTTCGAGACCGGGCCGTCCAGGGGGGAACGGTTCGCGATCATCGGCTCTATGCCGTCGACGTACCAGCGCACTCCGTCGATGGCCCGGTCGACGTCCGCCTGCGCCAGCCGCCACGGCTTGCCGATCTCCCAGACCAGCAGCAGCGCCAGGAGCTGCCGGTGTTCGGCGAGGGCGTCGAGGGTGGCGGCGATCCGGGCGCGGCGCTCGGGCAGGGGTACGTGGCGCCAGGCCCGGTGCTGGTCCAGAGCCGCTCGTACGGCCCGCTCGGCCGTGGCCCCGTCCAGGCGGGGCGCGCCCGCTATGGGCCCGGCGTCGACGGGGCTGGTCGCCGGAAGTGCCCGGCCGTCCGCCTGCCAGGCGGCGTTCCAGAGGTTGAGGACGCGGTCGCCCTGGAACGCCTCGGGGGCGACGGTGAGGCAGCGCTGCCAGGCGTCGGTCCAGGACGTGCCGGGCTTGAGGGTGAGGGTGGGTGTCATTCGGTTGCTCCGCTCTCGGTGCACAGTCGAGAGAAACGAGAGGACGAGAAGCGAGAGGACGACGGGAAACGGCCTGGCGGAGGCGTTCGGCAGTCCTCGGGGCCTTTCGGTGGCGTCGCGGCGCCGCACAGTGACCTGACGTCGTCCGTCGGTGACGTCACGTGTCCCTTCCCAGCGCGGCCAGTGCCAGGCGCGCCGTCTCCGTCGGGGTGCTGCCCACCGCCACTCCGGCCGCCTCCAGTGCCTCCTTCTTGGCCCGCGCGGTTCCCGTCGAGCCGGAGACGATGGCGCCCGCGTGGCCCATCGTCCTGCCCTCGGGGGCCGTGAAGCCCGCGATGTAGCCGACGACCGGCTTGGTGACGTGGTCCCGGACGAAGGCGGCGGCGCGTTCCTCCGCGTCGCCGCCGATCTCGCCGATCATCACGATCAGTTCGGTGTCGGGATCGGCCTCGAAGGCGGTCAGGCAGTCGATGTGGCTGGTGCCGGTGACCGGGTCGCCGCCTATGCCCACGCACGTCGAGAAGCCGATGTCGCGCAACTCGTACATGAGCTGGTAGGTGAGTGTGCCCGACTTCGAGACCAGGCCGATGGGGCCCGGCTTGGTGATGTCGGCCGGGATGATGCCCGCGTTGGACTGGCCGGGGGTGATCAGGCCCGGGCAGTTCGGGCCGATCACCCGCATCCCCGTCCTGCGCGCGTACGCGGTGAAGGCGACCGAGTCGTGCACGGGGATGCCCTCGGTGATGACGACCGCCAGGTCGATGCCCGCGTCGGCGGCCTCCAGCACCGCCGCCTTGGCGAAGGCCGGGGGGACGAACACCACGCTGACGTCCGCGCCGGTCGCCTCCCTTCCCTCCCGTACCGAGCCGAAGACGGGGACGGCGCGGTCGTCGAAGTCGACGACGCGGCCGGCCTTGCGCGGGTTGACGCCGCCGACGACGTTCGTGCCGGCCGCGAGCATGCGGCGGGTGTGCTTCATGCCCTCGCCGCCGGTCATGCCCTGGACGAGGACCTTGCTGTCCTTGGTGAGGTGGATGGCCATGGCCTGCCGTCTCCTTAGGCTGCGGTGGCGAGTTCGGCGGCACGCAGGGCTGCGCCGTCCATGGTGGTGGCCTGGTGGACCAGGGGGTGCGCGCGTTCGTCGAGGATGGCGCGGCCGCGCGCGGCGTTGTTGCCGTCCAGGCGTACGACCAGTGGCCTGGTCAGCCGCACCGTGTCCAGGGCCCGCACGATGCCCTCGGCGACCGCGTCGCAGGCGGTGATGCCGCCGAAGACGTTGACGAGGACGGACTTGACCGCCGGGTCGGAGAGGATGACGGAGAGTCCGTCGGCCATCACCTGCGCCGACGCGCCGCCGCCGATGTCGAGGAAGTTGGCGGGCCGGGCGCCGCAGCCGGCCACCACGTCGAGCGTCGACATGACCAGCCCGGCACCGTTGCCGATGACGCCGACCTCGCCGTCGAGCCTGACGTAGTTGAGGCCCTTGGCGGCGGCAGCCGTCTCCAGCGGGTCGTCGCGCACGGACTCGTCGGCGCCCCAACGTGCCTGCCGGAAGCGGGCGTTGTCGTCGAGGGTGACCTTGCCGTCGAGGGCGACGATCCGGCCCTGCGCGGTGCGGACGAGCGGGTTGACCTCGACGAGGACGGCGTCCTCGCGGACCAGCACCTCCCACAGCCGTACGAGGACGTCGACGGTCTGCGGTGGGAGCCCGGCGGCCTCGGCGATCTCGCTCGCCCGCGCCGAGGTCACGCCCTGCGCCGGATCGATGTGCACCCGCGCGACCGCCTCCGGCCGGCGGGCGGCCACCTCCTCGATCTCCATGCCGCCCTCGGCGGAGGCGATGGCGAGGAAGCGGCCCGCGGCGCGGTCGAGGACGTAGGAGACGTAGAACTCCTGCTCCACGTCGACCGGTTGGGCCAGCATCACCGTGCCCACCGTGTGGCCCTTGATGTCCATGCCGAGGATCTGGCGTGCGGTGAGCTCGGCGGCCGTGGGGTCGGCGGCCATCCGCACTCCGCCCGCCTTGCCCCGGCCGCCGGTCTTCACCTGCGCCTTGACGACGACACGTCCGCCGAGCCGGCGGGCGATCTCGCGCGCCTGAAGGGGCGAGTCCGTGACCTCCGCCCTCGGCACCACGATGCCGTGTTCCTCGAAGAGTTCCCTTGCCTGGTGTTCGTACAGGTCCATTTCGGCTCCTGTCTGCCGACTCATCAGGGGGACGGCCCCCAGGCCCTCGAAAAGTGCCGCACGCCCCCTGGACACCACCCACCGGATGCGGGATAACAAGCTTCATACAGTATTCGTCGACTGTATGCAATGTACTGCAGACACCGCCGCGCAGCCCGCGCTGTACGGCCACGAGCGTTCCCACCCCTACGAAGGGACAGGACTTCGCCATGCCCGACGACACCCAGGACGCCCAGCAGGCCCGGCCCGCCGAGGACGTGATCTCCGGCGGCCATCTCGTCGCCAAGGCCCTCAAGGCAGAGGGAGTCGACCGCATCTACACCCTGTGCGGTGGCCACATCATCGACATCTACGACGGCTGCGTCGACGAGGGCATCGAGGTCGTCGACGTACGACACGAGCAGGTCGCCGCCCACGCCGCCGACGGTTACGCGCGCCTGACCGGCAAGCCCGGCTGCGCGGTCGTCACCGCCGGTCCCGGTACGACGGACGCCGTCACCGGTGTCGCCAACGCCTTCCGCGCGGAGTCACCGATGCTGCTGATCGGCGGTCAGGGGGCGCACACCCAGCACAAGATGGGGTCCCTGCAGGACCTGCCGCATGTCGACATGATGACGCCGATCACCAAGTTCGCGGCGACGGTGCCGGACACGGCGCGGGCGGCGGACATGGTGTCGATGGCGTTCCGCGAGTGCTACCACGGGGCACCCGGGCCGTCCTTTCTGGAGATCCCACGGGACGTGCTGGACGCCAAGGTCCCGCGCGACAAGGCCCGCGTCCCGGCCGCCGGCCACTACCGGGCCTCGACCCGCTCGTCCGGCGACCCAGAGGCGGTCGAGAAGCTCGCCGACCTCCTCGTCCACGCCGAGAAGCCGGCCATCCTGCTGGGCGGCCAGGTCTGGACGACGCGCGGCACCGAGGCCGCCATCGAGCTCGTGCGGACCCTGAACATCCCCGCGTACATGAACGGCGCCGGACGCGGCACCCTGCCGCCCGGCGACCCGCACCACTTCCAGCTGTCGCGGCGGTACGCCTTCTCGAACGCCGACGTCATCGTGATCGTCGGCACGCCCTTCGACTTCCGCATGGGGTACGGCAAGCGGCTCTCCCCCGCGGCCACGGTCGTGCAGATCGACCTGGACTACCGGACCGTCGGCAAGAACCGCGACATCGACCTCGGGATCGTGGGTGACGCGGGGCTGGTGCTGAAGTCCGTGACCGAGGCCGCCTCCGGACGCGTCAACGGCGGCGCCGCAAGGCGCAAGGAGTGGCTCGACGAGCTGCGCGCCGCCGAACAGGCCGCGCTCGACAAGCGGCTGCCGCAGCTCAGGTCCGACGCCTCCCCGATCCACCCCTACCGGCTGGTCAGCGAGATCAACGACTTCCTCACCGAGGACTCGATCTACATCGGCGACGGCGGCGACATCGTCACCTTCTCCGGGCAGGTCGTGCAGCCCAAGTCGCCGGGCCACTGGATGGACCCGGGGCCGCTCGGCACCCTCGGCGTCGGCATCCCCTTCGTGCTCGCCGCCAAGCAGGCCCGGCCCGACAAGGAGGTGGTCGCCCTCTTCGGCGACGGGGCGTTCTCTCTCACCGGCTGGGACTTCGAGACGCTGGTCCGCTACGACCTGCCCTTCGTCGGGATCGTCGGCAACAACTCCTCGATGAACCAGATCCGTTACGGCCAGGCCGCCAAGTACGGCAAGGAGCGCGAGCGGGTCGGCAACACCCTCGGCGACGTCCACTACGACAAGTTCGCGCAGATGCTGGGCGGCCACGGCGAGGAGGTGCGCGACCCCGCCGACATCGGCCCGGCCCTCAGGCGCGCCCGCGAGTCGGGCAAGCCCTCGCTGATCAACGTCTGGGTCGACCCGGACGCGTACGCCCCCGGAACCATGAACCAGACGATGTACAAGTGAGGTGGACGTCCATGACGGGCAAAGCACTTGAAGGCATCCGGGTCCTGGACATGACCCACGTCCAGTCCGGCCCCTCCGCCACCCAGCTGCTGGCCTGGCTCGGTGCGGACGTCGTCAAGCTGGAGGCGCCCACCGGCGACATCACGCGCAAGCAGCTGCGTGACCTCCCTGACGTCGACTCCCTCTACTTCACGATGCTCAACTGCAACAAGCGGAGCATCACCCTCAACACCAAGACCGAGCGCGGCAAGGAGCTCCTGACCGAGCTGATCCGGCGCTCCGACGTCATGGTGGAGAACTTCGGCCCGGGCGCCGTCGACCGGATGGGCTTCACCTGGGACCGGATCCAGGAGATCAACCCCCGGATCGTCTACGCCTCCATCAAGGGGTTCGGGGAGGGCCCGTACACCAACTTCAAGGCCTACGAGGTCGTCGCGCAGGCCATGGGCGGGTCGATGGCGACCACCGGGTTCGAGGACGGGCCCCCGACGGCGACCGGCGCGCAGATCGGTGACTCCGGGACCGGGGTGCATCTGGTGGCCGGGGTGCTCGCCGCGCTGTTCCAGCGGGAGCGGACCGGGCGCGGGCAACGGGTCAACGTGGCCATGCAGCACGCGGTGCTCAACCTGTGCCGGGTGAAGCTGCGCGACCAGCAGCGCCTGGCCCACGGACCGCTCGCCGAGTACCCCAACGAGGACTTCGGCGACGAGGTCCCCCGCTCCGGCAACGCCTCCGGCGGCGGGCAACCCGGCTGGGCGGTCAAGTGCGCGCCGGGCGGGCCCAACGACTACGTGTACGTGATCGTGCAGCCGGTCGGCTGGAAGCCGATCAGCGAGCTGATCGGCCGGCCCGAGCTGGCCGACGACCCCGACTGGGCCACCCCGGAGGCCCGGCTGCCCCGCCTGAACAAGATGTTCCAGCTGATCGAGGAGTGGTCCTCGACCCTGCCCAAGTGGGAGGTGCTGGAGCGGCTCAACGCCCACAACATCCCGTGCGGGCCGATCCTGTCCACCAGGGAGATCATCGAGGACGAGTCGCTGGTCGCCAACGAGATGGTGGTCCGTGTGCCGCACCCCGAGCGCGGCGAGTTCGTCACCGTCGGCAGCCCCCTGAAGCTGTCCGACTCCCCCGTCGAGGTCAGCAGTTCACCGCTGCTCGGCGAGCACAACGAAGAGGTCTACGTCGGCGAGCTTGGCCTCGGCGACGAGGAGCTGCGCCTGCTGAAGTCGAACGGAGTGATCTGACGTGATGGCCGAGGACCGGGTGCTGAGGGTACGCGCCCTGCTCGACTCGGTGCGGGCCGAGGGCCGCAGCGCCCTGACCGCGCCCGAGGGCAAGGTGCTCGCCGACGCCTACGGGATCACCGTACCGGGCGAGGAGCTGGCGCGGGACGTGGACGAGGCCGTGGCGTGCGCGGCACGGTTCGGCGGGCCGGTGGTGATGAAGATCGTCTCCCCGGACATCCTGCACAAGACCGACGCCGGCGGGGTCGTGGTCGGGGTGGCGGGCGCGGCGGACGTACGGGCCGCCTTCCACCGCATCGTCGACAACGCGCGCGCCTACGACGCCGATGCCCGTATCCACGGTGTGCAGGTGCAGGAACTGCTGCCCGAGGGGCAGGAGGTCATCGTCGGTGCGGTGACCGACCCGACGTTCGGGAAGGTTGTGGCCTTCGGACTCGGCGGGGTCCTCGTCGAGGTGCTGAAGGACGTGACGTTCCGTCTCGCGCCCCTGGACGCCGACGAGGCGCTGTCCATGCTGGACTCGATCCGCTCGGCCCAGGTGCTGCGCGGGGTGCGCGGGCGGCCGGGGGTGGACCGGTGGGCGCTCGCCGAGCAGATCCGGCGGGTCTCCCAACTGGTCGCGGACTTCCCGGAGATCGCCGAGGTGGACCTCAACCCGGTGATCGCCACCGAGCACGGCGCGGTCGCCGCCGACATCCGGGTGATCCTCGCCGGCGAGCAGCCGCCGACGCGAAGGAAATACACCCGCGAGGAGATCCTCACCTCCATGCGGCGGCTGATGCAGCCGGCCTCGGTCGCCGTGATCGGCGCCTCCAACGAGCCGGGGAAGATCGGCAACTCGGTGATGCGCAACCTCGTCGACGGCGGCTTCTCCGGGGAGATCCATCCGGTGAATCCCAAGGCCGATGACATTCTGGGCCGCAAGGCGTACAAGAGTGTCACGGACGTTCCCGGTGAGGTGGATGTGGCGGTCTTCGCTATCCCCGCCAAGTTCGTGGCCTCGGCCCTGGAGGAGGTGGGACGGAAGAAGATCCCCAACGCGGTGCTCATCCCCTCCGGGTTCGCGGAGACCGGCGAGCACGAACTCCAGGCCGAGATCGTGGCGATCGCGGAGCGGCACGGGATCCGGCTGCTCGGGCCGAACATCTACGGCTACTACTCGACCTGGCAGGACCTGTGCGCCACGTTCTGCACGCCGTACGACGTCAAGGGCGGGGTGGCACTGACCTCCCAGTCCGGCGGGATCGGCATGGCGATCCTCGGCTTCGCCCGCACCACGAAGACGGGCGTGTCGGCGATCGTGGGCCTCGGCAACAAGTCGGACCTCGACGAGGACGACCTGCTGACCTGGTTCGGCGAGGACCCGCACACCGAGTGCATCGCGATGCACCTGGAGGACCTGAAGGACGGCCGTGCCTTCGTGGAGGCCGCGCGGGCGACCGTGCCGAAGAAGCCGGTCGTCGTCCTCAAGGCGGGGCGTACCGCGGCCGGCGCGAAGGCCGCCGGGTCGCACACCGGCGCCCTGGCGGGCGACGACGCCGTGTACGACGACATCCTGCGGCAGGCAGGCGTCATCCGGGCGCCCGGTCTGAACGACATGCTGGAGTACGCGCGCGCGTTGCCGGTGCTGCCCACCCCCCAGGGCGACAACGTGGTCATCATCACCGGCGCCGGCGGCAGCGGTGTGCTGCTGTCCGACGCGGTGACCGACAACGGGCTGTCGCTGATGGAGATCCCACCGGACCTGGACGAGGCGTTCCGCCGCTTCATCCCGCCGTTCGGGGCCGCGGGCAATCCGGTGGACATCACCGGGGGCGAGCCGCCGTCGACGTACGAGGCGACGATCCGGCTGGGTCTGGAGGACCCGCGCATCCACGCGCTCGTCCTCGGCTACTGGCACACCATCGTCACCCCTCCCATGGTGTTCGCCGAGCTGACCGCGCGCGTGGTAGCCGAGTTCCGCGAGCGCGGTGTCGAGAAGCCGGTGGTGGCCTCGCTCGCCGGTGACGTGGAGGTCGAGGACGCCTGCCAGTACCTCTTCGAGCGGGGGGTCGTGGCGTACCCGTACACGACGGAGAAGCCGGTGGCCGTACTCGGGGCGAAGTACCGCTGGGCGCGGGCGGCGGGGCTTCTCTCATGACGCGGACGGACGCAGGACCGGCCGGGGGTCCGGGGGTCGCCCCCCCCGGGCGAAACACCGCCCGCTCGGCGCGGGCGGCGGGGTCTCTCCCGTGACGCGCGCGGGCACAGGACCGGCCGCGGGTCCGGGGGTCGCCCCCCGGGCGAAACACCGCCCGCTCGGCGCGGGCGGCGGGGTCTCTCCCGTGACGCGCGCGGACGCGGGACCGGCCCGGGGCCGTCCCCGAGCGAAACACCGCCCGCCGGGCGCGGGTGGCCGGGTTGCCGGGGGGCGTTCATGAGGTGAGCGAGCGTGGGGGCGGCCGGCGGTGCGCGCCGGCCGCGCCCGGGACCCGTGCGCG
>NZ_MUBM01000052.1 GCF_002154505.1 Streptomyces carpinensis | reverse complement strand
GCTGCCGCTGCTCGGCCTGGTCCACACCTCGATCGGCATCACCCGGCACACCGCCCTGCCCGCCACGGAGACGTACGAACTCGCCGTCCACATCGACGGGTTGGCCGCGCACCGGCGCGGCACGGAGGCCGCCGTGATCACCGAGCTGCGCGCGGGCGGGGACCTCGTGTGGGAGTCGACGAGCACCTATCTGGCCCGCCACCGCACCCCGGGCGGTGCGGTGCCCGCCGGGACGGGCGCTCCCGGGCCGGAGCGACGGCCCCTGCCCGCCGTCGACCGGTGGTACCTCGGCGCGGATCTGGGCCGGCGCTACGGCGCCGCCTCCGGGGACCGCAACCCCATCCACCTGTACCCGTTGACCGCCCGGCTGTTCGGTTTCCCCCGGGCGATCGCCCACGGCATGTGGACGGCGGCCCGCTGCCTCGCCGCCCACGGCACCCCCGAGGCCGTTCGGGTCCGGGCGGAGTTCAAGGCACCGGTGCCGCTGCCCGGCCGGATCGTCTACGCCGCCGACGGCGGCGGCCGCTTCGAGCTGCGCGCGGCCGAGGGCGTGCGGACCCACCTGGTGGGTGAGGTGCTTCCGCTCCTCACGTGAGTGGTACGGCAGAGGTCCAGGGCCGGCCCTCCATGAGGTTGCCGAGGCCGGCCCAGGCGAAGTTCATCAAGGTGGCCGCGGCCTGGCGGGCGGTGACGCCGGGGGTGGTGTTGGCCCAGGCGGCGAGGGACTCGGCGGCACCGACCAGGGCCTCGGCGAGCCCGGCGACCTCGTGCTCGGGCAGATCGGGGTCGTGGTGGGCGTCCCGGGCCGTGACGGCGATCAGCTGGGTGACGAAGGTGACGATCTCGGTGCGCATCGCGGCGACCTCGGTCGCGAACGGCTCACCGTGGGTGCGCGCCTGGAGGTGCAGCACCGTCCAGCCGTCCGGGTGTTGCGCGGTGTGCGTGAAGAACGCCCGCAGCCCCTCCCAGAGCTGCCGGTCGGCGGGCGCACCGGGACGCACCCCGGCGCGCACGGCCTCGGTCAGCGCGGCGGCCTCGCGCCGGATGCAGGCGCTGAAGAGGTCTTCCTTGGAGTTCAGATACAGGTAGACCAACGGCTTGGAGACGCCGGCGAGTTCGGCGATCTCGTCCATGGACGCGGCCCGGTAGCCGCGCCGGCCGAAGATCCGCACGGCGGCGTCGAGCATCTGCTGTTCGCGAACCGCCCGCGGCATCCGCTTGGTCTTCACGGCACCCATGGGCGCAAGCCTACGGTTCGCGGCACCGCCCGCAGGGTCGCCGAGCGGCGCAGCGCCGCCGGTCCGGCCGGATCAGGACGCCTGGGACCGGGTCCGCGCGCGCTCGTCGGCCAGGTCCTCCGCCCCGGCGTTGGCCTGGATGTTCGCCTTCATCCGGTCCACCCGCTGGGAGACCTGCACCGACGCCCGGTCCCGCTCCTTGCGCAGCGCGACGAAGCTGATCGGGGCCGAAATCACCAGGGCGAGCAGGGCGATCCACAGGCCGTTGGAGTTGCCGAGGCCGCGCGGGGCGATACCGGAGTAGACGAGGCCCCAGACGACCACGAGGCAGCCCACGAAGATCCCGAGGCGCATCAGTGTGTAGCGGAGCATCTCAATCCACTCTTCCGTATCCATTGAGGGAGGTCCAAGGGACCACCGTCCAGTGAAGCACGACCGGCACCCGATCATGAAGGGGGGTGCCAAACGGGGCAAACCCTCAGGTCAGCGGCAGGAGCATGATCACGTCATCGCGTTCGTCGCCCGGCGCGACGCGGATGGCCCCGGGCACCCGGCCGACCTCCTTGTAGCCGCAGGAGGCGTAGAACCGCTCCAGGCCGAGCCCGCCCCGGCAGGTGAGCCGGACGGCCTCGATGCCGTTCATGCCGCGGGCCGCGTCCTCGGCCGCCGCGAGCAGATCCCGTCCGTAGCCCCTGCCCTGGTGCCGGGGGTGGACCATCACCGTGTAGAGCCACAGCCAGTGGGTCATCAGCCGGTGGGTGTTGAGGGTCAGGAAGGCCGTCGCGGCGACGCGGCCGTCCTCGTCGTGGCCGACCAGGAGACGGGCGCGGCCCTCGGCCATCGCCACGAAGTGCCTCACCAGCTCGGGCCGTATCTCCTCGCGCGTCGCCGGCGCCACGAAGCCGACCGCACCGCCCTCGTTCGTCACCTCGGTCCACAGGTCGAGGATGCCGTCGCGCAGATCGGGGCTCACGGAGGGGTCCAGTGTGAAAGTAAGAGGCATTGGGGGATAGTAGCCATTACCCAAGGGCGCGTGCAGCTACTTTCAGATCGCTGACGAGGCCCTGGTAGGCGGCCTTCCTGTCCTCGTCGTCCTGCGCCCGCAGCACCGACGACGGATGCACGGTCGGCACCAGCCGCTCGGCCCGCCCGTGGATCTCCCGTTCCAGGACCGTGCCGCGCACCTCGCCGACCCGGAAGGAGGAGCCGAGCAGCGCCTTGCCGGCCGTGGCCCCGAGCACCACGATCAGCTCGGGCTCGACCAGTGCCAGCTCGGCCGCGAGCCACGGCCCGCACGCCGTCATCTCCCTCAGGCTCGGCGCCTTGTGGATCCGGCGCTTGCGCGGCTCCGACCGGGTGAACTTGAAGTGCTTGACCGCGTTGGTGACGTACGCCTCCCCCGGGTCGATGCCGGCCTCGGCGAGGGCTCGGTCGAGCAGCTTTCCGGCGGGGCCGACGAAGGGCCTGCCCTGGCGGTCCTCCTGGTCGCCGGGTTGCTCGCCCACAAGCATCACGCGGGCGTGCGTGTTCCCCGCACCGAACACGGTCTGGGTGGCGTCCCGGTGCAGCGGGCAGCCGCGACAGTCCGCGGCCGCCTCGCGCAGGGCGGCGAGGTCGGCGCCTTCGGGGACGAAGGGGGCCGCGGTGTACTGATCCTCGGGGGCGGTCGTGCGCGGGCTCATGCCCACCGGGTACCCGTGGGCGCCGTCTTCACCGATCCAGCCGGGTGGTGGGCGGCCGAAGGGAGCCAGGGGCCCCGCCGCCCCCTGGCGGGGCGGAAGGCGCACGCCCCCTTCGCTCCCGCTCAGGCTGCGGCGGCTCTCACACCCGCATGGGCTGCGGCGACTCGCGGCGCGCCGGGTCCGGGCCGTCGAACTCCCGGATGATCTCGTAGCGCGTGTTGCGCTCCACCGGGCGGAAGCCCGCGTCGCGGATCAGCTCCAGCAGGTCGTCGCGGGTCAGCTTGTTCGGGGTGCCGAAGTTGTCCGCGTCGTGCGTGATCTTGTACTCGACGACCGAGCCGTCCATGTCGTCGGCGCCGTGCTGGAGCGCGAGCTGGGCGGTCTGCACGCCGTGCATCACCCAGAACACCTTCACGTGCGGGACGTTGTCGAACAGCAGCCGGGAGACCGCGAAGGTCTTCAGCGCCTCCGCTCCCGAAGCCATCGTCGTGCGGGCCTGGAGACGGTTGCGGACCTTGCCGTCCTTCATGTCGACGAAGTCGTGCTGGTAGCGCAGCGGGATGAAGACCTGGAAGCCGCCGGTCTCGTCCTGGAGCTCACGCAGGCGCAGCACGTGGTCGACCCGGTGGCGGGGCTCCTCGATGTGGCCGTAGAGCATGGTGCACGGGGTCTTCAGGCCCTTCTCGTGCGCCAGGCGGTGGATGCGCGACCAGTCCTCCCAGTGGGTCCTGTGGTCGACGATGTGCTGCCGGACCTCCCAGTCGAAGATCTCCGCGCCGCCGCCGGTCAGCGACTCCAGGCCCGCGTCGATCAGCTCGTCCAGGATCTCGGAGGCGGACAGCCCGGAGATCGTCTCGAAGTGGTGGATCTCCGTCGCCGTGAACGCCTTCAGCGACACGTTCGGCAGGGCCGCCTTCAGCTCGCGCAGCGAACGCGGGTAGTAGCGCCACGGCAGGTTCGGGTGAAGGCCGTTGACGATGTGCAGCTCGGTGAGGTTGTCCGACTCCATCGCCTTGGCGAGCTTGACGGCCTCCTCGATGCGCATCGTGTACGCGTCCTTCTCGCCCGGCTTGCGCTGGAAGGAGCAGTAGGCGCAGGACGCGGTGCACACGTTCGTCATGTTGAGGTGGCGGTTGACGTTGAAGTGCACCACGTCGCCGTTCTTGCGGGTGCGCACCTCGTGCGCCAGGCCGCCGAGCCAGGCCAGATCGTCCGACTCGTACAGCGCGATGCCGTCCTCGCGGGTCAGCCGCTCACCGGAGCGGACCTTCTCCTCCAGCTCGCGCTTGAGCCCGACGTCCATACCGTTACCTCTCTTCGGGAAACGTCTGAAGTCACAAACAGACGCCGCCAACCGTACTCCCCCGCCCTTCGGGCGCAGCTGCCCCCGACCGGCTCTCCACGCCTTGCCACCTAGACCTGTTCGGGAAGCTCGCCCACCCGGTTCTCCCACTTCGTGGAGAGCACGATGGTGGTACGGGTCCGGGAGACGCCCTTGGTGCCGGACAGCCGCCGGATGATCCTCTCCAGACCGTCGACATCCGTGGCGCGCACCTTGAGCATGTAGGAGTCGTCGCCCGCGATGAACCAGCAGTCCTCGATCTCGGGCAGGTCCTTCAGTCGCTGCGCCACGTCCTCGTGGTCGGCGGCGTCCGAGAGCGAGATGCCGATCAGGGCGGTGACGCCGAGACCGAGCGAGGCGGCGTCCACGGTGGCGCGGTAGCCGGTGATGACCCCCGCCGCCTCCAGCCGGTTGATGCGGTCGGTGACACTCGGTCCCGACAGGCCGACGAGGCGCCCCAACTCCGCGTAGGAGGCCCGGCCGTTCTCCCTCAGGGCCTGGATGAGCTGCCTGTCCACCGCGTCCATGCGATCGAAGCCTTCCGCTGAAGAGATCCGATGAGAGATCTGAGACGTTCGTGAAGTGTCGAGTGGTGCTGGTGCTGCTGCTGACGGGCCGTCGGCCGCTCACGCGAGCCGGGGCGCGCCCAGTTCGCCCTCCCAGCGGCGGTAGAGCCGGTGGGGTACACCCACCGCGTCGAGGGCACGCCCGGCGACGAAGTCCACCAGGTGCTGGATGTGGGTGGCACCGGCGTAGAAGGCCGGCGAGGCGGGCAGGACGGTGGCGCCCGCGTCGTCCAGTGCGACCAGGTGCCGCAGCGTCGGTCCGTTCAGCGGGGTCTCCCGAACGGCCACGACCAGCGGCCGGCGCTCCTTCAGGGTGACGCTCGCCGCCCGCTGCAGCAGGTCCTTCGACAGCCCGAGCGCGACCCCCGCCACGCACGCCGTCGAGGCGGGCACGATCAGCATGCCCTTCGCCGGGTACGACCCCGAGGACGGCCCGGCCGCCAGGTCACCGGCGCCCCAGTGCCGTACGGCCGTGATGTCCACGTCGAAGGTGCCGGGCTTGCCGTCGGCCCCGAGGGACAGCCATTCCCGCAGGTCGCCCTGCCAGTGGGCGTCCCGGAAGGAGATGCCGGTCTCGTCGAGCAGGGTGAGCCGCGAGGCCCGGCTGACCACCAGGTCGACGCTCTCGCCGGCGTCGAGCAACGCACGCAGCACAGCGGCCGCGTACGGTGTGCCGGACGCTCCGGACACCCCCACGATCCAAGGCGCGCGCTGCGTTTCTCCTGGCTTCATATGACGAGCCTATCCGTCGGCGCTCATGATCCGAACCGGGAGGGAATCAGACCGTGAGCCCGCGCACCAGCAGATCCAGCAGCGCGCACACGAACAGGGCGATGCCGATGAACCCGTTGACGCTGAAGAAGGCGCGGTTGAGGCGGGACAGGTCGTGCGGGCGGACGATGGTGTGTTCGTAGACGAAGGCCCCCGCGACGACGAGCAGGCCCAGCCAGAAGAAGGCACCCGCGCCGGTGACGACCCCGTACCAGACGAACAGCGCGGTGGTGACGGTGTGGCAGGCCCTGGCGCCCCAGATGGCGGCCGGGATGCCGAAGCGGGCCGGCACCGAGCGGACACCGATCCGGCGGTCGGTCTCGACGTCCTGGCAGGCGTAGATCAGGTCGAAGCCGCCGATCCAGACGCCGACGGCCAGGCCCAGGACCACCGCCTTCCAGCTCCACTCGCCGCTGATCGCCAGCCAGCCGCCGATCGGGCCCATCGCCTGGGCCAGGCCGAGGATGGCCTGCGGGAAGTTGGTGAACCGCTTGCCGTAGGGGTAGACCACCATCGGGATCACCGCGATGGGGGCGAGGGCCAGGCAGAGCGGGTTGAGCAGGGCGGCGGCGCCCAGGAAGACCACCAGGGCGATCAGGGCGCCGGTCCACGCGTGCCGTACCGACATCGCACCGGTCACGAGCTCGCGGTGCGCGGTCCGGGGGTTACGGGCGTCGATCTCCCGGTCGATGATCCGGTTGACCGCCATGGCGAAGGTGCGCAGGCCCACCATGCAGATGGTGACCAGCAGCAGCCGTCCCCAGTGGAAGTTCCTGTCCCACTCGAACATCGCCGTGAGCGAGGCGATGTAGGCGAAGGGCAGGGCGAAGACCGAGTGCTCGATCATCACCAGGCGCAGGAACGCTTTGGTGCGTCCCGGCTGCGGGAGTGCTGCGGAGGCGCTGCTCACAGCCCGTACTCCTTCCAGCGGCGGTCCACCAGGGCCGCCGTATCCGGGTCCGACAGGACCATGTCCGGCCACCCGCCGTCGCGCGTGTAGCCCTCCTCTGGCCATTTCCTCGTCGCGTCGATGCCCGCCTTGCCACCCCAGAACTGCTGGTAGGAGGCATGATCGAGGTGGTCGACGGGGCCCTCGACGACCGTGAGGTCGCGGGCGTAGTCGGTGTTGCCCAGGGCTCGCCAGGCGACCTCGTGCAGATCGTGCACATCGCAGTCGGCGTCGACGACCACGATCAGCTTGGTCAGGGACATCATGTGCGCACCCCAGATCGCGTGCATCACCTTCTGGGCGTGCTTGGGGTACTTCTTGTCGATGGAGACGATCGCGCAGTTGTGGAAGCCGCCCGCCTCGGGCAGGTGGTAGTCCACGATGTCCGGCACGATGATCTTCAGCAGGGGCAGGAAGAAACGCTCGGTGGCGCGGCCCAGCGGCCCGTCCTCCGTCGGCGGCCGGCCGACGACGATCGACTGCAGCAGGGGTCGCCTGCGCATCGTCACGCAGTCGATGGTCAGCGCCGGGAACGGCTCCTGCGGGGTGTAGAAGCCGGTGTGGTCGCCGAACGGGCCCTCCGGCAGCATCCTGCCCGGCTCCAGCCAGCCCTCCAGGACCACCTCGGCGTTCGCCGGGACCTGGAGCGGCACGGTCTTGCAGTCGACCATCTCGATCCGCCTGCCCGCGATGAACCCGGCGAAGAGGTACTCGTCGATGTCCCCGGGCAGCGGTGCGGTGGAGGCGTACGTCACGGCGGGCGGGCACCCGAAGGCGATGGCGACCGGCAGCCGTTCGCCCCGGCGCGCGGCCACCTGGTAGTGGTTCCGGCTGTCCTTGTGGATCTGCCAGTGCATGCCGATGGTGCGGCGGTCGTGGCGCTGGAGGCGGTACAGCCCGAGGTTGCGGACGCCGCTCTCCGGGTCCTTGGTGTGGGTGAGCCCCAGGTTGAAGAAGGAACCGCCGTCCTTGGGCCAGGTGAACAGCGCCGGCAGCCGGTCCAGGTCGACCTCGTCGCCGCGCAGCACGACCTCCTGCACGGGCGCGTTGTCGGACTTCACCTTCTTCGGCGGCACGTGCGTCATCGCGCCGAGCTTGCCGAACGCCTCGCGCACGCCCACGAACCCGTGCGGCAGCTCGGGCTTCAGCAGCCCGCCGATCCTGTCGCTGATCTCGCCGTACGACTTCAGGCCGAGCGCCTTCAGCAGCCGCCGGTCGGTGCCGAAGACGTTCATGGCGAGCGGCATGGCCGAGCCCTTCACGTTCTCGAAGAGCAGCGCGGGACCGCCGGACTTCTGCACCCGGTCGACGATCTCACCGACCTCCAGGTACGGGTCGACCTCGGCCTTGATGCGCTTGAGGTCGCCCTCGCGCTCCAGCGCCCTGAGCAGGGAGCGAAGATCGTCGTAAGCCATGCGTCCCAGTATCTTCCACGGGCCACCGCGCCCCTGTCACCGGGGCCGGGCCATACCCCGGCGCTTTGGCCACGCACCGTCAACTCTCCACGTCAGACCCACAGTTCACCGCGCGCTGGGGGTCGCCGGGGGATCTCCTTCCGTAGTCAACGGGTTCCGCTCAGTGACGGGCGGCAGTCCCGGTGGCCGCTGGAGGCAAGCGAAATCGCCGGGCACTACGGCATCCCACCGCCGCCACGCCCACGGGTGCGTGCGGTGGCCCGACCGGAGGACGGGAGCACGTGATCGCGGGCCGGGGAGGACCGGCCCGGGGAGTACCTACGAGCCGTTCCCGCGTTCGGGGTCGTTCCGGTCGTTGTTCTCCAGCCGCGCGATCAGGTGCTCGAAACGGGCCCGCCAGTCCGCCTCCGACTCCTCCTCGCCCTGGAACTCATGGGTGAAACGGAGGACGCAGGCCTGGTCCCCGTCCCGTTCCAGATGGAAGCGGAGGCGGCCACCGCTCTCCAGGGTGTACTCGGCGACCCGGTCCACGTCCCACGCGGTGACCCGGCCGGCACCCAGGTCCCGCAGGCGGACCGCGCCACCGAGCCGGGGCTCGAACTCCTCGACGGCGGTCAGCCAGCGCGCGAGCCCCTCCGGGGTGGCCAGCGCCGGCCAGACCCTCTCCATGGGCCTGGGAAGCCGTACCAGGAAATGCAGCAGGTGCGTGTTCCCGTGGGTCTGGCTGCTGCCCTGTTCGATGGATCCGGTCATGACACCAGCCTGACTCCATGCGGGTGACGGCGCACGTGTGAGGCCGTACGGCGGCCAGGAGGCCGGCGAGGCGGGATTCGTGTCCACGCCCTCCTTTCCGTCCGTACGACGAAGGCCGGCTCCCGTGACTCGGGTCACAGGAACCGGCCCTCACCACACGGGGGTCAGACGCCCGCGTACGAGTGCTTGCCACCCACGAAGATGTTCACGCCGTAGTAGTTGAACAGGTAGCAGGCGAAGGCGATGAGCGCGATGTACGCCGCCTTGCGGCCCTTCCAGCCAGCGGTGGAACGGGCGTGAAGGTAGCAGGCGTAGGCGACCCAGGTGATGAACGCCCAGGTCTCCTTGGGGTCCCAGCCCCAGTAGCGGCCCCAGGCCGACTCGGCCCAGATGGCGCCCGCGATGATCGTGAACGTCCACAGCGGGAAGACGGCCGCGTTGATGCGGTACGCGAACTTGTCCAGCGTCGCCGAGGCGGGCAGCCGCTCCAGGACGGAGGTGGCGAAGGAGCCCGGCTTGCCGCCGCTCTCGAGCTTGTTCTCGTAGGAGTCCTTGAACAGGTACAGCAGCGTGGAGACCGCGCCGACGTAGAGGACCGCACCGCAGAAGATCGCGGTGGAGACGTGGATGTACAGCCAGTACGAGTGCAGCGCCGGGACCAGCTGGTCGCTCGCCGTGTACAGGACGGTGACCGCGAGGCCGAGGTCGAGCAGGACCGTGGTGGTCAGGAAGAGACCGAGCCAGCGCACGTTCTTCCGCAGCGCGAGCAGGCTGAGGTACACGCCCACGGCGACCGTGGAGAAGGTGATGTTGAACTCGTACATGTTGCCCCACGGCGCCCGCTCCACGGAGGCCGCGCGGGCGACGACGCCGCCCAGCTCCACGAGGAAGGCGAGCACGGTGAGGGAGACGGCGATCCGGCCGTACAGGTCGCCCTGCGCGTCGCCGCCGTGGGCTCCCGGCCCGTCGGGCACGTCCCGGGAGCCGGCGGCGGACCGCACGACGACCTCCGGCCGCTCCAGGACCGCGGTCCCTCCCGCGGACTTCACCGTCACCGCGGGGCCCCGCGCCGAGGCGGCCGCCTCCTCCTTGACGGTCAGCGCGGAGGCCGTTCGGGCCACCTTGCTGCGGCTGCCGAAGAGCCATTCGGCGATGTACGCGAAGAAGGCCAGCGTGTAGACGGCCATCGAGGAGTAGATCAGCGTGTTGCTGATGTGCGCGAGGTGTTCGTTGGTCGCCGAGGCGAGCTCGGTTGCGGCGGCGAGAGTCATTTCTTCTCAGCCCCTTCGGCAGGTACGGGGGTGTCGGCGTCCGGCTCCCGGTCGGGGTCGGCGTCGGTCTGTGCGGGTGCCTTGTCGTGCACGAGGGCGGCCAGGTCGCCGATCTCCTCGGGGAGCTTCGCGGACTCGCTGCGGCCCAGGCCCGCCACCTCGACGACCGTCGCACCGTCGGCGCCCCGCACCGCCCGCACCCAGACGCGGCGGCGCTGGATGAACAGCGAGCCGGCCAGGCCGGTGATGGCGGCGAGGGCGCCGGTCAGCGCCCAGCCGGTGCCGGGCTGCTGGACGACCTGGAAGCCGGCCCACTCCTTGATGTCCTTGTCGAACGTGATGGACCCGGCGCCGTTCGGCAGCTGCATGGTCTCGCCGGGCAGCAGGCGGCTCTTGAGGATCTGGCCCTTGGCGTCCTTGAACGGCTTCAGGTTCGGGTCCTTGGTGTCCAGCTGGTAGACGTTCTGCGGGACGCCCGCGTCCACGCCCAGGTCGCCGTGGTAGGCGCCCAGCGCCAGGACGGGGAAGTCCAGGGCCGGGAACTGGGAGAACATCGTGCCCTTGCCGGCGCCCGCGAAGGTCGGGACGAAGAATGCGGAGAAGCCGAGCTGCTCGTCCTTGCCCTGGGCGTTCTTGTAGCCGTCGAAGACCTTGATCGCGCCCTGCGAGGTCTCGTTGGCGTCCAGCGGCAGCAGCGGCACAGCCTGGTGCAGCACCACGTTGCCCTTGCCGTCGCGGACGGTGACGGTGGGCGCGTAGCCGTGGCTGACCAGGTAGACCTTGGCGTCGTCGATCTCCAGCGGGTGGTTGACCCGGACGATCTTGTGCTGGTCCTTGCCGTCGGCGCCGACGCTGTAGTCGATGGCCGCCTCGAAGGTGCGCGCGGTGCCCTTGTTGGGGCCGTTGCGCTCGTAGGTGGCCGTGAACTTCTTCAGGTTGAAGCTGAACGGCACCAGGTTGTCGTCGTTGAAGAGGTTGCCCGACTTGAAGTCGTCGTACTGGGTCAGGGTGTTGGTGAACCCGTCGCCCTCGACGATCAGCTTGTTGCCCTCGGTCTTGAACAGCTGGCCCCAGGCGAAGGCGATCAGCATCACGATCAGCGCGATGTGGAACAGCAGGTTGCCGGCCTCGCGCAGATAGCCCTTCTCGGCGGCGACGGCGTCCCCGGTGGTGTGTGCGCGGAAGCGCCGCTGCTTCAGGGCCTTCAGCGCGGCCTCGCGGACCTCCTCGGGGGCGGCGGCGGTGCGCCAGGTGGCGTACGCGGGCAGCCGGGTCAGCCGCCTCGGCGCACCCGGCGGCCGGCTGCGCAGCTGGCCGACGAACTGCCAGGTGCGCGGCACGATGCAGCCGATGAGGGAGACGAACAGCAGGATGTAGATCGCGGAGAACCACACCGAGCTGTAGACGTGGAACAGACCCAGCTTGTCGTAGATCGGCGCGAGCGTCCTGTGCGTCTGCTTGAAGGTCTCGACCTTCATGGCGTCGCTGCCGTTCTGCGGGATCAGCGAGCCCGGGATGGCCCCGAGGGAGAGCAGGAACAGCAGCAGCAGCGCCACCCGCATGGAGGTCAGCTGCCGCCAGAACCAGCGCACCCAGCCGACGATCTCCCGCCCGGTCCAGGCCAGCCAGCCCATCAGGCCGGGGGCGCGGTTGCCGCCGAAGGAGCCGGGGACCGCTGTCTCCGTGGGGGCGGTGGACAGTTGCGAGCCGGCCGCGCCCAGGTCGTCCTCGCCGGCCGCCGAGTGTCCGGCGGCGGGGGTCTCGTCGGCGGTGGTGCCGGTTGTCGTCTTGCTCATGGATCAGATCCCCACAGTGAAGCCGGTGGACCAGTTCTGCATCTCCTGCACCAGGCGGTCCCAGGCGCCGGTGAGCAGCAGCACACCGGTCAGGATCATCATCGTGCCTCCGATGCGCATCACCCAGACATAGTGGCGCTTGACCCAGCCGAAGGCTCCGAGGGCCTTGCGGAAGGCGATGGCGGTGAGCACGAACGGGATGCCGAGCCCGGCGCAGTAGGCGACGGTGAGCAAGGCCCCCCGTCCGGCGCTGGCCTGCTGGAAGGAGAGCGTCTGGACCGCGGAGAGGGTCGGGCCGATGCACGGGGTCCAGCCGATGCCGAACAGCGCGCCGAGGAGTGGTGCGCCGATCAGACCGGTGGCCGGGCGCTTGTGGAAACGGAACTCACGCTGGGTCATCCAGGGCATCAGGCCCATGAAGAACACGCCCATGAGGATCATGAGCACGCCCAGCACCTTGGTGAGGGGACCCTTGTGGTCCTGGAGGTTCTGGCCGAAGTAGCCGAAGAGCGCGCCCCCGGAGACGAACACGGCGGTGAAGCCGAGGACGAAGAGGGAGGCGCCGACGGCCATCCGCCCGCGCCGTGCCTCCGCCAGATCGGTGCCGGTGACACCCGTCACATACGACAGGTAGCCCGGGACGAGGGGCAGGACGCACGGCGAGAAGAAGGACACGAGCCCGCCGAGCACGGCGATCGGCAGCGCGAGCACGAGGGCTCCGCTGCTGACGGTCTGGTTGGCGTCAGTGGCTGCGGCCAGTAGCACGGCGGCTCACTTCTCCGCGATGACCGGGTCGAGCATCTTGCGCAGCTTCTCCTCGCTGAGCGCCTGGAGGGCGCGGGCCGCGATGTCGCCGTTCCGGTCGACGACGATCGTGGTCGGGATCAGCTGCGGGTTGAGGGTGCCCTTCTTGAAGCGGAGCATGAGCTTGCCGGTCGGGTCGTACAGGCTCGGGAACGGCACCCCGTACCGCTTCTCGAAGGCGACGGCCGGCTGGGTGCTGGTGTCACGGGTGTTGATGCCGACGAACTGCACGCCCTTGGCGGCGGTGTCCTTGGCGACCTGCACCAGGTTGGGTGCCTCGGCCCGGCAGGGCGCGCACCAGGAGCCCCAGACGTTGAGGACGACGACCTTGCCCTTGTAGGAGGCGATGTCGAGCTGCTTGCCGTCGATGGTCCGGCCGGAGAGGTCGGGCGCGGGCTTGCGCTCGCCCTTCTTCACGGTCGCGATGCCGTCGGAGCCGGTGATGAAGTTGGTGCTGCCCGAGCCGCCGGAGGTGCCTCCGGAGCCGCACGCGGACAGCACGAGTGCCAGGGCGGCGGTCCCGGCGGCGAGCAGGGCGGCGCGGCCGCGGGCGCGGGTCGTGCGCGTGCGGTGCGGTGCGGACGTACGGTTCGCCCGGTTCGAGCACTGGGGGGCGCGGCTGACGACACTCATGTGAAAAGTTTCGCATGCCTGTTCCGGGGATCTTGCGCACCCCCCTCGCGGGCGGAAAACCGCATTTCAGGCAGCGTTCACGGTGCCCTTGGAGCTCTGCGTGCCGGTGCCGCGCGTGGCCCCGGAGGTGCCGGAGGATCCGGAGGCGCCCGAGGTCGCGGAGGTCCCGGCGTCCTTGAGGAACTCCTTCCAGCCGCCGGCCGGTCGCTGTCCGACCTCCAGGGTGCGCAGCTTGGCGAGCACCTCCGGCTTCTGCACGTCCATCCAGTCGACGAACTGCCGGAAGGAGACCAGGCGCACGTCCGCGCCCTTCTCCTTCTCCTGCGCGATGTGCTTGAAGGCCTCTTCGACGGAGTCCATGTAGATCCCGCCGTTCCAGTGCTCGAAGTGGTTGCCTATGAAGAAGGGCGCCCGGTTTGTCTCGTATGCCCGCTGGAAGCCCTGGATGTAGGCCTGGGCGGACTGCTTGCGCCAGCCGGGGTAGTTGTAGGCCGGGGCCTTGGTGGAGTTCACCGACTGGTTGGCGAGCATGTTGTAGTCCATGGAGAGGACCTCGAACCTGCGGCCCGGGAAGGGTATCTGCTGCAGCGGCAGGTCCCAGATGCCGAGCCGCTTGACCGGCCAGACCTGACGGCCGCCGGGCGAGGAGGCGTCGTAGCGCCAGCCGAGCTCGCGGGCGGTGGGCAGCAGGTTGTTCTGCCCGAGCAGGCACGGGGTGCGGCCGCCGACGAGCTCCTTGTCGTAGTCGAAGGGCAGGGAGGGCAGGTCGTGCCAGCCCGTGTTGGTCCTCCACTGCTTCACGAAGGCCTTGGCCTGGTCGATCTCGCTGCGCCACTGCTGGGGCGTCCAGTTGGCGACCGTGCCGTGGCCGGAGCAGAAGTGGCCGTTGAAGTGGGTGCCGATCTCGTGGCCCTCGAGCCAGGCGCGACGGACGTTGTCGAGCGTGGCCCTGATGTGGTCGGGGTTGAGATAGCCGATGTCCGAGGCGCCGCGCGGGTTGTTCGGCGGGTTGTACATGCGCTTCTTGTCCTCCGGCAGCAGATAGAGCCCGGAGAGGAAGAAGGTCATGTGGGCGTCGTGCTGCTTGGCCAGGTCCAGGAAGCGCGGGAACAGGCCGTTGCCGACCTCGCCGGCCCCGTCCCAGGAGAAGATGACGAACTGCGGCGGCGTCTGACCCGGCTCCAGCGGCTCGGGCCTCGCGGGCTGGTGGGGCTGCTTGCCGGTGAACGACGTCGAGCCGTCACCTATCGGGCGGGCCGGGGGCTGCGTGCTCCTGCCGCGCGAACTGCCGCCCGAACCGGAACCGCCGGCGTGGCTCGTGCCGTCCGACGACTTGAGGCTGCCACAGCCCGCAAGTCCGGCGACGGCCGCGGCGCCCGCGCCGAGGCCGAGTATGCCCCTCCGGGAGAAGGTGCGCATGAGATCCCCGATTCGTCACGTCCTCTGATGTGGTCACACACTCAGAGGCCGTGACGAACGGGAAGGTTCCGCGCGGCGATGTGAATTTCACAACAAATGTCGTGAAATTGTTCGTAAGTGAGCGAGGTCTTACCCCGCCTTTACGCTCCGAAGGCCTTCCCCTGCCCCTTCACCGGCTTGGCGCCCGCGAGGAGATGAGGGGGCACCAGATCGCGAGCCGGCTCGGTGTAGCCCACGGAGACGATCCGGTCGCCCTGGTACGTGAACGTCGTCAGCGAGGCGAGTGTGCACTGCCGCTTGCGCGGGTCGTGCCACAGCCGCCGCCGCTCGACGTAGGAGCGCACGATCCAGATCGGCAACTGATGGCTGACGAGCACCGCTTCATGCCCGCGCGCCTGGTCCTTGGCCGCGTTCAGCGCCCCCATCATCCGCACGACCTGGTCGACGTACGGCTCGCCCCAGGACGGCTTGAACGGGTTGATCACGTGCTTCCAGTTCGCCGGCCGGCGCAGCGCGCCGTCGCCGACACCGAAGGTCTTGCCCTGGAAGACGTTCCCCGCCTCGATCAGCCGCTCGTCGGTGGCGAGGTCGAGCCCGTGCGCCTTGGCGATCGGTGTCGCCGTCTCCTGCGCGCGCTCCAGCGGGGAGGCGACGACGTACGTCACATCCCGGGAGGCGAGGTGCTCGGCGACCCGCTCGGCCATCTGCCGCCCGAGTTCGGAGAGGTGGTAGCCGGGCAGCCGGCCGTACAGGATCCCGGTCGGGTTCTCCACCTCGCCGTGGCGCATGAGGTGGACGACGGTGACGTCGTCGTTGCCGTGCTTCTCCGGCGCGTTGCTCATGCCGTCGCCTCCGCCGCCGCCCGGGCCGCCGCCGGAAGGGCGTCGGCGATCCGCTGAAGGGCCTGCTCGTCGTGCGCGGTCGAGACGAACCAGGACTCGAAGGACGACGGCGGCAGGTAGACGCCGTTCGCCAGCATCGCGTGGAAGAAGGCGGTGAAGCGGTACGACTCCTGCGCCTTGGCGTCCTCGTAGTCGCGCACCGGCCGGTCGGTGAAGAAGACCGAGAACATGTTGGAGGCGTTCTGCAGGGTGTGCGCCACGCCTTCCTTGGTGAGCGCCTCGGAGACGAGCGCCTGGATCTGCTGCGACACGGCGTTCACCTTGGCGTAGGCGGCGTCGTCGAGCAGGCGCAGCTGGGCGAGCCCGGCGGCGGTGGCGACCGGGTTCCCGGAGAGGGTGCCGGCCTGGTAGACGGGCCCGGCCGGGGCGAGGTGCGCCATCACGTCGGCGCGTCCGCCGAAGGCCGCGGCCGGGAAGCCGCCGCCCATCACCTTCCCGAAGGTCATCAGGTCGGGCTCGACCCCGTCGACGCCGTACCACCCGGCGCGGCTGGTGCGGAACCCGGTCATGACCTCGTCGGAGATGTACAGGGCGCCGTTGTCCCGGCACACGTCCTTCAGCCCCTGGTTGAAACCGGGCAGCGGCGGCACGACGCCCATGTTGCCGGGCGAGGCCTCGGTGATCACACAGGCGATCTCGCCCGGGTGGGCGGCGAAGGCGGCGCGCACGGCGTCGAGGTCGTTGTACGGCAGCACGATCGTGTCGCCGGCCTGGGCCCCGGTGACGCCCGGCGTGTCGGGCAGCGCGAAGGTGGCGACCCCCGACCCGGCCGAGGCCAGCAGGGAATCCACGTGCCCGTGGTAGCACCCGGCGAACTTGATCACCTTGGTCCGCTGCGTGAACCCGCGGGCGAGCCGGATGGCGGACATGGTGGCCTCGGTCCCGCTGGACACGAGCCTGACCTGCTCCAGCGGCGCGACTCTGCCCACCATCTCCTCGGCGAGCGCGACCTCGCCCTCACCGGGCGTGCCGAAGGACGTGCCGCGGGCGACCGCCTCCTGCACGGCGGCGATCACCTCGGGCCGGCCGTGCCCGAGGATCATCGGCCCCCAGGAGCACACGAGGTCGACGTACTCCCGCCCGTCCGCGTCCATCAGATAGGGGCCGTTTCCGGACACCATGAACCGGGGCGTGCCGCCCACGGCACGGAAGGCACGCACCGGCGAGTTCACACCGCCGGGTGTGACGGCCGCCGCACGATCGAACAGCACCTGCGAGACGGGGGCTTCGTATGGATATGGCAGTTCGCTCATGACCTGCGACTTCTCCGATTTCTCGGGGTTTCACGGAATCCGGTGGGCAGTGACCTGTTCAGGGTAGGCCAGCCAGGGCGGAGGACCGGGCGGCGGTGGTGCCGGTCCGCGCGGCCGAGACATGGTGCCCGCGGAGATCCCCGCGCCCGAAGAAGCGGATTCGCCCGCACCCATCTGAGAAACTGGGCTCCTCGTACGTATGGACAAGGGCGAAGGTTCGTGTCGGGGGCCGCGAGGGTCCTCGAAGGTCCCGCGGGCAGATGTTTCAGCGCACGTTTCGGCGTGCGGCCGTGGGGGAGGTCACTGACACGATGATCGGGTTGCGCGGCGGGGCCACGCGTCCTAGAAAAGCAGTCGGGTGGAGATATGCATCGCGGTGGCGGACTGGGCGAGGGGACTGACGACCTGGGTCCTCGACGTGCCCGGCGGGGAAGGCACCGGCGCGACGCGGAGCAGGCCGCCGAAGCACGTCAGGCACAGGGTGCACCGAGTGAGCCCGAGAGGCCGGACCGGCGGATCGACGGCCGGACGGACCGCCGGGTCGACAGCCTCCGGGCGGGGAGCAGGAATGGTGGTCGGGTGGGGGTGACGTACAAGTACTTCGGTGCGCCCGACGGCGCGACCGCGGCCCGCGTCCCGATCTCGATGCGTCCCGAGGAACTCGGCGGCGACGAGCTCGGCATGAACGGCATGTTCACCAAGATCAAGCCGGAGACCATGGCCGCGATGGTGCTGACCGGCATCGAGGGTGTCCCCCTGCACAAGGTGCCGCCGCTGGAACTGGTCGTCCTGCACCCCGACTACGCGGTCGTCAAGCTCCCGATGACCGTCGTCGACCCGCTCCGCGACATCGGCGAGGAAGCGGTCGGCGCGGCCGCCTTCATATGGTCCACGGTCCCGGACCGCGGTGGCCCGAGAGACGCGTTCAACGTGTACCAACTGCTCCACGAGTGGCAGGACTTCAGCCACCGCCTGCACGAGGCGGGCCATCAGCCCTACTGCCTGGTGTGGCCCTGAGCCGCGCGGTGTCCGGACGGTCGGTCGTCGGCCGCCACTGATCGGCGTGCGCCTGCGTGGACGACCGTGATGTGGTGTTCGCCGCCCGGGGTCTCCAGTTCGTCGACCACGGCGACGGCCAGGTCCTCGGCACTGATCCAGGATCGGCCGTCGGCGCCGGTGAGCAGGGTGTCGGTGCCGCGCCGGTAGCGGCCGGTTCGTTCGCCGGGCTCCAGCAGGGCCGGCGGGCTCAGATAGACCCACTCGGCACCGGCATGGGCGTGGCAGGTCCGCAGCTGGGCGATCCCGGCGGCGGCGACGGCCTTCCATTCGGCGGGCACGTACGCGGGGTCGTCGGCGACCAGCAGATCCCGGTCGCCGGGGCTGCGCAGCGCACCGGCGCCGCCGACCACGAGGACGCGGATCCCGAGCCGCGCGGCGACGTCCAGCACCGTACGGGTGGCGCCGACCAGGAACTCCTGGCCGACCGGATCGGTCCGCACGGTCAGCACGACGGCGTCGGCGGCGCCGTTCGAGGCTCCGTCGGCGAGACTGTCGGCGGCGCTGTTCGTGGCGGAGCCCGCGAGCGCCTCGCGTACGGCGTGTGCGTCGGTCGCGTCGACCGCGATCGGCGTCACGTTCGGATCGTCACCGGCAGGCTTCCGGGACAGGGCGAGCACCTGGTGCCCGCGTGCACGGGCCTCACCGATCACCCGGCTGCCGACCATCCCCGTGGCGCCGAGCACGGCGATCGTCATGCCTGCCGTCGCCGCGCCCCGTTCGGTCCCCTCTTCCTGTTCCTGGGATTCTTCCCGCGATTCGGCTCCCGTCGCACCGGCGCGTGCGGCGCGGGCGCCGGGCAGGTTCGGGGGATCGAGCTGCGCGGCGAGCAGGGCCGCCAGGGCGAGGGCGAAACCAAGGGCCTGCACCAGGCTCAGCGACTCGCCCAGCCCGATGCCGACCACGGTCGCGACCAGCGGAGACAGCAGCACCAGCGGCGCGGACGCGCCGACCGGCAGCCTGCCGATGCCGCGGAACCAGAGCGTGTACGCGATCAGCCCGCCCATGCTGCCGAGCCACAGGTAGCCGCCGGCCGCGCCCGCGTCGATCCGCTGCGGGACCCCCTCGATCGCGAGGGTGAGCGGGAGCAGCAGCAGGCCGCCGGCGGTCAGTTGCCAGCCGGCCAGGGCCAGTGGGCCGAGCCCCTCGGGACGGCCCCAGCGTTTGGTGAGGACGACCCCGCTGGCCATGGTCGCCGTACCGCCGAGGCCGGCGAGCACTCCGACGACGTCCAGGTGGGCGTCGGGCCCGAGCACGACGAGTCCGACGCCGGCCACGCCGATCAGGCCCCAGGTCCATCGCCAGACCGAAGGCCGGTCGCGGAGCACCGCGATGGCCAGCGCGGCGACCAGCAGCGGCTGGGTGGCACCGAGGGTGGCGGCGACCCCGCCGGGGAGCCGTTCGGCCGCCAGGAACAGCAGGGGGAAGAAGGCGCCGATGTTGAGCACGCCGAGGACGGCGGCCTTCCACCACCACTCCCCGCGCGGGAGCACACGGGTGATCGCCAGGCCGAGCAGCCCGGCGGGCAGGGCGCGCATCAGCCCGGCGAACAGCGGATGCCCGGCCGGGAGCAGTTGCGTGGTCACGGCGTATGTGGTGCCCCAGGAGGCGGGGGCGAGCGCGGTCAGCGCGACGGCCGCCGTCCGCGGCGCGTACGAGGTCCGCGACGGGCCCGGTGATCGCTCGGTCAAGGAATGCATGTGATGGAGTCTCAGCACCGCGCATCATGAACGCAAAGCATGCTTGTCATGGCAGCCATGAACGATCACGATGACTCGGTGGATCTCCAGCAGATGCGATACGTCGTCGCCGTCGCCGAAACCCGCAACTTCACCCGCGCCGCGGAGCGCTGCTGCGTGGTGCAGTCGTCACTCAGTCACCGGATCGCCGGCCTGGAACGGGAGCTCGGGGTCAAGCTGTTCGCCCGGTCCAGCCGCCGCGTCGAGCTGACCAGCGCCGGAGCGGCGTTTCTCGTCGGCGCGCGCGAGTGCCTGGCCGCCGCCGACCGCGCGGCGGCCGACGCCGCCGACGCGACCGGCGTGGTGCGCGGCCGGCTCGCCGTCGGCGTGATCGTGACCACGGCCGCCGTCGACGTGCCCGAGGTGCTCCAGCGGTATCGCGCCCAGCACCCGGACGTCCGCGTGGTCCTCCGTTCCGGGCGCAGCGACGACCTGGTGGCGGCGATCCGGAAGGGCGACCTGGACCTCGCCTTCCTCGGCCTGCCGGAGGGCGAGCGGCCCTCCGGGGTGGAAACCGTCGTCCTCGATCACGACGAACACGTCCTGGTGGTGCCGGCCGGGCACCGGCTCGCGGGCACCTCCCGGGTCACGCTCCAGGAGATCGTCGCGGAGACGTTCGTGGACTTCGTGGCGGGGACACCCGCCCGCGCCCAGTCCGATCAGGCGTTCGCCGCCGCGGGCGTGGTCCGCGACGTCGCGTACGAGGCCGGCGTCGTCGAACTGATCATCCGGCTGATCGCGCGCGGGCTCGCCGTCGCGCTGCTGCCGTCGGCGTACATCCGGCCGCTGGCCGCCGGCGACCCCGAACTGGCGCTGGTCCCGGTGGTCGACGGACCGCACCGCATCGAGTATCTGGCGTGGAGCCGGTTCAACCCGAGCCCGGCCACCCGGGCGATGCTCGACGTCCTCGGGGTCCGGCCGCCATCAGGGTCCTGACCCGGATCCCGAAGACTCGGTCGGGGCGTGCGCGATCCCGGTTCACACGCCCTGGCTCACACGGTCCGGGGTTCACACGGTCTGGGTGACGCGCCACAGGCGTCTGGGCAGGTCGCCCTCCTCGAAGGGGTGGACCTCGTGGAGACGCCAGCCCTCGGCCAGGCGGTCGACGAGGCCGCGGGGGAAGAAGTGGACCGCGAAGCCGCCGTGCTCCCAGATGTCGTCGCCGTGCCCGGCGCCGGCCCGGTAGTGCGCGTCCCCGGTGTGCCGGACGGTGTAGACGAAGGTTCCGCCCGGCCGCAGCACCCGCCGGACCTCGCCGACCAGGGCGTGGATCTCCTCGGTGGTCAGCGCCATGCACAGCAGCATGTGCGCGTACACGGCGTCCACCGAGGCGTCCGCGAGCGGCAGGGGATCGCGGACGTCGTGCACCGCCGTGCCGACCCGCTCGGCGACGCCCCGGGCGGCGGCGGCCTCGCGCAGCTGCTCCAGGCCGACCGGGCTGAAGTCGGTGGCCAGCACGAAAAAACCCGCACAGGCGAAGTACAGCGCGTCGCGGCCGTGACCGGCGCCCAGCTCCAGCACCTCGCGGGCCCCGGCGGCCCGGAACACGGTGGCGGCGTGGACGGCGGGCTCGGACGGCGCCTCGCCGTACATGCCGGGGTGCTCGCCGTAGACCTGCTGCCAGTGCTCGCGCTGCTGCTCGGCCAGCTCCCACTCGCGCTCGCGCGCCGACATCGGACGTACTCCTCATCACCCGGCGGCCATCGGGCCCCATGGCCAGCGTAGATCCGCGCCCATGCCCCCGGTCGGGCGCGGGTCGGCCGGCGGCTGCAGGGGCCGGTTCGGCCGGCGACGCGGCTCGCGGTCCGCGACCAGCCGGTGGCCGCCGGGGCGGCGAAGGCGGCGGCGGTGGCGGTGGCGGTTAAGACGTTGGCGACCGGCCGGGTCCGACGTCATCGGCCTCAGGCCGTGAAGCTCGCCCCCTCCCCGGTTCTCCCCGGGTTTCCCCGGATCTCCCCGGACGGGCGACGACCGGTTTCACCCGGCGGTGCGACACTACGTACTGTAGGGTCCGCTCGCCATCCAACCGTCCACGGGGGATCCATGCAGGAAGCGCACTGTTCGGGGCCGGTCGCGTCGCCCGGCGAGGAGGCGGAGGGCGGGCTCGGGCCGACCGTCGCCGTGCTCGTCGTGAGTCTCACGATCGCGGCCATCGGCGTGTACGAGCTGTGCGGCTTCGGGTTGCACAGCCTCGACCAGCGGCCGCATCTGTTCAGCGACGGCTTCGCCACGGCGGGGGTGATCGCGGCCACGGTGGCGGCCGGTGCGGCGGCGGGCAACCTGGCGTGGCTGCTGACGGCGTCCAGAAGACGCGCGACCCTCTGCGGCGACAGCGGCGACCGCGGGCCCGGGACCGCCGACGGCGACCCCGCCGGCGCCGACGGCACGCCCGCCTCCGCCGACGGCGCCCGCGCCCCCGTCTCCGGCGAGTAAGCGCCCGTACCCCCGTTCCTTACCTTTTACCGGAACAGTGGAGACGCCCCTTTCCTGTCCGTCCGCTGTCCCCCCGCCGTCCGTCCGCTGTCCCCACTGCCCCCCTGCGGGGTCCGCCCGCCGCCCGTTCCCGTCCCGTTTCCGCCGGTTTCGGCGGTTCCCTTCGAGGTGACGCGTCACCCATGTCCGCACAGAAGTCGGTCCTCATCCCCGCACAGCGCGACTCCCACCGTTCCGCGCCGCCCTCCCCCGGCCCCCGGCTGAGGGCGCGGGCCGCCGCGTCAACCGTCTGGTACCTGCGGCTGCTCGCGGTGCTCAACATCGCCGCGGTGCTCTCGCTGCCGTTCCGCGAGGAGGTCCACGAGCACAACGGTGGCGAGTTCTTCACGCCCTACCTGGCCACCGCCGGCCTGGTCTCCGCCGCGCTCGCCCTGTTCCTGGCCGTGGTGATGCGGCGCCGGAAACGGGCGGCATGGGTGTTCAACCTGCTGCTCGCGGGACCCCTCTTCGCGCTCTATGTCCTCGCCCTCACCCAGGACCGGTTCCAGGACCACCTCTTCAACTGGCTCTCCGCCGCGCTCACCGGCCTCTTCGTGGCCGCGCTGCTGATCGGCCGGCGCGAGTTCAACGCCATCGGCGACCGCTCCAACCCCCGGCTCGCCCTCGCCGTCGGCGCCGTCGGCCTCCTCGTCAGCGGCATCCTCAGCACCTGGCTGGTCGACGCCACCAACAAGGCGCGGGGCGGCGCCTCCCTCGGCGAGAAGATCATCTACGTCCTGCTGCGCGGTATCAGCGTCGGCCCGCTCGCCGACCGCGTCCCGGACGTGCACGCGCCTCGCCTGGTGGACATCGCCATCAACACCATGGCGGCGGCGACCTTCCTCCTCGTCCTGTACGCCTGCTTCCGCTCCCCGCGTGGCCGCGCCCTGCTCACCGAGGACGACGAGAAGCGGCTGCGCGAACTGCTCGACCGGCACGGCGAGCGCGACTCCCTCGGCTACTTCGCGCTCCGCCGCGACAAGGCCGCGATCTTCTCCCCCACCGGCAAGGCCGCCGTCACCTACCGCGTCGTGGGCGGTGTGAGCCTCGCCTCCGGCGATCCCATCGGCGACCTCGAGGCCTGGCCGGGCGCCATCGACGCCTGGCTGGCCGAGGCCCGCCGGCACGCCTGGACGCCCGCCGTCATGGGCGCGAGCGAGGAGGCCGGCACGGTCTACGCCCGGCACGGTCTGGACGCCCTCGAACTGGGCGACGAGGCCATCGTCGACGTCGCCGACTTCAGCCTCGACGGCCGGGCCATGCGGGTCGTACGGCAGGCCCACAACCGTGTCCGCCGGGCCGGCTACACCGTTCGCATCCGCCGTCACGAGGACGTCCCCGACGACGAGATGGCCCTGCTCGTCGACCGCGCCGACCACTGGCGCGACGGCGCCACCGAGCGCGGCTTCTCCATGGCCCTCGGGCGGCTCGGCGACCCCGCCGACGGCCGCTGCGTGATGCTGGAGTGCCGGGACGCCGACGGCGAGCCGCGCGCGCTGCTCAGCTTCGTGCCGTGGGGCGAGCACGGGCTCTCCCTGGACCTGATGCGCCGTGACCGCTCCTGCGAGAACGGCCTGATGGAGTTCATGGTCGTCGAACTGCTGCTGCGCGCCGAGGAGATCGGCGTACGGCGGGTTTCGCTCAACTTCGCCATGTTCCGCTCGGTCTTCGAGCGCGGGGCACGGCTCGGTGCCGGGCCGGTGCTGCGGCTGTGGCGCTCGGTGCTCACCTTCTTCTCCCGCTGGTGGCAGATCGAGTCCCTGTACCGGGCCAACGCCAAGTACCGGCCCCTCTGGGAGCCGCGCTTCCTGCTGTTCGCCAAGAGCGGCGACCTGCCGCGCATCGGCATAGCCAGCGCCCGCGCCGAGGGCTTCCTCACCCCGCCCGCGCTGCCGGCGTTCACCCGCCGCAGGGAGTCCCGGCCGACGGCGGACACCAAGGTCGGCTCCGCCGTCTGAGAGGAGGGGAGGCCCCCGCCGCCTACCGGGGGACCGCCGTCGCCGCCGCGAACAGGCGCCCGCGCATCCCCGCACGTTCGTAGGCCCTGATCGCCGGCGTGTTGTCGGCGTCGACCAGCAACGCGGCGCGGCCGTAGCGTCGTACGAGGTCGTCCACGACGAACCGCGACACGGCCGCGCCCAGGCCCCGGCCCCGCGCCCGCGGATGCGTGACGACCCCCGCCAGCAGCCCGCACCCGGCCCCCGACCAGGCGTCGGCGGCCACCGCGAGCAGCCGGCCGGGATCGCTCTCGTCGTGCACGCCCGCCCAGCGGCGCACCCCCGGCCGCCCCGGCTGGGCGTATGAGCCGGGGAAGTACGTGCCGAAGAGCGCCCGTGCCGCCCGCTCACCGCGCTCGTCCAGCCAGCCGCAGCGGGCGGCCGTCCCCGGCCCGGGTGGCGTCGCCGTCTCCATCCAATGGAAGGGCGGCCCGCCCGGTTCCAGCTCGCCGATGCCCCGGACCAGCGCGCCGATCAACTCCGCGTCGCCGAAGGGCCGGTACGTCGGGCCGACCTCCCCGAGCACCTCCCGTACGAGGGCCAGGGCGTCCCCCGTCTGCCCCGCGACGGTTCCGCCCGGACAGCGCGGGCGCGGCCACCGCCGTGGCCGTCCCGTGCCGGAAGATCCGTACCCCCGGCCCCGGCCGCCCGTCGGCCCCGAGCTGCGCCGCCCACACGAGATGCCCCGCGCCGGCCGCCCGGCCGGGGCCACCACCGGGGTCCGGGCCGGACACCCCGCCGGGGCCACCGCCG
>NZ_MUBM01000519.1 GCF_002154505.1 Streptomyces carpinensis | reverse complement strand
ATCATGACCTTGTGGACCGTGTGGCCCTTGATGTCCATGCCGAGGATGTCCGTCGCGCGGGCGACGGCCTCGTCCGGGGTGGCGGCGAGCTTCACGCCACCGGCCTTGCCTCGACCACCGACCTTCACCTGGGCCTTGACGACCGACTTGCCGCCCAGCCGCTCGGTGATCTCGCGCGCCGCCTCAGGCGTGTCGATGACTTCACCGGCCAGCACCGGTACACCGTGCTTGGCGAAGAGGTCCCTCGCCTGGTACTCGAACAGGTCCACGCGCTTCCGTCCCTATCAGTGATCTCGCGGTTCGTTGGATGCGTGGGCGTGCCGCGAAGGGCAACGTGACGTCCGCTCTGTGTCACAAGGGAGGCGCACACGGTGTCCGAGCGCGCGGCATGTCCATCTCGCAGGTTATCTCCGCTCGCGGACGCGCCATAAATCAGGGGTCACACCTGAGCGGTGATACCTGTCACATGATGCCGCGTTCCCTGGCACCGCGTGCCACGCGTGTGGAGCCTCACCGGGCTGGGGTTGACCCGGTGAGGCCCCTTGTACAGCCCCGAAGGGCTCAGGGCGGATGATCCCCACCCCAATGGGGACCAGCCTCCCTTCCGCAGAGTTCCAAAGGACTGCCGGACAAACCGACGGTTTTCGGCCATCCGGGTCCACCGGTTCCGCGGAGTCGATGGGGCGCCGTCGATGGGTGCGCACGGCGGGGGCGCG
>NZ_MUBM01000518.1 GCF_002154505.1 Streptomyces carpinensis | reverse complement strand
CTAGGGCGCGTATCGAGTCGTGATCAATCTGTCGGATTCGCCCTCAGGCCGGGGTCTGGACTGGTAGATCGACTTGCATGACACGCGCACAACTGACGGATATGGAATGGGAGTTCATCGAGCCGTACCTGCCGATCGGCGAGTACGGCCCGTACCCCGAGCGGCTGCGGCAACAGTTCGAGGGCGTGATCTGGCGGTTCAAGACCGGCGGGCAGTGGCGGGAGATGCCGCAGGAGTTCGGCGCCTGGCCGACCGTGTCCAACCGCTTCCGGCAGTGGCGTGACGCCGGCGTCTTCCAGGCCCTGCTGGAGGGCCTGATCGCGGAAGCCGCACAGCGGGACAAGGTGGACCTGTCCCTGGTCAGCATCGACTCCACCACCGCACGCGCTCACCACGACGCTGCCGGGATGCACCTGGACGAGGACGTCTTCACCGCCCTGGAGAAGGCCGCCGCCGAGGAGGACAAGGCCAGGTCAAAGGGGGCAGCCTCGAAGAACGAAACGGGCAGGACGCAAAGACCGATCCCGCACGGGAAGAGCGACGCCGCATCCGGCGCCGCCGAAAACTCCGGCTGAAGGCCGCCCACCTGGGACGCTCCAGGGGCGGGCAGACCAGCAAGGTCCACCTGGCCGCCGACCGCAAGTGCCGCCCGCTGGCACTCCTCCTGACCGCGGGACAGGCCGCCGACAGCCCACGGTTCATCCCCGTGCTGAAGAAGATACGGGTCCGCGGGCCCGTCGGCCGCCCCCGCACCCGCCCGGACGCGGTCGCCGGGGATAAGGCCTACTCGTCCCGCGCCAACCGCGCCCACCTGCGGCAACGTGGCATCAAAGCAGTGATCCCGGAGAAGAAGGACCAGGCCGCCAACCGGAAGAAGAAGGGCTCCAGGGGTGGACGGCCCGTCAGTCACGACGCCGACCTCTACAAGGAGAGAAACACTGTCGAGCGCCTGATCAACAAGCTCAAGGCCTGGCGGGGCATCGCCACCCGCTACGACAAATCCCCGGAGAGCTACCTCGCCGGCCTCCACCTACGCGCCTCGATGATCTGGATCAAAGACCTCACTGAGACCACCACTTGATCACGACTCAATACGCGCCCTAGT
>NZ_MUBM01000517.1 GCF_002154505.1 Streptomyces carpinensis | reverse complement strand
CAGTACACAGAGCCACTCGGGGTGTCGTCGCGACTTCCCGAGTGGCGGCTCTGCGACGGCGAGGTGCACTGGCGCTGCCGTTTCTCATGAACATCGACCACGACGTACCGCCGACGCCTCCCGAACTCGTGTACAGGTGCTGTCGGTTCTCGTGAACAAAGCCAGTCATCGTCCGCCCGGAACAGGGTCAGCATGTCGCGGCGCGGACACGACCCGATGGGGCTCCAGCCGCGGATCCCTGCGCGTGAACCGCTCCGCAGCCCCGGACGGGCCGGCGGCGAGTTCGGTGATGGGATCGTGCGGAGGAGTCGGGCATGGCTGGCCTCCGGAGGGTGGTGAGGCCAGTGTGTCTACCCGGTGATCACTCGCCCTCGGTCCAGCCATAGCCCACGACTCAGCCCGCAAGGGCCCCTCACTCGTACCAGACGGCCACCCCCTGGTGATGCGAGCAAGTGGCCTGGTGGTGGTGCTGGCTATAGGAGAACGTGCCGTCGTTGCAGAGGGCGGTCGCGTCGCCAGGGGCGTTGGCGGCCGGCGCGAACGTGGGCGCTGCAGCACCGCGATGGGTCGGCGTGGGCGAGGGGCTGGGTGCGCGCTGTGCCTTGATCTGCTGCTCGACGACCGACAGTCGGGACACGCAGTCCACCTTGCCGCTGCCCTTCGGCAGGCTGGTCACGAGTCGCGACAGGACCGGGTACACGTCCTGGTGGTCGTGATCGGTGTCGACCAGGTCGGTCGCGGTGCTGGTGGCGGTGAACTCGACGACCAGCGCACTGTCTGTACAGCGGGACTGCAGATGCTGAACCAGGCCCTCGACATCGGAGCGGGAACGGCGGTGCTCGTCGACGTCGTACAGGTACTTCACCGGATCCCCAGCCTGCGACTTGCTGGGGCTTGCTGCCGCAGGCTTCGGCTTGCTGTCGCTCGTGGGGGAGCTGCTGGAGCAAGCGGTGAGCCCGGCAGCGAGCAGCAGGGCGGTGGCTGCGGTAGTGGCGAGGGTTCGTCTCATGGTCGGCCTCAGCTCAGCTCGTTGGCGACCGACTTGCACGCGGCGGCCTGCTTCGGGGTGAGGTGGTGCGAGACGCGGACGAGCACTCTCCCGTGGAGGTGATCGTATTCGGCGAGCGCCGGCATCGACTTCGTGACGGTCTGGATGTACTCCGCGCGGGCCTTGGCGTCCGAGCGGCTGCCGAACACCTCGATCGCGCCGCCGCGGTCGACGTCGCCCTTCCGGGTGCCTTCGACGTCGCCGGGTGCGACGTGGCTGTCCTCGAACGTGATCTTCGAGGTGTACTTGCTGGGGTGGCCGAGCAGGTGGTTGGGGTCACTCTCCGCCGTGACGGTGCCGGACAGCTTCGCGGAGCTGACCGTGCCGGCGATTTTCGTGAACGCGTCGTGAGCGGTGAGTGTGCTGCTCGCCGCTGCAGGCTCGTCCTGCGTCCCTGCGTCGTCCGTGGGCGTCTTGCTGCATGCGGTCGCGCCTGCAGCGATCAGGCAGGCGACGACAGCGGTGGTGGGGGTCTCTCGCATGCGAGTGATGGTGCAGACACATCACGTTATATGGGGACGATGTGGCGAAGTTGTGACGGTGTGTTCGGGTGTTCGTACGCGCCAGATGAATCAGCACTTCCCGCCGTCCGGAGACGAGGGGCCCACTGCATGACGACGGCCCCGCCGCGACGGGGAGTGCACGGCGGGGCCTGATCATCAGCGTCTCACGCGTCGTCGCGCCGGCACCGGTATCCACGCCGCCCCTCGATGGCCTGCGCCACCGTGAAAGCGGCGCCCTATGAGCCCGGCCGGTGACACATCAGACTTCCGGGTGGTGTCTGGGCGGTGGGAGGCTCTGGCTCTGTGGGTTCGGGGCCAGGCTGGAACGTTGCGGCTATCGATGCGTACCGGGTGGCGACGTTCAGATAACCAGAGTGCAGGCCGCCGCGGTCTTCACTCGAAGGGCGCGAGGTAGGCGCGGGCGTTCTTCAGGCAGTGGGAGAGCACCTCGTCGTCCGACATGTCGTGAAGCTTGGCCCCGCCATTGCAATCATCCTTCCTGTGTCTTGCGGTAGCTTCGGCGGGCCTCGAGGGCCTGGGCGACGGTGGCACCCTTCCAGCGGTTCATGCCGCCGCTGCTGTCGTGCGGCTCGGGCCGGCGTCGAGGGCCGCCGCTGCGGCTGCGCGAAGGTCGGCCCGGATGGTGGCGGACGTGACGCCCGCCGGCTCCTCGATCTCCCCCGCGGTGTACAGGCGGCCGGGTTCGAGGACGACGGCCGGGCGCGCGAAGTGCTCAGCGATCGCGGCGTCGACCGCTGCGGGGTCGTAGACGTACGAGCGACCGCGCTCGCCTATCGCGTTTGAGGGGTCGTGTCACAGCGTGCCGTTACAGGCCCGCAGGGTCCTTCTCGGAGGGTCGGAGGCCGCTTCCCGCCGCTTCCCACCGGAAGTGGGGCACCAGGCCATATCGAGCTAGCGTGGGGTAGGGGCGTCGAGCAGATGCCCGGCACCGGCCGATGAAACGGGCTACGCCATGACCGCTCAAGCACGCAAGACAGGTCCCGAGACGGCGGCTTCCAGGGCGCCGGTTTCCATCATGAGGTCTCACGGGCCCCGAGCTGCAGCTGAGCACGTCGTCTCGAGCAATTCGGTGACCGTCCGCTTGGGCGACTTGCGACTCGAACTGCCACCCAGGGACCAGCTCGCGTTCCTCGCGGGCCTCGGCGTCCTCACCGCACTGGAACTCATCGAATGGCCGGTCGCGCTCGCCATAGGTGTCGGGCACGAACTGGCCCGCAGCCGTCACGGCAAAGTGCTACGTGAGTTCGGGGAGGCGTTGGAAGACGCGTGACACGCGGTTCCCCTACGTGCTGTGGACGCCTTCGCGTGGCGTCGGGCAGGTGACATCAGCGACTGAGACCCACGGGCGCGTACAACGATGGTCGGCGCCGACCCTGAGCGGACGATCGGCCCGTCAGCCGTGCGCCACCACACGGCCGCCCGCGGCGAGGGTGCCGTGGTAGCGCTCGGAATGCACGCTGCTCACGCTACGGCCGCTCCGGCTTGAACCCGGCGACCATGCGTCGCGGCACGAGTCGTGCCGGCGCAGGCCGAGACCGGGTACGTCGACGATCCGGGTCGCGACGGAGGGCTTCCCACAGGAGGCGCACCGTGCTCGGGTCGGGAGTGTGACTGAACTCGCCGACATCCACGACGACCGCCTCGGCGGACCCTGGTGACCGCCGGGAGCGGCTCCGTCAAGGCCTCGGCCTGCGCGCCGTCATCACCGGACGAGGTGCCGGTGCGATCGCCGGGACCAGCGCGCGCCCAGCAGCACGAGGTCGGCTACGAAGACCACCACGCCGATGACCAGGAGGTAGAACACCCCCTTCAGCACCACGCCGAGGAGCCCCAGGACGATCGCGGCGAGGATCAGGAACAAAAAGAGCGCCAACATGCGTGACCACTTCCTCCCGGCCCGGGTCGTCAGCCGCGAGCGAGACGGCGTCCGCGGTCGGCGCCGGGTTCGTAGGGCCTGTCGTAATGTTTGAAGATCTCTACTTCCCTTTGCATCGGCAGCACGTCGTCCATGCCGATCGACGGTGCCTTCCTCACGATCCCTCTCGAGTGCGCCACCTGCACGTATCCGGGCCCCAGGGTCGCCTCGTCGAGGGGGACGAAGACGAGCCGGTGCCGGGTGGGCAGCCCCGTGCGGACGGTGGCCATGGACGGCGCGTCGGTGGTGGTGTCCACGTAGACCGCTTCCAGGGCCCCGATCTTGCGGCCCTTGGGATCGATCACGTCGCGGTTGCGCCACTCGCGGATATCGGCTGAATGGATCATGCCTCGCTCCTTGCAGCCCGCAGTGAACTCCGCGTGTCCCACTGTACTCCGATGGGCTTGACCTGGTCTTTTCCCGGCTGTCACCTCTCGCCCCATGTCGATCACGGGGAAAGCCGCCGCAGCCCGGGCGGTGAGCCGCCTCGGCTCGCCGAGTCGGCGGACGAGCTGTCGGCGGCGTTCGGCAAATAGCCCTTGGTGGGCAACGGCCCCTTGCGTGCCCGACTGAGCGGCGAGCAGCGGGGAACATCGGGGAACGACGGCGAGCGTCCCAGAAACGTCACCGTCTAACGAGGTCAGGCCCACCCGCATACGCGATCTTCCAAACTGGTGCCGAACGTGTCGACGGCTCATTGGATCAACCGGGGCGGATGGCCGTGCGGCAACGCAACATCCCGCCTGGCTGTCGCGTCGCACCTCTCGCGAGCGACGCGCTGATTCTCGAGCAAGGCCGGCCAGCCGTCCGGGTCACCAACCGGGTGAGCCGCATCGCGGCGGCTGCGCTCCTGAACAGGCGGGCCGGACGGTAATGGACAGTCCTGGAGCCGAACGAGCAGGTCAATGGCCCCGAAGCAGGGGCACGTAGGGGACTGATCGCGTTCGGGACGAAGAGGTCATGCCGGCTCCGTTCCAGACACCGCGGGAGCCACGATTACCAGGTCGTCGGCAGGTCGGACGCCCGCCCTGCCTGTGGCCCAGGGCAGGACCAAGCAGGTCATCCCCACCCTCTTCCCCCGGCCCAAGGTTCCGCGGCTCCCGGCGGAAGTGGCCAAGGAGCCGAGCTCGGGAAGGCCGTTCGGCCGCAAATGTCTCACTCGATTGGGCGCGCCCGGTGCGGAGCCCGGATGCGTGCGGCATATGAGACGTCTTTGATGAGGCCAGGGCCTCTCACCGACGGGGGTTCGGCGCACGGTCCGGCCGTCGGGTGGTCAGGCAACGGACGGAAGGGGAGGAAGGCCTTCCCATGGACGAGCTTGACGGCGTCGCTGACGTCGACGACGCCCAGCGACACGGGCTGCCTCCTCTTCGTTCCGGCGGGCCGCCGACACCGACTCGAATGATGCGGTTACGGGCTGCGCTGCGCAGGGCGTTGCCTGCGTTGATCGTCTTTGCTGTCATGCGTCTGACGGCGGTGGCGGCGCTTTCCGTCTGGGCTGTCCACGTCGGCCGTCATCCGCGCACGGTGCTGGGGATGGAATGGGACAGCCTGTGGTACATCCGCATCGCTCACGACGGCTACGGCACCGTGCTTCCAGGTCCTGCGGGTTCCGGCACCGTGTACAGCGACCTGGCCTTCTTCCCGCTCTACCCGGCGTTGATCCGCGCGGTGGGCACGGTGTTGCCGGTCGGAGAGGTCAACGTGGCACTCGCCCTGTCGTGGATTGCGGCAGCGATCGCCGCCGCGGGGATCTACGCGGTGGGCGAGCTGGTGTATCAGCGGCGGGTCGCCGTCGCACTCGTCGCCCTGTGGGGGGTGCTGCCTCAGGCCATCGTCACCACCATGGCGTACACCGAGTCCTTGATGACCGCCTTCGCGGCGTGGGCTCTGTACGCCGCTCTCACCCGCCGCTGGCTCACCGCTGGTCTGCTCGCTTCGCTGGCCGGCCTCACCCGCCCCAACGGGATTGCCGCAGTTGCCGCCGTCCTGACCGCGTTGGGAATGCACGCATGGCGCTGCCGCCGCGAAGGCCGACCCATTGGCCGGTGCGCATGGCCGGCCGTTCTTCTCGCCCCGGCGGGGTGGTCGGGCTACGTCTTGTGGGTGGGGGCAAAGAAAGGGAGCCCGGGGGGCTACTTCGCTGTCCAGCGACGGTTCGGATCGGCCTTCGACTTCGGTCACTACACCCTGTACATGTTCAAGCACCTGATGCTTGCGAAGGCCTCTCTGGGCCAGTACACAGCTGCGGCCGTCGTCGCGGGTTCGGTTGCCCTGTTCATCCTGAGTGTGCTCGACCGGCAGCCGCTCCCCCTTCTGGTGTACAGCGCAACCCTGATCGGGATGGCTCTCGGCGACACTCACTTCTTCACCAGCAGACCTCGCCTCCTCTTCCCCGCCTTCCCTCTCCTGCTCCCGATCGCGCTTGCGCTGTCCCGAACTCGCTTTCGAAACGTGGCCGTCGTCATGCCGGCCCTCGCCGCGTTCTCCCTGGCGTTCGGGGTGTACCTCGCCATGATTGCGAAAAGCCCGCCGTGACCGAGTGGAGGGTCGGGTGCGCTCGGGCCGGGGTGCCCGAGGGTCTGGCGGTGCCGGTGATCGTGGCCGATGCAGGCTACGGCCGCAGCGTGGCCTTCCGGCTCGCGCTGGAGGAACGTGGCTTGTCCTACGTCATGGCGGTGGATCCCAAGGAGGTCGCCCGCCCGGCCGACGCGGAGCCGTATCAGCCCGCATACGGCGGGCTG
>NZ_MUBM01000516.1 GCF_002154505.1 Streptomyces carpinensis | reverse complement strand
TGCCCGCGTCGGGCGTACTGACGTGCTCCCTGGCCTAAAGTCCAGGGATTCCGGCCTGGGTCGGCTGACCCTTCCGGGGGCTTCCTGCTTCACCGCGCTGGGCCGGGACTTTCGTCCTGGTCTTACCGGCGCTCCACGAGGCGTTTTGCGTCTCCACCCGTCCGGCGGCGACGATTCGGCGTCCTTCGAAGAGGACGTTACGTGCTGCGTTGTGGTCGCGGTCGTGTACGGTGCCGCATTCGCCGCACGTCCACTCGCGGACGTGCAGGGGCTTGGGGCCGTCCCGGAATCCGCAGGCCGAGCAGACCTGCGAGGACGGGAAAGCGCGGTCCACCTTGGCGAAGGTGCGGCCGTGCAGAGCCGCCTTGTACTCCAGCATGCCGACGAACGCGGACCATCCCGCGTCGTGCACGGACTTGGCGAGCCGGGTGCGCCCGAGGCCGGACACCGCGAGGTCTTCCACGTACACCGCTTGGTTGTCGCGAATGATCTGTGTGGAAGCCTTGTGGTGCCAGTCCCGGCGCCGGTCCGCCACCTTGGCGTGCTGGCGTGCGACCTTGATGCGGGCCTTGGCCCGGTTCTTCGATCCCTTGGCCTTGCGGGACAGTTCCCGCTGAAGGCGCTTGAGTTTCTTCTCGGCCCGGCGCAGGAAGCGGGGGCTGTCGATCTTGCTGCCGTCGGAGAGGACGGCGAAGGCGGACAGGCCGAGGTCGATACCGACGTCGACGTCCAGGCCGGGGAGGATGTCCGGCTCGGTGTCAACGACGAAGCTGAGGAAGTACCGGCCGCAGCTGTCTTTGGTGACAGTCAGGGACGTGGGTGCGGCCGGAAGCCGGCGGGAGCACTTGACCTTGAGGCTGCCGGCCTTGGCCACGTACACCGCGCCGTCGTCCCGGAGGGAGAAGGCGTTGGTATTGAAGCGGATCGACTGCCGGGTGTCCTTCTTCGATTTGTAGCGGGGAGGGCCGACCTTGCGGCCCTGCCGCTTGCCCTTGACTGAGTCGAAGAAATTCTTATAGGCGGTGTCGAGGTCCCGAAGGGACTGTTGCAGGACGACGGCTGATACGTCGGCGAGCCAGGCGCGTTCCTCGGTGTGTTTGGCCTGGGTGATGCGAAGCCGGGACAGGTCTGCCGACTTTACGTACGGCAGCCCTGCCGCGTGCGCTTCTTTGCGGTCGCGCAGGCAGTCGTTCCACACCACGCGGGCGCAGCCGAACGCACTTGCCAGCGCGCGGCGCTGGGAGGCGTCCGGGTAGGCCCGGTAGTTGTAGCGGAGCTGCACACCCAAGATCCTACTACGATTGGTCTTATGGATGGGCAGAACGATTACAGGCGTGGCAGACACGTTGTTTCGGCGATGCATGTGCACTTGGTCTTTGTGACGAAGTACCGGCGCGGGGTGTTCAACGACGAGATGCTGACACGCTGCGAAGAGATCATGCGCAAGGTGTGCGAGGACTTCGAAGCGGAACTGAAGGAGTTCAACGGCGAACGCGATCACGTCCACCTCCTGGTGCACTACCCGCCCAAGGTCGCCGTCTCGAAGCTGGTCAACAGCCTCAAGGGTGTATCCGCCCGCCGGATACGGCAGGAGTTCACCGGCCGGATAAACCGCGCCACCATGCACGGACACCTGTGGTCGCCCTCGTATTTC
>NZ_MUBM01000515.1 GCF_002154505.1 Streptomyces carpinensis | reverse complement strand
AGTTCGGACGCGTCCGAACTGACGACAACGACTGCATGACCCTTGTCGGCCACCTGCCGGAGCAGTCGATAGATGTCCATACGTGACCGGACGTCCACGCCTTGAGTGGGTTCGTCGATGAGCACGACACGGGGATCCATGGCGAGTACGCGCGACAGCGCGACCTTCTGCTGGTTCCCGCCCGACAGTTCCGACGGCAGCTGCCGGGGGTTGCCCACGCGAATGCGGTATTCCTCGATCGAATCCTCGATGAAGGACCGCTCCCGCTTGAGGCGCATGAAGCCCATGCTCGACAGTCGGCCGAGCACGCCTATTCCGATGTTGTCGCCGACCGACAGCGCACTGAAGAGCGACTCGTTCTTCCGGTCGGACCCCAGCAACACCACTCCACGCTCGACGGCCATCCGATAGCTGCGGATGCTGGTGCCACCTGTGCGTACGTGACCGTGGGTCTCCCCGAGTGACGCCAGTCCGCGGAGCAGCGCCAGCTGGCCGTTGCCATCCGCACCCGCGATTCCGACGATTTCTCCGGCTCTCAGCTCGACGTCGACAGGACCGAAGCCGGGGCCGGCCAAGTCCTTCGCCTGGAGGAGCACCTTGCCGTTCGACTGGTCGCTCCGCTCCGGGAACTCCATGTCGACGCGCGTACCCGCCATCAACTCAACAAGGCGTTGCAGTGCGGTCGTAGGCGCGTCGTGGGTGCCTTGGTAACGGCCGTCGCGCAGTACCGTGACGGTGTCTGCGACACGCTCGACTTCCGACAGCCGGTGGGTCACGAAAAGGACCGCGGTCCCACGGCTCGCCACCTGCCGCATCAGGAGCAGCACGGTGTCGACGCCTTGTGCGTCGAGCGCCGACGTCGCTTCGTCGAGGATGAGGATCTTGGGCTCGCGGGAGATGGCTCTGATGATCTCCAGCAGTTGTCGGTCCCCGGGCGCGAGATCGCCGGCCTTCATAGTCGGGTCGATGCGTATGCCGTGGGATGCCAGCAGTTCGGTCGCCCACGCAACGATGCGGCGATAGGCCGGACGCTGCGCCCTGTCGGTCCCCAGGTACAGATTCTGCGCGACCGAGAGGTCCTTGATGAGGGATCCGTCCTGAAACACCGTGATGGCGCCTGCTCGTTGCGAGTCCGCGGTTCGTCGGCTGGTCACCGCGCCGCCGTCGATGGAGATGACGCCGGCGTCGGGCTGGACCGTGCCGCTGATGATCCCGACGACCGTGGACTTGCCAGAACCGTTCTCGCCAACCAGAGCGTGGATCTGACCCGCTGATACATCGAAGCTCACGTCGTCCAGTGCCTGCACGACGCCGTAGCGTTTGCTGATCCCGCTGACCGCCAGTCGCGGACTCGTTCCTTGCATCTCGGCGCGCTCATGTGAATCAAAGGTCAGGTTGTCGGTCACCTGAGAACCCCTTCCATGTGAGGGGCGGCCTGGAGCTGGACCCCCTCGTGTGATGTGGGCGGTCAGCCTGTCTTGAGCATCCGGGAGAGCAGCTCGTCGGGGATCATCACATCTGAGCCCGGGTAGTCGTCAGGGCGATCGGCCTCGTAGAGACCACGCTTGGCCTGGACGAACGGGGCGGGGGAGAGGATCTCCGCGGGAACGTGGCCGGCCAGCGACGCCATACCAATGGTCACACTCGCCCGTGACGACCACATGTGCGAGGTCGTGTACCACAAGGGGAAGGCTCCGGGGGTGCCCTGCTTCTTCTCCCAGATCTTCGCCAGGCCGTTGTTGTCCGTCCACGTGATGATTGCGGGAACGCGGATAGCAGCCTTGTCGAAGGCGTCGACCACCTGCGGCACCGGATCCGCGTAGTCGAAGAGGATGGCGCTGTAGTTCTTGCCGGAACTCACCACTGCCGAAGCGGCGCTGAAGGTGCCGGCCGGCGTCCATCCGGTGTCCAGCTTGACGCCGACCCGGGACTTCTTCACGGCTTGCTCGTAGCACCGGTTCCACTCGACTCCCAGCGGGTTGCCCGGAACACCGTTGAAGATGGCGGTCCGGCGGGTCAGACGGAGCTTCTGGTCAGCGATGCGGGCCATGGCCTTGCCCATGGCACAGCTGTCGAGGTGGATCTGAGAGGTGATGGTGTCCGACGGAGCGTCGGGCTGCGGGGAGATGTAGGTGACGACCTTGGCGCCCAGTTTCTGCGCGAACCTATTGGCAGGATAAGTGGACTTTCCGAATGAGTTGAGCTCGACTATCACGTGGGCGCCCCGTGACGCGAGGCTACGGATGTCGGCCTGGTACTTTGCCATCTCGTTCTGGCCGTCGGTGAACATGAGCTTGCCGACACTGGGATAGGTCATGGCCTGGAGGATCATGCTCATCTTGTTTAGCTTGTGCCACTGAATGGTGGCATCCCAGTCGGGCATCCCGATCGTGACCGGTCCATCGCCCAGTTTGCATACCGTGCTGTTCCAGCATTTAAAGGCGGTGTCGAGCTGTTTCGGCGTGAGCTTGATCGACGAGCGCTTGATGGCCTCCTGGATGACTTCCGGCTGGTCGCTCAAACGTACTTCGGAGGACAGCAGGGCGCTGTTGAGGGTGTGCTGGGCGACCTCATCGGAGATGGTGCCCAGGTCCACGATCGAATCGCTGGGAGTACCAGCACGGGCAGGCAGGCTCTGAGTGGACGTGGGTGCCTGGCCACATGCGCCAGCACTGAGCGTCAGTGAGGCAAATACCGCTACCGCGGATATGCCTGCTTTATGGCGGCGAGAAAAGAACCTGTGAAGCACAGTTGACACCGCGTTCTTTCTGGCTTGATCAGCTGGAAACCGTTGATGATGTATCGGTGTTCATCGCCGGTGGACCGGAGCGAAAAATGGGGAGTCGAAAGCCCTTCGAGGTCATCATGAGCGCCAGGCCGACGCACAGGACGACGCCCTGGAAGGCCATGGAAACGCCCGATGAATAGCCCCGGGTGCGCAGGACATGGTCGAGCACGACCAGGAAGACCGCTCCCAGCGCCGTCGAACCTGCCCGCACCCGGCCGCCGGTCAGAGCCGCACCGCCGAGGACCACAGCGACGATGGGGCTCAGCAGGTAGGGGTCTCCGAGCGTCATGTCCGGTGTCCGGACGCGACCGGCGAGGAGTATTGCGGCGAGCCAGACGATGCCGCTGCTCACCAGCCAGGCGGTCAGCCGCAGTCGCGTGGCGTTGAGACCGCTCATCTCCGCGGCAGCCCGCGACACGCTGCCTGCGGCGACGAGTCGCGCGGTGGTGTGGAACCGCAGCCAGGCAGCGACCAGAGCGGTTACGACGAGCGCGAGGAGCAGGATCACGCTGACCTGGCCGACCGAGTCGCCGGCGAAATCGGACCAGCTGCCGGGCACATTGCTCACCGCGAGGATCGGACCGCGGTAGATCTGGGTGATTCCGCTGATGATGAGGCCGGAGGCGAGCGTCACGACGAGTGAGTCCAAGCGCATGAACTCGACGACGAGGCCGTTTACCAGCCCGACGGCCAGGCACACGACCAGTGTCATCAGCAGGGACTGGGGCATCCGCCCTGAATCTCCCTCAGGAACCTTCAGGAGCATGACGCCCACAAGGTTGACCTGAGCCGGAATGCTGAGATCGATGCCGCCCGTACCGATGATGAATGCCTGCGCCAAGGAGGCCAGGACCATCACGCCAACTGTCGGTGTGAGCGTCGAAAGGCTTGCGTGCCCGAAGAGATCGACCCCGAGTACGGTTGTGCCGACGACAATCAGAACGACGTTGGCCATCAGGATTCCCGGCACCGAAAAGCGAGCGGTCGGCCGACGCGAGCCGTACAGACGGTCAAGCGCCAATTTCATGGACTTAGCCCTTCGTCAAACAGCAAATCTGATGGATTGTCCTGCGTTCCGACCGGCGTTTCCGGCTTTGCCGAGCGTGAACAGGGTCCGGCGATTCACGGGTATCCCACGTAACTCTTGGGAGCCGACGCTAGGGGGATTCCCATACAGCGTCAATACTAATGTTGACGCTGTCCCCTTTTGAACCTGTGCGATCAGGTGCGGATGAGGCAGAAAGCATGCGCAGGCGTTGTTGCCGATATGGAAAAGCGGCCGGACGTGCCGAGGTCTGGCGCGCCCGTCGGCCCAGCGAGTTGTGTCTGGGCCGACGGGCGGTGTCCGAATGACGACCGACCGGTTCCTGATCAGACACTCCTAGGTTCGGTGGTCGCGTGCTCATCTCCGTCCGCCGGCGGCCCGTTCGCCCGATCGGTGCTACCTGATTCGGAGCCGGTCGGCCGGGTTGCCGGTCAGATGGTTCAGAAGGATGTGATGACGGACCGCACGATTCCGCCCTTGGCCAGATCGCGGTACGCGTCGTTGATGTCGCCCAGGCCGATCTCCTGCGATACGAGGTCGTCCAGGTTGAGCCTGCCCTGCCGGTAGAGCTCGGCGTAGATCGGGATGTCGGTCTTGGGGTTCGTCATCCCCATGTTGACCCCTTGCAGGGACTTCTGCCGGTGCAGGACCTTCACGCTCGAATCGAGCTCCAGCGTGGTACCCGGCTTCCCGACGCCGAGAAGATAGGCTGCTCCGCCCACTCTCGCCATGTCGTAGGACTGCGCTTGAGTCAACGCCAGGCCAATGACCTCGAAGACGTGGTCGGCGCCACCGTTCGTGATGGCAAGCACTTGCTCCACCGTATCGGACGCCTGGGCGTGTACGACATCGGTGGCGCCGAACTTGCGAGCGAGTTCTAGCTTCTCCAGGTCGACGTCGACGGCGACGATCCTGGTCGCGCCGGAGACATGTGCCGCACTGATCGCGTTGAGTCCCACGCCGCCCGTGCCGATGACGACAACCGACTCCCCGACCCGCACCTTGGCCGCGTTGATCACTGAGCCGGCACCAGTGACGACGGCACACCCCAGCAGTGCCGCCGCGCTGAACGGGAGATCCTTCGGGACCGCGACCAGCTGGTTCTCATGGATCAGGGCCTGTTCCGCGAAGCCGCCAATCCCGTATCCCTGAAATACCGGTCCGGCCTCCCCGAAGATCCGAGGTCCCTCGGACCCAGCACGATTGCCGGCGTCGGGGATCAGGCACTGGTAGGTCCGCCCCGTCAGGCAGTTCGAACATCTTCCGCAGAACTGGATCAGACAGGCCACGACATGATCGCCCGGCTGGAACTCGGCGACGTCCGGTCCGACGGCGCTGACCACCCCGGCCACCTCATGACCCAGTACCGCGGGCCAGGACAGGAGGCCGAACTCGTTCTGCGCGAGGTGCAGGTCGCTGTGGCACAGTCCGGAAGCGCGGACCTCGACCAGGACTTCGCGGCCCTGCGGGGAAGCGATCTCCACCTCTTGTGTCTCGAAAGGCTGACCGATGCCCGCGCACACTGACGCTTTCACGTTTTCGACTCCTTCTGGAATGACATCGCGCACGGCGAGATGGGTGACGGCGGGCGGCAGGCTCCGAAGGAACGGAGCCCGGAACCGAAGCGTGGGGAGTCCCGAGGATTTCCGCCGCGGGAGCGTCCTCCTGCCGTGTTGCACTGCCGGGGTGACCGGACGACGGGTGCCGTACTCGCGCCGTGCCAACGCTCTTTGGGGGACGGTGATGTTGCCGGTGGGGATGGCGGCTCGCACCCACGTCTCCTCGGGTGAGCGAGATTGAGACGTTCCCATCGCCCCGCCGAGCCTGTCAATACTCGCGTTGACAATCGGCGCCGACCTGTGACGCGGTCGTGCTCATCGGCGGATTTCCCGGCGATTGAGCCCCCGGGAAACTGTCAACGCGGTAGTTGATTAGCTCGCCGTTCCGTGGTTACGCTCCGAACCGGATCCACCACGGATCACCCTCGACGAGGAGGCATGCGCATGGACAGCGTGGACGCCATGACGTCACCGGGCGGAGCGGACGTGCAACTCCGTCGCACAAAGTTCTTCATCAACGGCCAGTGGGTCAAGCCGCTCACCGACGCGACCCACACCGCCGTTGAGGCAGCGACGGGCGAGGCGCTCGGAGTCGCCGCCCTGGGTGCCCCCGCCGACGTCAAAGTGGCGGTCGAGGCCGCGCGGGAGGCGCTGGACAACGGGCCCTGGGGCCGTACCAGCGTAAGTGAACGCGCCGCCCTCATACGGGAATTCGCCGACGCGCTGGAGCGCAGGTCTACGGAGACGGCGACCACCTGCAGCCGGGAGAACGGCATGCCGATCGCCACGGCAACGGGGGCGGCACTGGGTGCCGCGGGCATCTTCAGGACCGCTGCGGACCTGATCGAAAATACCCCACTGGAACAACCGGTCGAGGCCAGCGAGCGTGGCTCGCTCCTGCGGCGTGAGCCGGTCGGGGTTGTCGGCGCGATCACTCCGTGGAACTTCCCGCAGCCGACTGCCGCACTCAAGGTGGCTCCGGCGCTGGCCGCCGGCTGCACCATCGTGCTGAAGCACTCTCCTGATGCCGCCTTCGACACCTATGTGTTCGCCGACATCGCGCAGGAGATCGGCCTGCCGCCTGGGGTACTCAACATCGTTCTCGGTGACGCCGAAGCCGGCCGGACGCTGGTGACCCACCCGGATGTCGACAAGATCGCGTTCACTGGGTCGAGCGCCGCCGGCAGCTGGGTGGCCGGCGAATGCGGCAGACTCATACGGCGCGTCACCCTCGAACTCGGAGGCAAGTCGGCCGCGATCGTGTGCGACGACGCCGACATGACCACGCTCTACAACGGGCTCGGAAACGCCTCGTTCCCCAACAGCGGACAAACGTGCACCACTCAGTCACGGATCCTGGCCCCCCGGTCCCGCTATGAGGAAGTCGTCGAGACGGTCGAACAGTTCGCCCGTGACCTGCGCGTCGGTGACCCGCTCGACCCGGAGACCACCTGCGGTCCCATGGCGGCTGAGCACCATCTGGCCAAGGTCATGCGCTATATCGGCATCGCCCGCGACTCCGGCGCCCGGTTGGTCACCGGCGGCGGCCGACCTGCCGATCTCCCTCGCGGCTGGTTCGTCGAGCCCACCATCTTCGCCGATGTCGACAACAGTGATCAGATCGCACGCGAGGAGGTCTTCGGTCCCGTGATCGTCGTGATCCCCTACGAGGGCGACGACGAGGCCGTGCGGATCGCCAACGACACCGACTACGGTCTCGCGGGCTCGGTGTGGTCCACGGACCGGGCACGCGGGCTGGACATAGCTCGCCGCATCCGCACCGGAACCATCGGCATCAACAACTACGACGTGGACATGTCGGTGCCGTTCGGCGGCATGAAGAGCTCCGGACTGGGACGGGAGCACGCGTCCTGGGGCATCGACAACTACCTGGAGTTCAAGTCCGTCTTCATGTGACGGCTCGGGAGGGGACGGGCGCGACACCGGCGCGAGGTCCGCGTCCGGTCCGGATGCTCGACGTCGTGCTCGGGGGACGGACGCCGTCCCCGCTCACCCAACAACTCATTGGTCCACAAGATCTGCTGCACTGGTGCCACCGCGGTGGGCCAGTGGACCGCAGTCGAGTGCGGCAGGCCGATCCGAAACTCCACGCGGCAACCAGGCGGTAAGGCGGCGCGATCGTGTGCGACGACGTGAACTGAAGGACCCGCACCACGCAGTCGCGGATCCCGGCTCCGCGGTCGCACTGAGCGGAGGTCGTCGAGACCGCCGCCCGTTTCGCCCGCGGCACTGAGCGGCGAGGCCGCTCTCGGCCGGCCGCCACCCGCGGATCGATCGAGGGCGGAACGCCACCGGCGAGGGCCCTGGGCCACGTCGGCGTCAGCTGAAACATCACCCCACACCACCGTGCATCCGGGCCCCATCCCGGTCCGGTGAGACCTGCCCGGCCCCGCCGCGGCCGGCCACGCGGGCGCGGACCATGGCCGGTCCGACTCGTCCTCACCCCAGAGAAGGGAGCATCATCGCGATGAGCGTGAGCGCCACCGTGGCAGTCCACACTGCCGGACAAGACGGGATCACGATGCAGGAGGTGATCCTGCCCTCGCCGACCGGTCATCAGGTCCTCGTCACCATCGAGGCCTCCGGCCTGTGCCGCAGCCAGCTGAGGCAGATGACCCTCCACGGCTCGGGCGCGCCCTACCTGCTCGGGCACGAGGGCGTGGGCGTCGTCGCTGAGGTGGGGCCAGACGTCCGGGACCTGAACGTCGGCGACCGCGTCGTCGTCACCTGGATCCCGGTCACGGGCGAGGGTGTCCGGACCCCGCAGTGGGCGACCGTCGACCTGGGCGACGGTGTCGTGGCCGAGACGATCGACGGCATCTTCACCTGGGGGACTCACACGCTGGTCGACGAATCCTTCCTCGTACCGCTCACGGCCGCCGACACCGACCCGGCCCTGTCCCTGGTCGGATGCGCGCTGATCACCGGCCTGGGCTCCGCGGTGTACGTGGGAGAGTGCTCGCTGGGTGAGAACGTCGTCGTGATCGGCGCCGGTGGTGTCGGACTCGCGGCCATCGCCGGCGCCGCATGCGCCGGGGCGGCGCAGGTCCTGGCCGTGGACATCGACGACGCCGCCCTGGCGCTCGCCCGCGAGCTCGGCGCGACGTCGACCCTGAACAGCAGGACCAGCGACCTCGTCGAGCACGTCCGGGCCACCATGGGCCGGGGCGGCATGCGTGGCGCGGACCTCGTGATCGACTGCGTCGGGGAAACTCTGACCGCGAACCAGGCGCTGGAGTGTGCGCGTCCGGCGATACAGGGCTCCGGGATCGGCGGCCGGGTGGTGGTCGCGGGCGTCAGGGAGGTCCCAATCACCTTCGAGGGCGCCCAGTTCGTGATCGACCAGAAGCGGATCACCGGCGCCCTGGCAGGAGGAATGGGCAGGCGGGAGATCCTCACGACGCTGGACGCGATCCGCAGTGGTCGAGTGAACGTGGGCGGCATGGTGACCGAGACCGCCCGGCTGGCCGACCTCGGCAAGGCCGTCGAGCGGCTGCGCCGCGGCGAGATCCACGGCCGGGCCCTGGTTGTGAGCTGAGCCGCTGTGCGCTCCGGACCGACCTTTTCGGACCGCCGCAGGGACGGGCGAGCCGAACTTCACGGTGGCATGCGCGTTACCCCTGCGGAAGCCGGAGCGCATCGTCGCCCCAGTAGCCGGGGCGACGCGAGAAGTTGTACTGATCCGGGGCATCCCCGCCCATACCCGGCCTCGCGCGATTCCCGGTGCGTGAGCGGTGACCCGCCGCGTCGCACTGTCCACGGACGAACGTTCGAAGTTGCGTCAACGGCAAGGTTGACGCTGGCGTGGCGGGGTGACCAAATCTCGGCCAGCATCTAGCGAATTGACTCATATCGCATGATCCACGGCATGCCGTACCAGCAAGTGGCCGGAGGCCATATGAACTCTCGTCCTGATCAACCCCCTGCGACAAGGGGCAAGGCGGGAACGCCGGCAGTCTCTAACGTCCTCGACAACACGACGTCCGAGGGTGGCCCCGTGGCCCTGGAGGCTCGGGGCATCACCAAAGTCTTCCCGGGCACCCGCGCCCTGGACCACATCAGCCTCACGCTGCGTCGCGGCGAGATCCACGCCCTCTGCGGCGGGAACGGCTGCGGCAAGTCCACCCTCATCAAGATCCTCAGCGGCGTGCTCCAGGCGGACAGCGGCACCGTCCTCCTCAACGATGTCGACATCGACGTGACGCAGGTCAAGCCGGCCCAGGTCCACGAGCTCGGCCTGCGGGTCGTGCACCAAGACCTGGCAGTGTTCCCGGACCTCAGCATCGCGGAGAACATGATGCTGGGCTCCGGGTATCCGGTGGCACGGGGCCGTATCCAGTGGCGGGAGACTCGGCGGCGGGCCCAGGCCCAGATCGACCGTTTCGAGATCCCCGCCCGCCCGGAGAATCTGCTGCGCGACCTCCCGGTCGGCACACGGGCCCAGGTCGCCATCGCCCGAGCACTGCAGGACGTCAGCGAGAACCGGGGAATCGTCATCCTCGACGAGCCGACCGCGTCCCTGCCGTCGCACGAAGTCGAGCTGCTGCTCGCGGCCATCCGGCGGCTGGCGGCGCAGGGGCACGCGATCCTGTTCGTCAGCCACCGCCTCGACGAGGTGCTGGCGCTCACCGACCGCGTGACCGTCATGCGGGACGGCCGGGTGGTCGCCCGGCACGAGACCGCCAAGCTGAACGAGTCGGAGCTGATCGAGTCCATCCTCGGCAGGCGTGCGGACGAGATCGGGATGCGGCACAGCGCGCGGCCTCTGGGCAACCCCGTCCTTCAGACCCGCGGCCTTACCGCCGGCCCGGTCACGGACATCGGCCTGGAGGTCCGCGCCGGCGAGGTCGTCGGCATCGCGGGCCTGCTCGGCTCGGGGCGCACCGAACTGCTCCGCAGCATCTGCGGTGACCTACCCAAGAAGTCCGGCACGGTCGTGGTCAACGGCAAGCGGGCCGAGTTCCGCCGGATCGACCAGGCGATCGGCGCGGGGGTCGTGATGATCCCTGAAGACCGCCCGCGCGGCGCCGTGTTCCCCGATCTCCCGGTGAACGACAACCTCGATGTCGGGGTGCTCGGACGGTACTGGCGGTGGTCCGGGTTCCGCAACGCCGCGATGCGCAGGGACGACGCCGAGTTGCGCACTCGGTTCCGGGTGAAGTCGGAGTCCGGTTCGGTGCAGATGAAGTCCCTGTCCGGTGGCAACCAGCAGAAGGTGATCATCGCCCGCTGGCTGCGCCGCGACCCGGTGCTGCTGCTGCTCGACGAGCCCACCCAGGGGGTGGACGTAGGTGCCCGGGCGGACATCTACACCGCCGTCCGCGAGGTCACCGAGAACGGGGGTGCGGCCGTCGTCGTCGCCTCCGACCTCGAGGAGTTGACCCTGAACGTCGACCGTGCCCTCGTCCTGCGCAAGGGCCGGATCGTGGCCGAGGTCACGGGTGCGGACCTCAATGTGCACCGCCTGACCGAGTTGATCTACGCAGACGATGCCAAGAGCGGAGACAGAGATGGCTGACGCGACGACGGCGCAGCGCAGCGCCACCGAGCCCGGGACAAAGGACCCCGAACGGCGGACCACCAGGGCGCGGGTCGCCGACGTCCTGGAACGCTCCGGCGTGCCGATCCTGCTGCTGCTGTTGATCGCGCTGTTCGCGGCCGCGCCGGCGACCGGTGTGCTGTTCCGTACGACGGCCAACGTCCAGAACATCTTCGCGAACCAGTCCGTGACCGGCCTGATCGCCATCGGCATGGTCATCCCGCTGGTCGCGGGGTACTTCGACCTGTCGGTCCCGGCCATCGCCGGTGTCTCCAACGTGATGGTCGCGGCGCTGCTCGCGACCCACCACCAGCCGATCTGGCTGGGCCTGGTCGTGGGGATCCTCGCGGGGCTGGTCGCCGGCGCGGTGAACGGGGTGCTGGTGGCCCTGCTGCGGTTGAGCCCGTTCATCGTCACTCTCGGCACCTACATACTGCTCAGCGGCCTGCTGCTGGCCTACACCGGTGGTGAGACGATCATCAGCGGGATGCCTCCGCAGCTGGGCCAGTGGGGCGCCGGCCGGTGGATCGGGATCGCGCGGCCGTTTTGGTTGCTGATAATCGCCTCGCTGATCGTGTGGTTCCTGATCACCCAGACCCCGTTCGGGCGCAAGCTGGCCGCAATCGGTTCCAACGAGAACGCCGCCCGGCTCGCGGGTATCCGAGTGGACCGGTCGATCTTCATCACCTTCCTCCTGTCCGGTCTGCTCGGCGGCATGGCGGGTGCGGTTCTGACGATCCGCAGCGGGGGTGGGGACGCCACCAGTGCCGTCTCCTACCTCTTCCCGGCCTTCGCCGCGTTGTTCCTGGGGCAGACGGCGATCACCCCCGGTCGACCGAACGTCTGGGGAACGGTCTTCGGCGTGTTCCTTGTGTCGGTGGCCGTCAACGGGTTCACGCTGCTGGGCGCACAGTCCTGGGTGAGCCAGGTGTTCAACGGCACCGTCCTGGTGCTCAGCGTCGCCACGTCGACGCTGATCGCCCGGAGCCGGGAACGCCGGGCCAAGGCCATCCAGATGGAGGCCATGCGGGGCTGACCGACACCCGCAGAGACGATGGTGCGCCGTCGAGCCGTGGAGTAGCGATCTCCGCACAGCCTCTGGCCATGTGGGATGGCCATCACGGAACTCCGGCCACCGTCCGGATCGACGCCGGTACACGTGCGCCGACGGCGGTGGGAGAGGGTGCCGACCGCGTAGGCCACAGGGGCGCGGCGCGGGGGACCTGGCACTACCGATCCCAGAGGCCCGCGCCCGCCGTCCTTCCCCGGCCCACCGACGGCGCGTCCACAGGCTTGCCAGCTCGCCACGGTCGCCATGGAGGCGTACGCGCAGGGCCTGTCCACCTGAGGTGTGGACAATCCGGTCAAGGCCTTCCAGGGCCCTGATCGTCTGCCGCACCCGGCCCCGGACCGCATCAGTTCCAGGCGACCAGCCTCTTGGAACGGGTCAGTCGGAAGATCGAACGCCGCGTCGACGGCGTCCAGATCTTCCCCAGTTCAGACGCTCCCGAGGGCCTCACCACCGCCGTCCCCGTCGAGACGCAGGACGAGCGGGTCGCATTCCCCGCAGCTACCTCCCCGAAAGCGGCATGGACACGTCCTCCTGAAGATCAACCTACCGGTTGCAGCACTGCGGGGGGACATGGCCGACGAGACGACTCCGCACCACAACGAGAGGAATGAGCACTGTGCGCTCACCATCACGACGACGTGTGTTCACGAGCCTGGTCACCGGTCTAGCAAGTCTGGCGCTGCTCGTCGGGTGCTCCGACGGCGGCACCACCGCCCGTTCAACCGGTTCATCGGGACAGCTCGTCGCGCCGTCCCCCGACAAGGTGGTCACCCCCGGCGTGCCGCCGATGAAAGACCTCTACACCGGCGCCTTCAGTAGGCCGCCCACGACGTCCTTCGGTTCGTTGAAGGCATTGAAGGGCAAGTCGGTCTGGTGGGTGACCTGTTCCTCCGGCACCCCCGCCTGTCTCATTCCGGGCCAGGCCGCGAAGGAGGCCGGTCGGGCCCTTGGGATCGATGTGACGATCGCCGACGGCAAGTACAACATTGGCGGTGCGCAGTCCACCGCCATCCGCTCGGCGATCGCTGCGCACGCGGACGGGATCATCCTCTACGGGATGAACTGCTCGAACGTTCAACAGGCGCTCGAGGAGGCGAAGTCCGCGCACGTGCTGGTGATGGGGGCGGCGAGCCCCGACTGCTCAGCGAACGGCGGGCCCGCGCTCTACACCGCGCCGATGCTCTACAACGAGAAGATCAAAGACTCGATGGCCTGGTACCGGGCGATGGGCGCGCTGAGCGCCGACTACATCATCAACCGGTCCAACGGCCAGGCGAAGATCATCTACAACTTCAACACGGCCGAGTCGCAGCTGCGGGCGGCGGACGAGGGCTTCCGCGCGCAGTGGGCGAAGTGCAAGACCTGCAAGATGGTGGACCAGATCAAGTACGCGATCACGGACCACGTGCAGAACGGTCCCTGGATCCAGGCCTTCCGCAGCTCGCTGATCAAGCATCCGGACGCCAATGCCATCTTCCTCGACTGGGACGTGGAGATGAGCGTGCTGGGCGGCGTGCAGGCGGTGCGGGAGGCAGGCATGACCAACACCCTGATCTTCGGCGGTGAGGGCGTGCAGGAGACGTTCGACTTCGTCCACCAGGGGCGGGTCACCGCTTTGACCAAGGTCACGGCGCGGCAGTGGTTCGGCTACGCGGCGATGGACAACATGGCGCGAGCGTTGAACGGTCGACCCGCGGTCCCAGAAGGGCTCGGCCTTGTTGTCACCGACAAGGACCACAACCTGCCGGCGGCGGGGCAGCTGTTCGCCGGTCCTCCCGGCATCGACTTCAAGGCGCTTTACCGGAAGAGCTGGGGAGCGCCCGCGGGCG
>NZ_MUBM01000514.1 GCF_002154505.1 Streptomyces carpinensis | reverse complement strand
CGGCTGGCGGCGGCGTTGACGCCGGAGGTGGACGCGGTCCTGGCCCGGTATCCGCTGCGGGAGCTGGTCACCGCCTCCGATCCGATGCCGCTGCTGGTCGAGCGGGAGCGGGCCCTGTACGGGGCCTGGTACGAGTTCTTCCCCCGCTCCGAGGGCACCGCCGAACAGCCCCACGGCACCTTCCGCACCGCCGCCCGCCGGCTGCCCGCGATCGCCGGCATGGGCTTCGACGTGGTCTACCTCCCCCCGATCCACCCCATCGGCACCACCTTCCGCAAGGGCCGCAACAACACCCTCACCCCCGGCCCCGAGGACGTCGGCGTGCCCTGGGCGATCGGCTCCCCCGAGGGCGGCCACGACGCCGTCCACCCCGACCTGGGCACCCTGGAGGACTTCGACCACTTCGTCGCCCGCGCCGGGGAACTGGGCCTGGAAGTCGCCCTGGACTTCGCCCTGCAGTGCTCCCCCGACCACCCCTGGGTGGACAAGCACCCCGAGTGGTTCCACCACCGCCCCGACGGCACCATCGCCTACGCCGAGAACCCGCCGAAGAAGTACCAGGACATCTACCCCATCGCCTTCGACACCGACATGGACGGCCTGGTCACCGAGACCGTCCGGGTGCTGCGGCACTGGATGGACCACGGTGTGCGGATCTTCCGGGTGGACAACCCCCACACCAAGCCGGTCGTCTTCTGGGAACGCGTGATCGGCGAGATCAACGCCGCCGACCCGGACGTGATCTTCCTGGCGGAGGCGTTCACCCGCCCGGCGATGATGCACACCCTGGCCCAGATCGGCTTCCAGCAGTCCTACACCTACTTCACCTGGCGCAACTCCAAGCAGGAGCTGACCGAGTACCTCACCGAGCTGTCCGGCGAGGCGGCCGCCTACATGCGGCCGAACTTCTTCGCCAACACCCCCGACATCCTGCACGCCTACCTCCAGCACGGCGGCCGGCCCGCCTTCGAGGTCCGGGCCGTCCTCGCCGCCACCCTGTCCCCCTCCTGGGGCATCTACAGCGGCTACGAGCTGTGCGAGAACGTCCCCCTCAGGCCGGGCGCCGAGGAGTACCTGGACTCGGAGAAGTACCAGCTCAAACCCCGCGACTGGGAAGCGGCCGAACGCGAGGGCCGCACCATCGCCCCGCTCATCACCCGCCTCAACGACATCCGGCGCCG
>NZ_MUBM01000513.1 GCF_002154505.1 Streptomyces carpinensis | reverse complement strand
CCGCACATCGACGTCCTCACCATCCCCGACCGCCACCGCACCCCGCGTCACCACCACCAACCGCGACCCAGCGAAACGCTCCTCCACCAGCCACCGCTGCACCACCGCCAGCACACGCTCCGACAGCCCCCGCACAGCAGCCGGAACATCAACCCCGTCCTGCGGCACACACTCCAACACCACATACGCAGGCACCGGACCACCGTCGGCGAGATCCTCCCAAGCCACCCACTCCACATCAGCAGCACGCTCCGAACCGGACAGCGCACTCCACACGATCTGGAACAACGAGTCGCCACCAGGCTCGACGCTCAGCTGCTCCGCCGAGACGGGTCGGCCGACGACGGCGCCGACCGTGGCGACCGGCGCGCCGGTGGGGTCCGCGACCTGGAGCGAGAGGCTGTCCGGGGTGGGCTGGGTGATCCTCACCCGCACCACCGACGCACCGGCCGCGTGAAGGGTGACGTCCCGCCACACGAACGGCAGCGTGGTCTCGCCCTCACCCGCGCCGTTGACCAGGGCCGCGTGCATGGACGCGTCCAGCAGCGCCGGATGCAGCCCGAACCTCTCGGCCTCGGCGTGCTCCTGCTCGGGCAGAGCGACCTCGGCGAACAGCTCGTCACCGCGCCGCCAGGCCGCCGTCAGCCCCTGGAACACCGGGCCGTAACCGAACCCGCGCTCCGCCAGAACCTCGTACGCACCGTTCACGTCCAGGGGGATCGCACCGGCCGGCGGCCAGGCAGCCGACTCGAACTCGTACCCCGCCCCGGCCTCGGCCGTCTCCGGCGCCAGCACACCGTCGGCATGCAGCGTCCACGGCAGATCCGCCTGGTCCTCCCGGCGCGAGTACACACTCACCGACCGCCGCCCGGAAGCGTCGGCGGTCCCGACGACCACCTGTACGGCGACACCGCCGCGCTCCGGCAGGATCAGCGGCGCCTGAAGCGCCAGCTCCTCCAGCGCACCGGAGCCGACCTGGTCACCGGCGCGCACCGCAAGCTCCACGAAACCGGTACCTGGCAGCAGGACGTTACCCAGCACCTTGTGGTCCGCGATCCAGGCGTGCGTGCTCGCCGAGAGCCGTCCTGTGAAGGTGATGACATCCGAGTCCGGCGACGGCACCACGGCCCCCAGCAGGGGGTGCCCGGCATCGGCCAGCCCGGCGGAGGTCATGTTCCCTCCGCCGACACCGAGCCAGGAGTTCGCCAGGTACTCCTCGGTGTCGACCCAGAAGCGCCGGCGTTGGAAGGCGTAGGTGGGCAGGTCGACGCGGCGGGCGCCGGTGCCCGCGAAGTAGGCGCTCCAGTCGACGTCCAGGCCGGAGACGTGAAGCTGGGCGAGGGCCGTGAGCAGGGTCTCGGCCTCGGAGCGGTCCTTTCGCAGGGCCGGTGCCAGCACCGTGTCGTCCGCTTCCAGCGTCTGCTGCGCCAGCCCGGCGAGAATCCCGTCGGGGCCCAGCTCCAGGAACGTACGAACACCGGACTCCTCGACCGCACGGACGGCGTCGGAGAAACGGACAGCGGCACGGACCTGGTTCACCCAGTACTCCGGAGACTGCCAACCGGTTGCCGACTCGCCGGTGACCGTGGAAATGACGGACGTCTTCGGCGGCTGGAACGTCAACTCGGCCGCCACAGCACGGAAGTCGGCGAGCATCGGCTCCATCAACGGCGAGTGGAACGCATGCGACACCGACAGACGACTCGTCTTACGACCCTGAGCGGAGAAGTGCTCACCAATAGCCAGCACCTCGTCCACGGCACCCGAAACCACCACCGACGTAGGCCCGTTGACCGCGGCAATGGACACGCCCTCGCTGAGCAGGGACAGGACCTCGTCCTCCGACGCCTGCACCGCGACCATCGCCCCACCCTCGGGAAGCGCCTGCATCAGACGCCCACGCGCCACCACCAGCCTGGCCGCATCCGCCAGCGACAGCACCCCCGCCACATGGGCAGCCGCCAACTCACCGATGGAGTGACCCACCAGCACATCCGGCCGCACCCCCCACGCCTCGACGAGGCGGAACAGCGCCACCTCGACGGCGAACAGTGCCGGCTGCGCAAACCCAGTGGCGTTCAACGTCTCCGGATCCTCGCCCCACATCACCTCACGCAACGGACGATCCAGATACCGATCCAGCTCAACCGTCACCTCGTCCAGCGCCGCGGCGAACACCGGGAAGGCGTCGTACAACTCCCGCCCCATCCCCAGCCGCTGAGCACCCTGCCCCGTGAACAAGAACGCCGACCGGCCACCGGCGGCCCTCGCACGCCCCCGCACCACACCCGGATGCGGCTCCCCCGCACCCAGCGCAGCCAGAGCCGCGCCATCACCACCGAGCACCACCGCCCGGTGCTCCATCACCACCCGCGTCGTCGCCAGCGAGTAACCCACATCCAGCACATCCGCGGAACCCGCCCGCACATCCACCAACCGCCGGGCCTGCGCCGCCAACGCCTCCGCCGACTTCGCCGACACCACCCACGGCACCACC
>NZ_MUBM01000512.1 GCF_002154505.1 Streptomyces carpinensis | reverse complement strand
TGCACGGGGACGGCGCCGTCCGGGACGATGGGCGGGATCACGGGCCGCTGGAACGGTCCGGTCGCGGCCACGACGAATCGGGCGTCGATGGCGCCCTCCGACGTCTCGACCCGGAAGCCGGCTCGACCGGCGTGCCTGCGCACCGACGTCACCTCGACACCGCACCGGATCGGGGCGCCGATCTTCTCGGCGTACGCGACGAAGTAGTCCGCGACCTGCTCCTTCGAGGCGAAGGCGTCGGGGGCGACGTCGGGGAACTCCAGCCCCGGGAACCGGTCGTGCCACGCGGGCCCGTTCGCGACCAGGGAATCCCACCGCTCCGAGCGCCACCGCTCGGCGATGCGGTGCCGTTCCAGGACGACGTGCGGCACGCCGTGGGCTCCCAGGTGCTCGCTCATCGCCACGCCTGCCTGGCCCGCCCCGACGACGACTACTTCAGTCTCTTCACTCGGCATTTCACCCTCCGCTCAGGCGGCACTCCATCCCGTCGTCGCGTTGACGGTGCTGCCGCACGAGACATCCTTGGGCGCGCCGGAAATTCTGTCCAACAGATGTTTCCGTGGAAGGCGATCGGATTTATTGATTTGGATGTCTCGACGCCAGGCGCACAGTGAGCACATGTCGACGCGCTGAATACCGCGACGGACCGGTGGGACGGCCGGGCCGCTACGGGCGGATCGCCGGGGGCCAGACATCCACTCGCCCGCGCAGGCCGCATCACCGGCCGCGAGTCGGTGGGTCACACCTGGCCGGTCAAGAGCAGGCCCCCTGGCACCTGCCATCGGTCACATCGGGATAATTCGGAGGATGGAGCCGATGCGGGGTAGAAGTGGAGGAAATGTACGGGCCAGCGGGGAGCTCGCACCATGGATCTTGTCCTGATCGGCCGGGATGCGGGAATCAGTCGCGGACGCGGCGCTCCGCCCGGCGCGTCGCCTCAACCGCCGAACCTCGCGTGCCACGCTGCGGGCTGGGTCGTGCCCTGCGGGAGGACCGGTTCGCCCGCTCTGCGGTGAGGCGGGCACGCCGGTGCGATCCGCGGGCGGAAGGAGGGAGTGTGATGAGCGTAGCGAGGCAGGGCGGCCCCGGGCGGACGGACAGTCCGGAGGAAGGGGCGGCCGGCCCGAGCGGGCTGCTGGATCTGCTGGGCGTGGCCGCGGTACTGGTGCAGGCCGACGGCCGGATCGACATGTGGAGTCCGCAGGCCGAGGAGCTGTTCGGCTATGCCCGCGGCGAAGCGGTCGGGCAGTACGCGGCACCCCTGCTCCTGCACCCCGAACACCGGGACGAGGCGATCATGCTGTTCGCCGGGGTGATGGAGACCGGCCAGGGCTGGGCGGGAGCGTTCCCGGTCCGGCACAAGGACGGCAGCACCCGGATGGTCGAGTTCCGCAACATGCGGCTGACGGACAGCCGCGGCGACCACTACGCCCTGGGGCTGGCCACCGACCGCTCCACACTGCGGCGGGTGGAGCGCGGCCTGGCCCTGTCCACCCGGCTGGTCACCCAGGCCCCCGTCGGACTGTCCGTCCTCGACACCGACCTGCGCTTCGTTGTCGTCAACCCGGCCCTGGCGTCGATGCACGGCATTCCCGAAGACGACCACGTCGGCCGCAGCTTCCGCGAGATCCTGCCCGATGCGTCCTTCCTCTCCGTGGAGGCCGCGATGCGCCGGGTCCTGGCGACCGGCGTGCCCTTGGTGGACGAGCAGGTGGTGGGCCGCACGGCCGCCACCCCCGATGCCGACCACGCCTGGATGATGTCGGTCTACCGGCTGGAGGACCACCACGGACACGTACTGGGCGTCGCCGACGTCGTGGTGGACGTCACCGACCGCTACCGGGAAGCCAGAAAGGCCGACCGGGCCCAGCAACGGCTGCGCCTCATGGCCAAGGGCTCGGCCCGCATCGGCACCACGCTGGATGTGGAACGGACCGCGCGGGAACTGGCTGACGTCCTCGTGCCCGACCTGGCCGACATGGTCGCGGTGGACCTCCTGGACTCCGTCCTGCAGACGGGCCGCACCGACGTGGGCGAGGGCCCGGCGCTCTTCCGCGCGCTGGCGGTGAAGACGGCCTACCCCACCGACGCCACCCAGGCACTCATCCCGCCCGGCCACCTCACGGCCTACCACGCCGACCACCCGGCGGCCCACTGCATCCGCACCCGCAAGCCCCTCCTGATCACCCACCTCGACGCCGGCGGCCTCGCCCGCGTCGCCGCGGACTCCCACGCCGCCCGCCTGCTCGCCCAAGCCGGTGTCCACACCGACATGGCGGTCCCCCTCATCGCCCGCGAGCACGTCATCGGCGTCATGGGCCTGGCCCGCGCCCGCAATCCCCACCCGTTCGACGAGGACGACCTCGCGCTCGCCTGCGAGCTCGCCTCGTGCGCCGCGCTGAGCATCGACAACGCCGTCCTGCACCAGCACATCCGCAGCGCCGCCGAAACGCTCCAGCGCAGCCTGCTCCCGAAACCGTCGCGCCATCACCCCGGACTGGAGGTCGCCGCCCGGTACCTGCCCGCGGAGGCCTTCAGCGAGGTCGGCGGCGACTGGTACGACGTCATCCCACTCGACGGTGACCGCACCGCCCTCACGGTGGGCGACGTCATGGGCAGCGGCATCCCCGCCGCCACCACCATGGGCCGCCTGCGCACCGCCACCTCCACCCTCGCCGACCTCGGCCTCCCCCCCGCCCGGATCCTCACCCACCTCGACAAGATCACCCGCGGTCTGGACCCCTACTTCGCCACGTGCCTGTACGCGGTCTACGACCCCCATCACGCCCAGCTGCATCTGGCCTGCGCCGGCCATCTGCCCCCGGTGCTGGTGAGGCCCGGCAGGGGACCCGAACTCATCAACCTGTCCACCGGCATTCCGCTGGGAGTCGGCGGTGTCCCCTTCGAGGCCACGACCCTCGACCTGGAGCCCGGGGATCAGCTGATCCTGTACACCGACGGACTGGTCGAAACCCGCCACGACCCCATCGACAGGCGCCTGGACGGCCTCCTGCGTCTGCTGTCACCCCCGTCCAGCTCCACGGAGGAGACCTGCGACCGGCTCCTGCAGCACCTCCGACACCCTGCTGCCCACGACGACGTCGCCCTGCTCATCGCCCGAATCCTGCCCACCCGACCCTGACTACAAGATCATCGGGGCCCCTGGTACGGAGGCCTCGGGCCTCTGACCCGCGCTGTGCTCACCCCGCCCTGACCACCACGGGGTCCCGGCAATCACGGGTCCTCCAAGAGACGCCAAGGGCTCCTCGGTCGTGACGGTCCTCCCTCGGCATGCGGCGGGTGGGCCGGCCCCGGTAGGCAGCGACAGCAGGTGATGTCCTGGTGGGGCGCCTGCGGCGGATGGGGTCCAGACGGGTACGGAGCGACGGCAAGGTAACGTTTAAGGGTGTTTGCCTGATTTGCGGCGCCGCCCGTCGTCGCATGTGCAGGTCTGTGGCCCGGAGTGAGCAGGAGACACCTTGGCACTTGACACAGCCGAAGCCGGCAGTCACCCCCAGCAGTCAGGGCTGGGCTTCCCGGCCGCCTCGTACAGAGCGCTGCGAGGCGCGGAGACGCTGACGCTGGCCCTCAAGGCCACGGAGTGCCTGGACGGCCGGGGCGCGTTCCTGCATTGGTGCGATCCTGCTGCTCGCCGGTTGCGCCTGGTCGCGGCCAGCGGGTTGGCCGCGACCAGGCGCAACCGGCGAGCAGCAGGATCGCACCAATGCAGGAACGCGCCACGCCCGTCCATGCACTCCGTGGCCTTGAGGTCCAGCGTCAGCGTCCCCCCCCTTCGCACCGCTCTGTACGCGGCGGCCGGGAAGCCCACCCC
>NZ_MUBM01000511.1 GCF_002154505.1 Streptomyces carpinensis | reverse complement strand
GACGGGACAGCGGACGCGAAGGCGCACGGGAAGCCGATCGGCGCAGCCGGCCGGCGGGCGGGCACGGGAGCCGACCGCCGTCTCGCGGCGGGTCGGATTCCCGACGACTCCGCCTGTACGCCCTCGTGGCCGTCGTGGCGTGTGTCTTCGCGNNGAGACCTGGGCGCGCACCTACTACCGCAACGCGACGGGGGAACCCCTGGACGCCGCCCTCACCCTCATGGGCCCTGGCGACCGCACCGTGCAGACCCGCTGCGCCCTGGACGGCGACGACGAGCCGGGGGCGTGCGAGACACCGCGGGAGCACACCCGGGGACTGCCGTCCGCCTATACGGCCGTCGCGGAGTTCGCCGGAGGCGACGAACGCGACCAACCGGACAGAGGTGCACGGGACGGGCGCGTGGGGCACGGTCCACTGCTGCTGCGTTCGGGGAGCAACCCACCTGTGAAGACAGGCGGTTGATGCGCGGATGCGCTCGGTGAGCGACGCCGCACACGGAAAGACCCGGTTGCTGGCGACGGGGGATGCACCAGCAACCGGGCTATTGGAACGGTAACAAGAGATCGGCGGTTCGCAAATTCGAACCCGGCTTTCCAGTCATCTTCCGGGTTGCCTTCCGGTCACCGACTCGCCTGCGCGGCCGGGGAGTTGTGACTGGAGTCACCCGTTCCGC
>NZ_MUBM01000510.1 GCF_002154505.1 Streptomyces carpinensis | reverse complement strand
CCCGCGTCGGGCGTACTGAAGTTCTCCCCTCCCCTCGCAAGCTCAGGAAGGGGATTCCCGTCTACCTTGCGGCGGCAGGTTTGACGGTTTTAGCCGCCCTGCGACCGCGCCTTCCGGCGGCCGGGACCTCCACGATGACGTGGCCGATCCGGTACAGGTGCAAGATGTTCCGGGCTGCGTTCCAGTCGGCGTTGCACTCGAAGCCGCAGTCGGGGTTCTTGCATACGAACGTGGCCTGGTCTTCCCTGCTGCCGGGGACGGTGAATCCGCATGCGGAGCAGCGTCGGGAGGTGTTCGGGGCGGGAACCTTGATGAGCTGGCCGCCGTGGCGGCCGAGCTTGTACGTCAGCATGGTGACCGTGCGTCCCCATGCCTCTTGTGCGATGGAGCGGTTGAGACCGGCCTTGGCTTTGACGTTCTTGCCCGGCTCATCGATGGTGCCCCGAGCGGACTTGACCATGTTCGTGATGTTGAGCTGTTCGACCACGATCACGCCGTAGGTACGGGCGAGGTAGGTGGTCGTTTGGTGCTGCCAGTCCACGGCTCGTCGCGTGGCTTTTGCTCGGAGCTGCTTGATCTGGTCGTAGGTGTGCCGCAAGCGGCGGGAGGTCTTCTCGCCCTTCTTGCGGAAGCTCTTGCGGTGTGCGGCCTGCCGCTCCAGCTTGAGGAGTCTGGCCTTCTCCTTCGGGGTGAGCCACTTGTCCCGGTCGGCGGTGCCGTCCGGCAGTCGCGGGGGTCGCCCGTGGTCCTGGTGGTCCTTGTTGGACAGGGCGAGGGGGATGTTCACTCCGGCGTCGATGCCGACTTCCGGGCCCTGGTGTGGCTGTGGCTTGGCTTCGAGGGTCTGGATGCGGAAGGCGATGTGCCAGCCGAGCGCATCCTTCACCAGGCGGGCGCCGGTGATCCGGTTGTCGGTCGTGGCTCGCTTGCCCACGGGGAGGTCTTTGGTCCAGCGGAAGCGGACGCGGCCGATCTTCGGCAGGTTGACCATGGCCCAGCGGCGGTGGACGCGGACGATGTTCAGGTCACGGCCCTGCGGGATGTCCACGGACATTGCAGATCGGAACCGGGCCTTGAAGTTCGGCTCGTCTGCCCGGCCTTCCCAGCAGTTCACCCAGGCGCGGAAGTACGTCTTCAGCACCGCCTGGGATGCCTGCGCGGGCAGCTTGGCGAGGAAGTCGAGGTCTTTACGGGCTTGCCGTATCGCCGCATCAGCGGCGGCGAGGGTCCGCTTGTCCTTCGGCATCATCTGCCACCAGGCGTGCAAACAGTTCCACATAGTGCGGGCCGCGTGCGCCTGGTCGTCGATGACCCGGATCTCGGCAGGGCTGAGCGCCAGTCGGGCACGGTGCCCGAACTGCCGCTTCATCAGGCCGAGTTCACTCACAGTGATCAGCATACTGCACTTGATTTATGCCACCATGTTGGACTCCGAATCCCGATGTCGAACCGGCCGCCACGTCGTCTACAACCTTCACGTCCACTTGGTGTTTGTCACCAAGTACCGGCGGAAGGCGTTCACCGACGAGATGCTGACGCGCTGCGAAGAGATCACGGGGGAGGTCCGCGCCGACTTCGAGGCCGACCTGAAGCAGTTCAACGGCGAAGAGGATCAGGTACACCTGCTCGTGCACTACCCGCCGAAGGTCCAGCTCTCCAAGCTGGTCAACTCCCTCAAGGGAGTCTCCGCCCGCCTCCTGCGCAAGGAGTACGACGCGCACGTCCACAGGTACCTGTGGGGCGGACACTTCTGGTCCGGCTCCTACTTCGCCGGAAGCTGCGGCGGGGCGCCCCTGACCGTCGTGAAGCAGTACATCGAGAACCAGAAGCGCCCCACTGAGCTGAACATTGCGGACTCGTACTCATACGCGGGTCAGAGTTCCGAGATGACCTTCACCCCCGGCGTAAACGCCGGAGCACTAGCCAAGATCAAAGGTAGACCGCGTGGTCATGGGTAGTGTCGCAGCGCACCGGGACGAGGGCGCCCGGTACGTCGATGTCACCGTCGCTGTCGAAGGGCAGGCCGGTCCACTGCCGCCACTGCGTCAGGGAGCCGCTGACGGTCATCGATGCCGAGGCGACCTTCTCGATGCTGCCGCCGGCCCTGACGTGCACTCGCAGCCATGGGTCGGTCGGCAGTCCGTCCTCGCGCCGCCGGCGGATGTAGTCGGCCATGCGGGCACGGGGCTGGAGGTGCTTGGCGGTGGGACGGACCGGGGCCGGCAGCGCGGTGTGGCCCTGCCCGGCGGCGGCGTCCCGCAGCGCGGCCAGCATGCGGTGGGACAGGCCACGGCCGAGGTATTCGGTGTCCACCGTGATCTCCAGCGCGCTGACCGCTGTCGGCGGATGCCCCTGGCGCCGGTCGCGGAACGCCCACACGAGCACCTGGTCCCAGCCCTTGTCCGGCATCTCCTCACGGCCGTCGAGTCCGGCATTGAAGGGCGCGCTCAGCCCTTTTGTCTCTCGGTCCTCCCGGGCGCCGCGGTTTCGCCGTCTGCCCTTGTGCTGGGCGGGCCGGCTTTCCCAGGGGAGGAGGAGCCCCGCTCCCCCGGCCGGCCCCGCGCCGGGGAACGGCCGGGCGCCGTCCCGCGGCCGACCCCTGCTCTTGCGCGGAACCTCCGGCGGCCCGCATGTCAAGCAGCGACGCGCCGTGAGTTATCGGCGTTTCGCCGCCGCCAAGGGTGAGCGGGTGTCAGAAGATCACCTTTAAGGGCTAATAGTCATTCAATCCACCAAATTGGCTGCCCGCTTGACGGGGCATCAGTTGCGTCCGAAACGACGTGAGGGCGTTCCGCGTACCCCGTTTGGCCCTCAGAGCCAGGGATTCCGATATGCCCGATATGACAGCTAAAGGCGGCGTTAGTACGTTCAATTACGCGTCGGCTGTACAGCTGATGCGTCTCTTGAGTCTGAGACAGGAGAAGAAGCGACATGATCATGACCCGTTCCAATGCAGTCACTGCGGCCGTCGTGGCGGCCGCGGCCCTGACCGCGACCGGCATCACCTACGCCACCGCCGCCCCCGTGCCCGAGGCCGCCCCGGCCGTCGTCCAGCAGGCGCCCGCCCAGGCGCCCATGGGCGGCGAAGGGAACAACAACAGCAAGGGCAACGAGGGCAACAACAACGAGCGCGGCGAGGGCGGCGAGGGCGGCGAGCACGGCCGCAAGCACCACGAGGAGGGCTGGATCCACATCAACGAGCGGTCCTACTCCGCCCACCCCAACGGCTGCATCACCGTCGTGAGCGGCCTGGGCTCCAACAGCTTCAACATCCGCAACGACAGCCGCAAGACCATCGAGTTCTTCCGCGGGGTCACCTGCGACAACGGCGCCCCCATCGCCACCGTCGGCCCGTGGAGCTCCAGCGACGGCGTCTTCACCAAGCGCGTCCACGGCGGCGTGAAGGTGAAGAACGGCGTGGTCGGCAGCTTCCGTGTCGTGGACCGTCACCAGGGCGGCGAGGGCGACCGGGGCGACGAGGGCGGCTACTAAAGCCGGCCGTACGACGCCGACGATGCAGAACCCCGGCCCGCCGTAATAGGGCCGGGGCCCTACAACCAGACACATGACAGAGAATCCCGGCCCGCCGTAATCGGGCCGGGGTTCTCGTCGTGGGCCTCGGCCCGGGGGCATCCCGCTCGGGATGCCCCCAGCCGGCCGTTGCCCGACGGCTCACGCGCCTGTCACACCATCGTAGAGCCGCCCGGGCAGGCGCGGCACGCTGCCCGGCGGCCTTCCTCCCGCCTCACCGGCTCACCCGTCAGGCGACTCCTGCTAAGACACGCCCCGTTGGTGCTTGACTCGAGCGACGACGGCACTCCGCCCACCGGGGGTCGGTCACGCCCGAACGGGTGGCGAAAGCGGCATCGGCCACCCGCCCCGGGGGCGGGCCCACCGCGTCCCGGCCGGCCCCGTGCCGCCGGGCCGCGGGACTCGGACACGCTGTCGGGTGAACCCGCCTGCCGCACGGTGGGCGGGGCCGGCCGGCATCAGGTTCAGGCGCGGCTGCGGCTCGAAGGACATGTGCGGCCCCGGCTGCCGGGATGCTCCGGGCCGCACCCGAGGCGGGAGCGCCCGGTGCCCCACCGGCACCCGGTGGGGCGCAGAACCCGGGAGGGTGCCGGCCGGCCCGGCGTGGACGCCGTGCTCCGCCGCAGCAGGGTGCGGCCTATACGAGGACCGAACCGCCGGCGACGTCGAGGACGATGCCGCTGACCCAGGAGGCGCTGTCGGCGGCGAGGTAGAGCGCGGCGTGCGCGACGTCGTCGGGCCTGCCCAGGCGCCTGACGGGATCGTGAACTGCTTGAGTGCGACCTGGTCTCGCAGGTCAGTCGGACATCGCCGTGGGGCTGTGCGGACGCTCCAAGTGTCATCGGGACGGCACCGAACTGCGTGTCGTCCACGTCGAGGACAAGCGCGGCTCCGCGGTGCCTGCGTAGCTACGTGTGGGGCGGCTCACCGCACGTGGTCACCTGGGGCCGAGGGCGGCGACCTCGCGGACGGCCCCGGCGACGGCCCGGAACTCCTTTCTCAGGATCGCACCGTGGTTGCCGGCGACCTTCGCGCTGACGTGGATGTTCGCGTTGCGGGCGGTCACCGCATCCAGGCCGGCGCGTATGCGTTCCTGCTCGTCACCACGGCTTCCGAAGGACGTCCCCGACGCAACCACGTACCGCACCGGGACGGTGATGCCGTCCAGCACCGGACCCAGCTCGCTCTCGCGGGAGAGCCTGCCGAGCTCGATGTTGCTGTCCGCCTGCTGTTCGGCGGTCATCCGCGGAGCCAGGCCCGTCGGGCGCAGCAGCGGCATGAACCAGCCCAACCGCCGAAACAGCTTCCGGATCCGCTGCTCCATGGCCTCGTCGAGCCAGTCGTACGGGAACGCGCCGTCGACCAGGACCGCGCCCAGGGCACGCTCCGGATTCCGGCCGGCCCAGTGCGCCGCGACGACCGCCCCGTAGGACCAGCCCACCAGCAGCGCCCGGTCCACTCCCCTGGCCCCGAGAACGGCGTCGACATCCCGGACCGCGGCCTGGAAGGAGTAGTCCGCCGAGCGCCTCGATTTCCTGCCGCGCGCCCGCTCGTCGTAGGTGATGTGCCGCCACCCTGTGCCCAGTTCGGCGACGACCCGCCGCCAGTACCCCTGGGTGGCGAACTGGCCGTTGAGGTATACCACCGGGATACCGGGACCGCCGGTGTCGGTGACGGCCAGGGCCGTGTCGTCGACCTGGACCATGCCGGTCCACTTCGAAGTGGCCATGGACGTGCTGTTCTTCGTCATGTGTTCCCCCTGGTCGTGTTGGGCGTCGTGTGCGGCTTCTCCGGGTCCTGCACGTGGATCGCAGGCCCCTGGGGACGGGCGGCCGGGTCGTCGGTGACGACCCGGCAGGATCCCGGTCGCGGTGGGCCCGGACGGACCGTCCTGGCCGTGGCCCTGGCCTTCAGAGGCTGCGGGCGGTGATGTCGCCGTGGGAGGTCGTGGCGCGGATGTCGAGTTCGGTGGTGCCGTCGTTCTTGAGGGTGTTGCTGATGCGGCCGTAGCCGGTGCCGGCGTCCAGGGCGGCCGAGACGCCGGCGGCGGCGCCGATGGTGATGTCGCCGGACTGGGTGCGCAGCACGACCGTGCCGCGCGCGGCCTCGGTGATCCGGATGTCGCCCCGTGCGGTGCTGATCTGGGCGGGGCCGCCCAGCCGGCCGACCTCGACGTCGCCGTCGAGCGCGGTGAGGCGGATGCTCGCGGCCTCGTCGATCTTGATCTGGCGGTACGCGCCTTCGAAGGCGACGTCGCCGAGGCGGCCGACGCCGCGGAGCTCGCAGCCGGCGGCCTTGGCCTCGATGCGGGAGTCGGCGGGCAGCTGGACGGTGACCTCCACGGATCCGGAGGGGCCGAAGAGCTGGTTTTTGGGCTGGGGGGTGCGGATCCGCAGGACGCCGTCGGCGTAGGCGACTTCTGTGCGCTCGGCGGTCTGGACGTCGCGGCTCTTGGAGGGGTTGGCGGGCCGGACCTCGACGGTGGTGTCGGTGCGGTCGGCGGCGATGAACTGGATGCGTCCGGCGGGGAGGTCCAGGACGGCGGAGATCGGGGTGGTGGTGTCGAACTTCTGCATCGTGCTCTCCCGTACTCGCTCGTTGTTTCTGACTTCAGAAACGCTACGTTGCGTTCCGGGAATCGGCAACATGCTCGTTGCATAGATAATGAGTCCATGCAGGTAGATTGCATAAAACTGTTGCAACAGCATTGGACGTAACGCAACGGCGACTGCTCTGATCATTGCAATGGGTGAGAGGTGAACGCTATAGTGGGGACAGGGACCACCACGAAGGACCACCGAGGAGATCGCGATGCCGGGAGGCAGGCTCACCCAGCTGGAACGCCAGCAGATCGCGCTGGGGCTGGCCGACAGCCTCCCCTACGCCGAGATCGCCCGACGCCTCGACCGTCCGACGTCGACGATCACGCGTGAGGTGATGCGCAACGGCGGCCCGACCGCCTACCGCGCCGACCTGGCCCACCGCGCCACCGAACGCCGCGCCCACCGGCGCAGGCCCGCCTCCTCGCGAGGCCCGGAGTCGGTCCCTCAGCCGCACGGCCGCGACGCCGAGGCCGTGGCCGAGTACGAGGAGACGCTCACCACCGTCTTCATGCAGTCGGGTACGCCCAAGATGATGGCCCGGGTGCTGGCCTGCCTCTGCATCAGCGACGCGGCCAGCCTCACCGCGTCCGAACTCGTCCAGCGCCTCCAGGTCAGCCCGGCCTCCGTCTCCAAGGCGATCGCGTTCCTCGAAGAGCAGGGCCTCGTCCGCCGCGAGCGCGACGAACGCCGCCGCGAGCGCTACTTCGTCGACGACGACGTCTGGTACCAGTCGATGATGGCCAGCGCCCGCGGCACCGCCCAGGTCGCCGAGACCGCACGACAGGGCGTCGGCATCCTCCACCCCGGCACCCCGGCCGCCACCCGCCTGGAGAACATCGCCCGCTTCCTCGACTTCGTCAGCGAAAGCATCACCCGCGCCGCCGAACAGGCCCGCGAGGTCCTCCACACCAAGCCCGCGACGACTTCGGACGACACCGCCCGGCCACGTCCGGAGCGCGGATAGACGCACGCCCGTGAAGGGCAGGCGCTGCTCTCCACGGGCGTGCGTTTCGGCGGCGGGCGGCCCCTCACGCGGTGCCGCCGGCCCGGCCCTGGCTCAGATGAGGGAGTTGTAGATGTTCCAGCCGGGGCCTACGGAGGTGCGGGCCAGGAACGGCGCGGTGGCGTTGCCCGTGCCCTGGTAGAGCCACAGCCCGCCGTTGCCGTCACGGGCGAGAAGATCGGCCTTGCCGTCCCCGGTGATGTCGCCGGTTCGCGCAAGGGCGCTGAAGGTGTTCCAGCCGGGGCCGATGGAGGTGCGGGCCAGGAACGGCGCGGTGGCGTTGCCGGTGCCGCGGTAGAGCCACAGGCCGCCCTTGCCGTCACGCGCGACGAGGTCGGCCTTGCCGTCGCCGGTCAGATCACCGGTGCCGACGATGGAGTTGTAGGTGTTCCAGCCGGGGCCGATGGAGGTGCGGGCCAGGAACGGCGCGGTGGCGTTGCCGGTGCCGCGGTAGAGCCACAGCCCGCCCTTGCCGTCACGCGCGACGAGGTCGGCCTTGCCGTCGCCGGTCAGATCACCGGTGCCGACGATGGAGTTGAAGATGTTCCAGCCGGGGCCGACCTGCTTGCGGGGCCCGAAGGGCGCCTTCGGGTCGCCGGTGCCCTGGTAGAACCACAGCGTGCCCTTGCTGTCACGGCCGACGGCGTTTCCGGTGCCGTCGGCCTTCTCGCTGCTGACGCTGGTGATGATGTTGTAGGTGTTCCAGCCGGGGCCGATGGCGGTGCGGGCGGCCAGGGGCGCGGAGGTCACACCGGTGCCGTGGTACTGCCACAGGGTGCCGGAGGAGTCCCGTGCCAGCAGGGTGCCCAGCTGCGACGCGGGGGGCACCCCGATGCCGGTGAGCTTCTCCAGCTGTGCCCCCTGCCCGGCGTCGCCGGTGACCTCGTAGGTGGCCGACTGGCTGCCGCTGACGGTCGGGGCGAAGGTGACCGTCTGCCGGACGCTCTGCTCGGGACCGATGACCAGGCCCTCGGGGAGCGGGTCGGCGCTGCTGAACACGCCTGCCGGCGCCTTCGCCTTGGTGACGGTGACCGGGATGTTCCCGGTGTTGGTGATGGTGAAGGTCCGTGTGCTCGACGTGCCGCGGACCACCGCGCCGAACGAGAGGGTCGTCGGGTTGAGCACCAGGTGGCCCTGGCCGCTGATCGCGTTGCCCGCGAGGGGGATGGTGAGCGGACCGCTGGTGCTGGTCAGTGCGATCGACGAGGAGGTGCGGCCGGTGGCCGTGGGCGCGTACCGGGCCTGAAGGACGATCGAGCTCTGGGCCGGGATCACGGTCGGCTTCGCCGGGTCGGCGCTGGGCAGGTTGGCGGCCGTGAACGGTCCCTCGGGCGCGGTGACGGAGGTGATGACCTCGGGCTCGGTGCCCGTGTTCGTCAGCTGGACGTTGGCGGTGGCCGTGGTCCCCGTGGGCTGGTTGTCGAAGGACACCGTGCCCGGGAACGCGGCCAGACCGGGCTTGGTTCCGACGCCGTGCAGGCTCAGGGCGAAGGTGCCCGCGTCGGTGGCCACGGTGAGGGTTCCGCTCGCGCCCAGGACCGCGGTGGGCTTGAAGGAGACGGGTATCGACAGCTGCCCGCCGGCCGGGACGGTCGGCGGCAGCGACGAGGTGTCCGCGGTGAACGGGCCGTCGACGCTCACGCCCTTGACGGCGAGGGGCTTGGACGGGTTCTGGTTCTCCGTCAGGACGACGTCGGTGCGCGCCGAGCCGCCCACCGGCACGAGCCCGAACTCGGCCGGGCCGCCCTTGAGCGGGCTGCCCACCGGGTTGCCGAAGGCGTAGACCTTGCCCTCCCGGGTGCCGACGAAGACCTGCCCGCCGTCGGTGGCCGGGGTGGCGAACTTCGCCGCCGTGCCGATCGGCGCGGACCACACCAGCGGCAGGACGCCGCCTGCGTCGGGCACCGCGCTGTAGGCGCGCAGCTGGGCGTTGACGCCGGTCGGTCCGCCCGACCAGACCACCCACACCAGGGCGCTGCCCGAGCGTGTGCCGTCGGAGGTCACCACGGGCGATCCGCTGGTGTAGGGGAAGGAGTCCTGGCTGGACCCGGCGACGGTCAGCGCGGGGTCGCCCGAGCCCGTCACGCCGCGGTGCAGTGCCACCAGTGAGCCGCCGTTGCCGACGAGGTAGACATAACCGCCGTCACCGCCCCACACCGCGGGGTGGCCCCACTGGCCCTTGAGCGGCCCGGTGATTCCCACCACGTCGTCGGTCCCGCCGGTGCCCTGCGACCTGCCGCCGAGATGGTCGCGGTCCAGCAGGAAGACCCGGCCGTCCTTGCCCTGCTCCACCATCAGATGCGGGTGGGAGGCGGTACCGAAGCTGTCCGGCAGGCCGACCGGCCCGCCGGAGCCCAGGTCGGTGTCCTGCTGGTCCAGGGCGGGTGCGTTGGACGGGCTGAAGAAGTCGGCGGCCTTCAGGCTCTCATCGGCCTGCACCTGCAGCCGGACCACGGACTCCGCGAGGGTGCCGGGCGGCGCGCTGCCGGGGCCGGGCGCGGGGCTGACGCCGTTGCCGGTGGTCATGAAGATCCGGCCGGGGCCGTCCGAGACGAGTCCCCCGCCGGACTGCCAGATGCCGGCCCCGCTGTTGCCGGCGCCGGCCTCCGTCGCCCACAGCGAGGTCACCGAGGGGCTGGTGGTGCTGACGCCGGCCACGTAGCCGCGGTAGGGCTGGGCGTCGCAGTGTCCGCCGAACGCCGCGTACACCACCCCGTCGAGCAGCAGCAGGCCCGGACGCTGCATCTCGTAGGCGGGCAGGAAGGACTGGGTGGGGTCGTTGGACGGGGTGCCCTGGATCGGCACGGGGAAGCCGGACCTCTCCGCCCCGGTGACCGGGTCGAGCGCGTGCATGTACCAGTGCGGGCTCAGGGGCGTGGGGCCGTCGTTGACCTTGGTGGTCAGATAGACCGCGCCGCGGGCGGGGTCGTACACCGGCGTCGCGGTGCTGCCGACGGTCGGCGTGAGGTCGCCGCAGTTGAGGGTGGAGGCGGGCCATGCGGGCCCGAAGCTGCGCTTCCACAGCACGGCTCCTGTGGCGCGGTCGAGGCCGTAGGCCATGTTGTTCTCGGTGACCGCCACCACGGTGGCGCCGACGACGATCGGCTGGGCGTATATCTGCCCCTCCAGCTGCGCGGGAGCCTTCCAGAGCTGCCCGAAGGAGGAGGAGCGCACGTCGGACGGGCCGAGGCCGGGTTCGCTTCGGTCCCAGCCGGTCCGCAGGGCGTCCACCGAGCCGGTCGTCTCACTCGCCTGCGCCGGTGAGACGCCCACCCCGATCGGGATCGCGGTCACCGCGGCCGTGACGGCGATCGCCAGGCCGCGCCGCCGGGTGTGTCTGCGTCTGTGTGCGTGTCCGGTGGCGCCCACGACAGGATCCCCCCTTGTTGAAATCGCCGAGGAGACCCCCTGTTCGAGTCCCCGTGGAAGTCCCCCATGCCGTCCCGTCGGGCCACGGCGGCCTCCTCGATCGCGTGGGAGGCCGCGGCGGACGGGCACGGCCCGCGCATCAAATCACACAACTGTCCACTGTCGGCGCGGTGGTTGACCCGATTCACGTGGTTGCGTCGCATGCTTACGCGCACGGTCGGCTTGCCACCGCCTGGCGGACATCGGGAATTCACCGGGGAGGCACGGCCGGTGCCTGAGGAGGGCTCAGGAGGGCTCAGGAAGCCTCGGGAGAAGGCCGCGGGGACTACCCGTCCGGTGGTCTCCTGCCAGGCGCGGCCTGAGAGGACGCCAGG
>NZ_MUBM01000051.1 GCF_002154505.1 Streptomyces carpinensis | reverse complement strand
AGAGCTACGGCACCGGTGCCGACACGCTCTGGTACGACGACGTGGCGCTCGGCTCGACCCCGCCGGCCTGCTGATGCGGGCGGGCGACCGCCATCCGGCGCCCGTGCTGCCGGCGCGGGGGAAGAAGAGGGCGGGTCCCGGTGGTGCCGAGGGCGGCGCCGGGTGGGCGCCGCCGGTGCGCGCGGTTTCGTTCAGGCGGTGGTGCAGGCGGCCCCGTTCAGGGTGAACCGGTCGGGCCGGGCGAAGGTCCCGGTGTAGCTGCCCTGGAAGCCGAACGACTGACTGCCGCCGGCCGCGATCCGGGCGTTGTGTCCCAGGTTCGTCGCGGTGACCGTCCCCGAGGACGGGGACACCGTGGCGTTCCAGCTGTTGGTGACCTTCTGGCCGGAGGGCAGCGTGAAGGTGAGGTGCCAGTCGTCGACGGGGGCCGTCCCGGTGTTCGTCACGATCACGTCGGCGGTGTAGCCGCCCTGCCAGACGTTGGTCTTGTACGCCACCTTGCAGGACGCCGGGGTGCCCGGGTCGCCGGGGTCGCCCAAGCCGCCGCCCGTGGTGACCGAGGAGGAGAACGAGTTCACCGCGAGTCCGGCGCCGTTCGCCCAGGGCTCGAAGCCGGCCTGAACGCTCGTCAGGTACCAGGAGGAATCGGCCAGTCCACGGCTGATCGCCTGGCGCACGAAGTCCATCACGTCGAACGACCAGCTGCCGATGGCCGAGGGCGCGACGAAGGACAGCACGTCGTTGGAGCCGTTGTTGCCGGACCAGACCTGCCAGCTGCGGCCGGCGACGGTGGACGTGCCGACCGCGGACCCCACCGGCTGGATGGAGCCGACCTTGTTGAACCACACCATGATCTCGGTGCGGTTGACGCCGTCGGTGCGGGGTGTGGGGTCGAGCCAGATGTCGTACGCCGCGTCGTAGACGGCGTCGGAGACATAGCCGTACGAGATGCTGGTGAGGGCGCCGGAGATGGTGCTCAGCCGGGCCGGGAGGTAGGTTCCGGGCGAGCAGTTGGTGTAATGGCAGCCGTTGTAGACCGACGGGTAGGACTTCGGCGCGCCGTTGGTGGGCACGGACCCGTCCGCCTGGGTGAGGCGAAAGCCCGTGTCCGTGGCGGTGATGCACTGCGTGGCGCTGGTGCCCCAGCGGTTGTTCTGGACGACGTAGCGGCCCTGGATGGTCGTGGACCCGAACGCGTCGCAGATCTGGGTGTCGGCGTGGGCCGCGGGGGTCGCGGTCACCAGGGCGGCCACCGCGGCGAGGGCGGTGAGCACAGCGGCGAACAGCCCGCGCACGCTGCGGCCGTGGAGTGTTAATGGACCCATGGGGATGGGTGTCCTTTCGGTGGGGGTACGCGGGGACCGGAGAAGAGGAGCGCCCCCGGCCACACGGGTATGGGAGCGCTCCCAATCAGCGGCTTCCAGGAGCGTAGGGTCTGGTTATGTCCCTGACAAGAAGGGCACGCAGCAGAGTCGAACGTCCGTCGAAGACCCTGGTGGGCGCTGTGACGATGGCCTGCGCGAGTGCGGGAAGACGGTGACCTCAGGCGCCGTACGGCGTTGGAGCGCTCCCGGAAAACGAATCTGTCGCCCCTGCAAATCCCTGCGCGGACGCCTCAGGCCGAGTCCCTGCGGATCAGCTGTGTCGGCAGGATGACGTGACGCCAGGCACGGCCGGAGTCCTCCAGCGCTTCGAGGAGCAACTGGACCATGGCTCGCCCGATCTCCTCGACCGGCTGGCGCACGGTGGTGAGCTGCGGATCGGTGTGCTGCGCCAGCAGGAAGTCGTCGAACCCGATCACGGCGACGTCCTCCGGCACCCGGCGGCCTGCCGCGCGCAGCACGTTGAGGGCCCCGGCAGCCATCGTGTCGGATGCCGCGAACACCGCGTCGAGCCCGGGATGGCGCGCGAGGAGTTCGGTCATCGCCCGGCGCCCGCTCTCCTCGCTGAAGCGCCCTCGACGACCCACGAGGGCCCGCTCTTGCGGCCGGCCCGGCGCATCGCCTCCTCGTACCCGCGCAACCGGCACTGGGCGACGTACATGTCCAGTGGACCGGTGATGGTGGCCACGCCGGTCCGGCCGTCCCGCAGCAGATGGGCCACGGCGTCGCGGGCGCCGCCAACGTTGTCGGAGTCGACGTAGGAGACGCACTCGTCGCCGGAACGGCGGCCCAACAGAACGGTGGGCAGGCGAAGTTCGGCGAGCATGTCGGGCAGCGGCTCACCGCCGCGCACGGACATGAGCAGCACGCCGTCGATGCGGCCGCCGCGCGCGTACTCGACGAAGCGGCGCCGCTCGGCGTCCGTGCGCACCCGGGTGAGCAGCAGCTGGATGTCGGTGCCGGCCAGGGCGTCGCTCACCGCGCAGACGATCTCGGAGAAGAACGGCTCGCCGAACTGCCGCCAGTCCGTCTCCGTCATCGCCAGGGCCACCGCGTCAGCGCGGCGTGCCGCCAGGGAGCGGGCCGCCTGGTTGGGGACGTAGCCGAGTTCGGTGATGGCCCGTTCCACGGCGCGGCGGGTGGAGTCCTTCACCCCGTCGGCGTGGTTGATGACCCGTGAGGCGGTACCCCTCCCCACACCGGCGAGCGCGGCCACTTCCTCGAGCGTCGGCGTGCCGGAGCGCTGCTTCCCCACGATCGCTCACCCCCCTCGGTGACGACCCGATACTACGGCCGGTCAATGCTGGTTGTGGCCGGAGGCCGAGGACAGGGCCTGCCGCGCCGTCTTCTCGACCAGGGCGACGCCGTCGCTCATCGACGCGTTGCCGTTCGAGAGGACCGCGACGAGGTAGTGGTGTCCACCCGCCGTGATGCGGCCGACGCTGTTGACGTCCCAGAGCCCGGTCGTGTTGCGCTGCAACCAGCCGTTCTTGAGCGCCCACTCCGAGCCGGCGGCGGCCGAGACGCCCCACGCCTGGTCGTCGGCGACCCGGCTCATCAGCGTGTGGATGTAGGTCCGGGACTCCTCGTTCAGCGCGCCGGCGGCCGCGTTCGCCGTTCCGCCGTCGAACACCGCCCGCAGGAGCTGGATCTGGTCACGTGCCGTGGTCTGCGTGAGCCCCCACTTGGGGCCGGGGCCGCCCTTCGTCGCCGTCAGCCCCAGGCGCTTGTTCGCCGTCTCCAGGCCCGGCGCCTGGCCGATCTGCCGCCACAGGGCGTTCGCGGCCGTGTTGTCGCTGTGCCGGATCATCGGCTCCGCGTGGGCGCGTTCCTGGGCGGTCAGGTGCCGCCCCGCGTCCTGTGCCTGGAGCAGCAGCGCCGCGAGAATGTCGACCTTGATGATGCTGGCGGTGTCGTAGGGGACGTCCTCGCCGTACACCGCGGGCTCACGGCTCGCACCGTCGAGGTCGAGGACCGCGGACGTCACGTGCGCCGTGCTCCGCGGCTGCGCCGCCGCGGGGGCCTGGCCCGCGGGCGCGCCGGTGGCGGCGGCCGCCGGCGGTGCGTGCAGCGCGCCGAGGGAGAAGAGCGTGGTCACGGAGGACAGGAGCACGGCGGCGCACGCGGCGGCGCGCCTGCCACGGCGCCTGGAAGCGGTCTTCGCGGTCGCCGGGGAACACAGGTACGACATGGATGTACGGGCCTTACCGAGGAGTCGACACTGGGGCACTGAGGAGTGAACGTAGACAAAACGTGCGCCCTATGACGTGGCCCCCGTCACTCAAAGCCGCTTTTGGCCCGAATTGAGACAACAACCACAGTCACGGTCGGAGTCCGTCAGCCGGTGGTGTGACCGATCTGGAGATCGACTCGGTGGGCTCCTCCCGAACCCAGTGCCACGGCGGCGGCCACGGGCGGATACCCGGTGGCGACGACGGTGTAGGCACCCGGGGTCAGGTCCCCCAGGGTGTAAGTGCCGTCCTCGGCGGTCGTGGCCGACGCCACCACGTCGCCGCGCGCGTTCATGAGGGTGACACGGGTGTCGGGGACGGGGTGGCCGGTGTGCTCATGGCGCACGGTTCCGTGCACCCCGCCGGCACCTGCCAGCGTGACCTCGGAGAAGACCGGCTCGCCTCCGACGACGACCCGCACGGCACGCGGCCGGTGCCCGTCGGCCGACACGACCAGCGTGTACGCACCGGGTTCCGGTTCCGTCAGGGCGTAGGTGCCGTCCTGGGCCGACCGGGCGAGCTCCCTCTGGTGACCGCGGTGGTCGACGAGGGTGAGGGTGGCGTGGACGAGCGGTTCGCCGGTGCTGCCGCACACCCGGCCGCGCAGCGCCCCGGCGGCCGCGGTGGCCGGGGAGGACCTCGGACCGGCCTTCCCCGGGGGTGCCGCGACGGCCGAGTCGGCGGCCGGCGTGGCGGATGACGGCGCCGGGGCCCCCGTGGCCGCGGCTGACCCGGGTGCCGGCGCCGGGGCCTGCCCGGCCGCTACGGTCACCGGTGCCGGCGCCGGGGCCTGCGCGGCGGCCGCGGTCACGGGCGCCGCGCCGTGGCGGCTGCGGATCAGTGAGGCGCCCGCCGCCGCCAGGGACATGGCGATGGCCAGGGAGAAGACCACGACCAGACCGTCGTGGAAGGGCTGCGAGATCAGATGCGGGAAGTACTCACGCCCGGTGAGGTGGGCGGCGGCGGACGGCGAGAGGTGACCGAGGATGGTCGGGCCCAGCAGGTGCTGGATCGGGTTGTAGCCGAGGAAGGCGGCGAAGAGCACGCCGACCGGTGGCAGCCCGGCGACCGTGTGGGCGGCTCCCGCCGGGACGCCCTGGGCGGTGAGGCCCGAGCTGAGCGTGTCCGGCAGGCTTCGGGAGAGTCCCGCCACCATGAGGGAGAAGAACACTCCCATGGACAGCACCATGCCGGCGTTCTGGAAGGTGGCGCGCATGCCCGACGCGGCGCCGCGCGCGTCGGCCGGGACGCTCGACATGATGATCGACGTGTTGGGGGCGGCGAACAGGCCGCCGCCGAGGCCGTTGAGGAAGATCAGCCCGGCGAACACCCAGTAGTCGAAGTCGCCGGACAGGACGAGCAGCCCGGCGAAGGACGCCGCCATGACGACGAATCCCGAGGCGGCGAACAGCCGCGCACCGAACCGGTCGGACAGCGCGCCGGAGACGGGGCCGGCGAGCAGGAAGCCGATGGTCAGCGGCAGCATGTAGATACCGGCCCACAGCGGGGTGTCGGCGTAGTCGTAGCCGTGCAGCGGCAGCCAGATGCCCTGCAGCCAGATGATGAGCATGAACTGAAGTCCGCCGCGCGCGATCGCGCCGAGCAGGGTGGCCGCGTTGCCGCCCGCGAAGGCCGCGTCGCGGAACAGGCGCAGCGGGAACATCGGTTCGGCGACCTTCGTCTCGACTACGCAGAAGACGCAGAGCATCACGATCCCGCCGACCAGTCCGGCCAGCACCCAGGGGTTGGTCCAGCCCATGGTGTGGCCGCCGTACGGCTGGATGCCGTAGGTGATGCCCGCGAGCAGCGCGGTCAGCCCGACGGCGAAAGTGATGTTGCCCCACCAGTCCATGCGGCCGGGCCGGCGGACTCCCGTCTCGCGCAGCGACTTGTACGCCCACACGGTGCCGATCAGGCCGATGGGCACGTTGACCCAGAAGACGGAGCGCCAGTTCCAGGTGACGAGTGCTCCGCCCAGTACCAGGCCGAGGAACGATCCGGCGATGCCCGCCACCATGTTGACGCCCAGGGCCATACCCCGCTGCCGGGCGGGGAAGGCGTCGGTGAGGATGGCCGCGGAGTTGGCCATCAGCATCGATCCGCCCACGGCCTGCACGATGCGCCAGCCGATCAGCCAGAGCGCGCCGCTGCCGCCGTGGAAGGGGTCGAGGGACAGGATCACCGAGGTGAGCGTGAAGATGAGGAAGCCGGCGTTGTAGATCCGGACGCGGCCCATCATGTCGCCGAGCCTGCCGAGGGCGACCACCAGGACCGCGGTGACGAGCATGTAGCCCATCAGCATCCACAGCAGGTAGCTCACGTTGGCCGGCTGGAGCGGATCGAGGCGGATGCCGGTGAAGATGCCGGGCAGCGAGATCAGCACGATGGAGCTGTTGATGGTGGCGAGCAGCATGCCCACGGTGGTGTTGGTCAGCGCCACCCACTTGTAGCGGGGGTGGTCCGCGCCCATCCACGATGTGCGGGCGTGCTGCCCCGAGCCGGATGCGGGGCCTGGGCCTGGTCCAGGGCCCGGGCCGGTGGTGCCGGGTATGCGGCCCGTCCCGGTCTCCTCGGTGGTCATCGCACGCTCCCGCTGTTGTGCCGCCCGGACAGGTGGTCGGGCGCCGCGTCGCCCTCGAGCATCCGCAGCACCAGAGGGAGTGCGGTCCGTACGGCCGCTCCCAGCGCCTGCTGCTCCTCGGCGGTGAGCTCCGCCAGCAGGCCGGCCAGCCGGGCGTCCCGGGTCCGTCGCCGCTCGGCGAGCAGGTCCCGTCCGGCGTCGGTGACGGCGACGAGGGTCACCCGCCCGTCGCCGGGGTCGTCGACGCGACTCGCCAGCCCCCTGCGCTCCAGACGCTGCACGAGCTGGGTCATCGACGGCTGGGCCACCCCTTCGGCCGCAGCCAGCGCGGTCAGCCGGGCGGGGCCCTCCCGCTCCAGCCGGGCCAGGGTGGAGGCCGTGGTGAAGCTCATGTCCCGCCGGTCCGTCACGGCCCTGATCACGGCGGAGGCCGTCTCGGCCAGCGCGTGCGCGGTCTCCAGCGGGTCCTGCCCGCGGTCCGGGTGATCCACGCTCTCAAGTATCACGCCACCTATATAGGCAGGCTATAAAATCTTCGTAAGAAGACGTCCCGGGTGTCACTCGCCGGTCGCGTGCTCCTGGTGTCACAGGCCGCACCGCAGGAAGGCCTTCGACCGCCGGGCCGACCACTTCGACCACTTCGCCGCCTTGAGCAATGCCCCCGCAGTCCTGGATCGCTTCCGGCCCCGCTCCGGCAGGCTCGAGGATGCGGNNTCGAGCCTGCCGGCTCGGCTGACGCCTGTACCGCGCACCACATGCGGGGGGAAGCGCGTGTGATCAGTCCTCTTCGCGCAGGCCCCAAGGAGAGCCGTACTCGGTGAGCAGCTCCAGGAAGGGACGCGGGGGCAGGGCTTCCGGGCCGAGGACTCCCTTGCCGGACCAGGCGCCGGTGGACAGCAGTTCCATGGCGACCACCGGGTTGACAGCCGTCTGCCAGACCACGGCCTGCGAGCCGTACTCGCGCATCGACCACTCGTTGTCGACCACGTGGTACAGGTACACCTCGCGCGACGCACCGTCCTTGGTGCCCTTGACCCACGTGCCGGCGCAGGTCTTGCCCGTCATCCGCTCCCCCAGGCCCGCCGGGTCGGGCAGGCACGCGGCGACGACGTCTCGCGGGGAGACCCGCACAGGCCCGTCGTCCCCTGGCACCGTCACCCCGGCCGTCGCGTCCAGTCCCAGCTCGTGGAGGGTCTTCAGCTTGGCGATGAAGTCGTCACCGAGGCCGTACTTGAACGTGACGCGGCGCGCGTCCACCCAGCGAGGGATCAGCAGAACCTCTTCGTGTTCGACGTTGACGCACTCCACCTCACCGATGCCCTCGGGGAAGTCGAACACCTCCGGCTCGCTGAACGGTGCGGTGGTGAACCAGCCGCGGTCCTTTTCATAGACCACCGGAGGGTTGAGACACTCCTCGATGGTCGTCCAGATGCTGAAGGACGGCGCGAAGTCGTAGCCTTCGACCGTCAGATTCGCGCCGTCGCGGACACCGATCTCCTCGATGTCGTCGAAGAGTTCGTCGGCCGCGTACCGGGCGAAGACGTCGGACAGACCGGGCTCGACCCCCATGCCGACCAGCGCCAGCCGCCCGGCCTCGTCCCAGCGCCCGGCCAGGGCGAACTGTTCGTCGCCGAGCTTGACACCGCACTCCTCGAAGGGACGCGAAGCGTGCGGAGCGGACAGCGACATCGCCATGTCCAGGTAGTGCGCTCCGGCCTCCAGGGCCGCGGTGAAGAGCGGCATCACGAACCTGGGGTCGGTGGCGTTGAGGAGCAGGTCGCATCGTTCCTCGACGAGGATCCGGCGGACCTCGTCCTGGTCGGAGGCATCCAGCCGCCGTGCCCCGAACCGGTCGCCGCGCTCCCCGAGCGCCGCGACCGCGGCTTCGGCACGGGCGAGGTCGTAGTCGGCGACGACCATGTGGGTCAGGAACTCGCGGCGAGCTGCGATCCGGGTGACGGCCGTCCCCACGCCGCCCGCACCAACGAGAAGTACGCGCATCTCACACACCTTTCGTCCGAGGAGGCGAGCACCTCCGAACAGGGTCGATACAACGCGACGCGCGAATGTAAGGTCAACTGTGTTGGCATAAGCACGAGGCGGCTGGGAGCCGGCGGAGGAGGAAGCGACCGAGATGGCCAAGCAGGTCGTGCCGGAGGCCGCGCGTCAGCGGCGGCGGCGCACACGCAGCGGCACCGTGCTGTCCGAGGAGATCATCGTGCGCACCGCCCTGCGCGTGCTGCGCGCGCACGGCAGCACCGGACTGACGGCGCGTCGTCTGGGGGCGGCGCTCGGCGCCGATCCGAGCACTCTTTACCGCTACTTCGCCGGGATGGACGATCTGGCCCGGGCCATCGGGGACGAGCTGATGGGACGTGCCCTGGACAGCTGGACGGCCACCGGTGACTGGCGCGCGGACCTGCGTGCCCTGGGCCGGGCCATCCACGCCTCCTACCTCGCCCACCCACAGGCCGCCGTCCTCACGGCCAGCCGGGTCACCGGCAGACCGCGCGAGATCGCGGTGGACGAGACGATCCTCGGCATCCTGCGCGGCGCCGGGCTGCCCGACCCGGTGGCGGTCGGCGTGTACCACGCGTTCATCGACCAGAGTCTCGCCTTCGCCGCGCTCGACGCCGGATCCCTCGCACTGGCGGACGAGGCTCGCACGCGGGACGAGGGGATGTGGCAGTCCACATATGCGCGCCTGCCCGCCGAGTCGCATCCCAACATCGCCGCCACCGCACATCTCCTCGCCCGGCGCATGCCGCACAGTGCCTACCCGGCCGCGCTGGAGATGCTGCTGGAGCACGTCGCCGTGCAGCTGTCCCGATCCGGGACGTGACATCGGCTTCGACACGCCCACAAGAGCTCGTTGCCCAAGATTCGCTCGATTCTGTCGTCGGGGCAGTTGATTCGAGCGAGCAGATCCGTCATTGTGCTCGAAACGACTGCATGACGTGCCTCTCATGCAGAAGAGAG
>NZ_MUBM01000509.1 GCF_002154505.1 Streptomyces carpinensis | reverse complement strand
GGTGACGCCGAAGCCCACCAGGGCGGGTCCCGGGGTGCCGGCCGCCCGGTACAGCAGCAGCGCCCACACCGCCTGCAGCGCGCCGGCCTCGGTGGCCGCGCAGGACGCCGCCCAGGCGCGCAGCCGGCCGGCCTGTCCGGCGCCGAGGCGGGCCTCGGCCCGGCCGGAGCCGCTCAGGCCGGTGGCCGGCCCGGGGATCGCCGGCAGCACCAGGGCGGTGGTGGCCGGGAGGGCAGAGGACCAGTAGTCACGGGCGGGCGCGGTGTCCTGGCCGGCGAGCCAGCGCGCGTAGTCCCGGATGTCGGGGCGCCGTTCGCCGCCCGGCAGCCGGCCGCCGGCAAGGTAGGCGCGGTAGAACTCCTGGAGCAGGACCGACACGCTCCAGGCGTCCAGCATGACGTGGTGGAAGGTCAGCAGGACCCGCACGGACGGCGGCCCGCCGTCGGCGGGGTCCGGTTCGTCGACGAGGTTCAGCCGCAGCAGGCCCGGGCAGCGCAGGTCGAAGCCGCGCAGCCGGTCGCGTTCCCTCAGCTCCTCGAATTCCACGGAGCCGGCCGGGTGGCGGACGACCTCGGCGCGGGTGTGCTCGTGCAGCACCAGGCGGGGTCCGGTCTCCCAGTCGAAGGCGGCGCGCAGGACCGTCTCCCGGTCGAACACGGACTGCCAGGCCGCGGTGAACCGGTCGGTGTCCACCTGGCCGCGCCAGCGCCAGTGCAGCTGCTCCACGTAGCGGCCGGTGCCGCGGTGGGCGAGCGCGTCCAGGAGCAGGGCGTGCTGCTGGGGGGTGACCGGCACGGTGGCCGGCTGCTCGTGCGCCGCGTCGTCGCCGGCTTCGCCCGCCGCACGCTCGAGGGGTCCGGGCAGTACCGGCGCCGGGGTGGTCTCGTCCGGCTCCGGCGAGGTCAGCGCCGCCAGGGCGCGGCGGTCGGTACTGCCGTCGGGCAGCAGGGGGATGTACGGCACCCGGTGGAGGCGGGCCGGGACCAGGTGGGAGGGGAGCCGGGATCGAAGGGCGGTGCGCAGGTCGGCGAGCTGGGTGCGCGTCACCACGTGCGCGACGATCCGCGGGCTGTCCGGGGCCTGCCGGGTCACATGGACGGCAGCGTCCCGCACATCGGGCAGCGACACGAGGGCGGCGCGCACCTCGCCGAGTTCTCCCCGGTTGCTCATGTGGGTCTCCCGGTGTTCGACGGCAGGACGGGACGGGCCCGGTCCACTGTCGCCGCCGGTGCTGGCAGGGGACTGACGCGCCGCTGACGGCCGCCACGGGCCTCACCTCGTCACAGCCATGACAGGGCCCGCAGGTCGAGTCCGGCTGTGGCCCGGCTCGTGGGCCACTCGCGCGCGAGGGACGAGCCGGGAGCGGCCCCAGGGTGTCCGTTCGAGCACGACCGCAGCCCCTGGGGCCTTGCGACCGGTCCTCGACCCGTTGTCCAGCGGAGCGCTCGAAGATGCCGCCAGGTCGGGAGGTGAGAGCACCTCCGTTTCGGCGTGAGGAGTGCGTGATGCGCAAGGTCGTTTCCCGGGACGGCACGACGATCGCTTACGAGAAGGCGGGTGACGGCCCGCCGATCGTGCTCCTCAACGGATCGTTCCGCGACCACACCATCTTCGACGCGCTCGTGCCCGAGCTGGCGCCGCACTGCACCACGTACGTCTACGACCGCCGGGGCCGCGGTGAGAGCGGCGACTCCCCCGAGTACGCCGTCGCCCGTGAGATCGAGGACCTCGAGGCGGTGATCCAGGAGGCCGGCGGGTCGGCGGTGGTGTTCGCCGGGTCCTCGGGCGCGAACCTGGCGATCGAGGCGGCGCTCGCCGGCGCCCCGATCACCAGGCTGGCGCTGCACGAGCCGTTCTACCGGGTCGACGGCTTCCCCAAGCCGCCGTGGAACGTCGCCAAGACCCTCCGGGTGCTCATGGAGGAGGACCGGCGCCAGGAGGCGGTCGAGTACTTCCTGGGCAGCTTCCTGGGCCTGACCCCGGACACGGTCGCGCAGTGGCGCAACGGCCCGATCTGGGCGGTGAACGAGGCGAACGCCCACACGCTCGCCTACGACCTGGCGATCTGCGGCGACTGCAGCGTTCCGGCCGACCGTCTCGCCGGATACACCACACCGACGCTGGTCCTCAACAGCACCGGCACCAGCGACTGGCTGCGTGCGGCGGCGCGGGCGACCGCGGCGGCCCTGCCCCACGGCCGGTCACTGGAACTGCCCGGTTCCTGGCACCGGATCGACATGGACGTGCTCGGCCGGACCCTGGTCGAGTTCGCCACCGCCTGAGAACTCCCGCTCCGGCACGTCACCTCACGTTCAGGAGGGCACCACCGTGACCACAGCGCACACCCCGGCCGCCGGGGCCACCGCGCAGGCGGCCGGAGCCGCCGCCACCCGCGAGCGGGGCGCCACCATGTGGCTGACCGGGCTGCCGAGCGCGGGCAAGACCACCCTGGCCCGTGCCGTCGCGCAGCGGCTGCGTGCCACGGGCCGCAGGGTCGAGGTGCTCGACGGCGACGAGATCCGCCAGTTCCTGTCCCAGGAGCTCGGGTTCACCCGGCAGGACCGGCACACCAACGTGACCCGGATCGGCTTCCTGGCGCAGACGCTCGCCTCCCACGGCGTGCTGGTGCTGGCCCCGGTCATCGCCCCGTACGCCGCCTCCCGCGCCGCGGTCCGTGAGCGGCACGCCGCCCGCGGCATCGAGTACCTGGAGGTCCATGTGGCGACCCCGGTCGAGGTGTGCTCCGTACGCGACGTGAAGGGTCTGTACGCCAAGCAGGCCGTCGGCGAGCTGACGGGGCTCACGGGTGTCGACGACCCCTACGAGGAGCCCGAGACGCCCGATCTGCGGATCCGGACACAGAGCAGATCGGTGGCGGACACCGCCGCCGAACTGCACACCTTCCTCACCGAGAGGGGCCTGGTATGACGGCTCTGATGCAGAGTCCGGCCGAGCCGGCCGAGGACACGGTGACGCTCTCCCACCTCGACGGACTCGAGTCGGAGGCGGTGCACATCTTCCGGGAGGTGGCGGGCGAGTTCGAGAACCCGGTGATCCTGTTCTCCGGGGGCAAGGACTCCATCCTCATGCTGCACCTCGCGCTGAAGGCGTTCGCGCCGGCGCCCGTCCCCTTTCCCCTGCTGCACGTGGACACCGGGCACAACTTCCCCGAGGTCCTGGAGTACCGGGACCGGACGGTCGACAAGCACGGGCTGCGGCTGCACGTCGCCTCCGTGCAGGACTACATCGACCGCGGTGTGCTCAAGGAGCGCCCGGACGGCACCCGCAACCCGCTGCAGACACTGCCGCTGACCGAGAAGATCCAGGCGGAGAAGTTCGACGCGGTCTTCGGCGGCGGCCGCCGCGACGAGGAGAAGGCCCGCGCCAAGGAGCGAGTGTTCTCGCTGCGCGACGAGTTCTCCCAGTGGGACCCGCGCCGCCAGCGCCCGGAGCTGTGGAACCTGTACAACGGCCGGCACGCGCCCGGCGAGCATGTGCGGGTCTTCCCACTGTCCAACTGGACCGAGCTG
>NZ_MUBM01000508.1 GCF_002154505.1 Streptomyces carpinensis | reverse complement strand
AGATGTGTATAGGGGACAGGGCGGGGGCGGTGGACTTCCGGGGCGCGCGCTGGCTGGCGGCCTCCCCGGCGAACTACCGGCGGGCGGACCGCCCGGACGACTACGCCGTGGACCGGGTGGTCATCCATGTCACCCAGGGCAGCTACGCGAGCGCGGTCAGGGTGTTCCAGGACCCGGGGCACGGGGCCGCCGCGCACTACGTCGTCCGCGCGGACGGGCAGGTCACCCAGATGATCCGCGAGCTCGACGTGGCCTTCCACGCGGGCAACCGGGCCTACAACGAGCGCAGCGTCGGCATCGAGCACGAGGGGTTCGTCGAGCGGGCCTCGTCCTTCACCGACGCGATGTACGCCGCGTCGGCGCGGCTGACGGCGCGGATCTGCGGGCGGTACGGCATACCCGCCGACCGCGAGCACATCATCGGCCATGCCGAGGTGCCTGGCACCGACCACACGGACCCCGGCCCGCACTGGGACTGGGACCGCTACATACGGCTGGTGCGCCGGGCGCGGTCCGGACGCGCCTGAGCGGCCGCGGCGGCCGACGGCCTACGTCAGCCCGGCCGCTCGGGCCCGTTCCACCGCCGGGCCGATGGCCTTGGCGACCGCCTCGACGTCCTCCTCGGTGGAGGTGTGGCCGAGGGAGAAGCGGAGGGTGCCGCGGGCCAGGTCCGGGTCGACGCCGGTGGCGAGGAGCACGTGGCTGGGCTGGGCGACGCCCGCCGTGCAGGCCGAGCCGGTCGAGCACTCGATGCCCTGGGCGTCCAGCAGGAGCAGCAGGGAGTCGCCCTCGCAGCCGGGGAACGTGAAGTGCGCGTTGGCCGGAAGACGCCCCTCGGGCGCCGGGTCGCCGCCGAGGATCGCGTCGGGGACGGCCGAACGGACGGCGGTGATCAGCTGGTCCCGCAGCGCGCCGATCTCGCGGGCGAATCGCTCCCGCTCCTCGGCGGCGAGCCGGCCGGCCACCGAGAACGAGGCGATCGCGGGCACGTCGAGGGTGCCGGAGCGGACGTGGCGCTCCTGGCCGCCGCCGTGCAGGACGGGCACGGGGCTGTACTCGCGGCCGAGGATCAGCGCGCCGATGCCGTACGGGCCGCCGATCTTGTGACCCGAGACCGTCATCGCGGCGAGGCCGGAGGCGGCGAAGTCGACGGGGACCTGGCCGAAGGCCTGCACGGCGTCGGCGTGCAGCGGTACGCCGAACTCGGCGGCGACCTCGGCGAGTTCACGGACCGGCAGCACCGTACCGATCTCGTTGTTGGCCCACATGACGGTGGCGAGGGCCACGTCGTCGGGGTTGCGGGCGATCGCCTCACGCAGGGCCTCGGGATGGACCCGGCCGTAGGAGTCGACCGGCAGGTACTCGACGGTGGCGCCCTCGTGCTCGCCGAGCCAGTGGACGGCGTCGAGGACGGCGTGGTGCTCGACGGGGCTGGCGAGGACGCGGAGGCGGGCCGGGTCGGCGTCGCGGCGGGACCAGAACAGGCCCTTGACGGCGAGGTTGTCGGCCTCGGTGCCGCCGGAGGTGAAGACGACCTCGCTGGGGCGGGCGCCGAGGGCCTCGGCGAGGGCTTCGCGGGACTCCTCGACCGTGCGGCGGGCCCGGCGGCCGGATGCGTGGAGGGAGGAGGCGTTGCCGGTGACGCCCAGCGCGGCGGTCAACGCCTCTGCCGCCTCCGGAAGCATGGGGGTGGTCGCGGCGTGGTCGAGGTAAGCCATGGTGAGCCTGATTCTACGGGCGCCCGTGGCCGGCCCGGGGATCAGGATGGGACGACCTCGGAGCGCCTGCTGCGGCTCCACCCGGCCCGGGCGACGACGCACCCGCTCCCGCGGGCCGTGCCCGCCCGTTCCGCCCCTGCGGGACGTGTGCCCGCGGCGGCGGTCAGAAGCTCCAGGACACCGTGTGGTCGGCCTGCATGAAGGTCAGGAGGACGACGAGGTCGGCGATGCCCAGGGTGAGGCCGAGGAGGGCGCGTCCGCGGCGGGTCGTGCCGCGCCACAGGGCCACTGCCGCGAGCGTGATGGCGATCGGGCCGAGGAAGAGGTTGAGGACGAGCAGGCCGAGCAGGCCGAGGATGAAGGACGCGACGGCCATGCCGTCGGCGTCGCGCAGGGCGGTGCGGCGCGTGGCCGGTGCGGTGAGGTGCATGGCTGATGGCTCCCGACGGGTCGGATGGGCGCGTGGATCGGACGAGTTGGCGGATCGGGGCGGGCGGGGCATACCGCGTCAGTGGGAGGTCCCGCGGCGGCGGGCGTGACGCTCGCGGAGCGCGAAGACGCCGAGCCATGCGGCGATCACCACGGCCGCGGCCACGGTGAAGCCGAGCGGCGCGTGGGCCACGGTGCCCAGGGTCACCCCGAGCAGGAGCAGTGCGGCGACGAGGAACAGCATGAGTTCGGATCCCCCTCCGGCGTTCTCTCTGTGAACGCTTATGAGTAACAGTTGTTCACTGACTACCGAGTCTAGCGCGTCCGGCCGCTTGGAAATTCCAGAGAACAGTTGTTAACTGCATGGCATGAGTCACACTCTCGGCGTCCGGCAGGCCCAGAAGCAGAAGACCCGGCAGGCCCTGCTGGACGCGGCCCTCCGGCTGCTGGAGGAGCAGAGCCTGAGCAGCCTGGGCCTGCGCGAGGTCACGCGCGCCGTCGGCGTGGCCCCGACCGCCTTCTACCGGCACTTCCGCTCGACGGCGGACCTCGGCGTCGCTCTGGTCGAGGAGGCCCTGGGCAGCCTGCACCCGATGATCCGGACGACGGTGTCCACCGCCGACGACAGCGGGGAACGCATCGTGCGGGCCGTCGAGCTGATCGCCCGTCACGTCGAGGCGTACCCCGCTCATGTCCGGTTCATCGCCCGGGAGCGGCACGGCGGCGTGCAGCCGGTGCGGGAGGCGATCCGGGAGCAACTGGTCCGGTTCGCCCGAGAGGTGAAGGACGAACTGGCCAAGGACCCGCAGGCACAGGGCTGGAGCGACGACGACCTGCTGATGCTCGCCCATCTGTACGTCGACCAGATGCTGATCACGGCCTCGCTCTTCCTGGAGGCCCTGGACGCCCCGCGGGAGGAGCGCGAGCGCGTCACCCAGGTCGCCACCCGGCAGCTCAGGCTGATCAGCGTGGGCCGCCGGCACTGGCTGGACTGACCGTCCGCCCCTACCCCTGG
>NZ_MUBM01000507.1 GCF_002154505.1 Streptomyces carpinensis | reverse complement strand
GCGGCGGGGGCGTGTGCGGGAAGGGTGATGAGCGCTGCCGCTGCGGCGAGCGCGACACCCAAGGATCTGCGTCTCATACGAATCCCTGTGGGTGCGTCGGGGAGGTGACGGCGACGGACGTACCGGCGGCACACCGCACGCGAAGCGCCAACGGCACGATTCCGCCGCTTAGTTCACGGCTTGATTTAACTGATGACTCGACAGTCGCGGCAAGCCCTTGAACGCGGGAATCTTTCAAGCGTTGACGAAATCGCCGCTCCTGTCGGGCCGTTGGCGTTCAGAAGGAAGAACTACGCGGGAACGAGGAAGACGGGGAAGAGACGGACCCAGCGGCGACGGACGAGGGCGATAATCGTCTTCACCACGATCACGGGAACGACCGGAGGCCACCGTTGCCCTCGTTGCACGACTTCGCCACCTGGGAACCGCTGCTGAGGCTCCTGTGGGCCGGCAACGCGGACCGGCTCGCCGCGCCGGACGGCCATGTGGGCGGACAGATCGGCCGGTTCGGCTGGAGCGTGCCCGTGCGGCGGGGTTTCCCGCGGCCCGGACAAGCCGCCCGGGAGGAGGACATGCAGCAGGAGTTCGCCGCGGTGAGGCGGGTGCAGAGCGCGCTCGCGGAGGCCGGAGAGGACAGCGTGTCCTTCGTGGCGGAGCCGGCGCCGGCCGGCAGGGCCGTGCTGCACGTGCTGTGCTCCGGTCCCGCCGTGGAGCCCGGTATCGGCGATCCGCATCCGGGTTCGCTCGTCCTGGTCGAGGGCGCGGTCCCCGAGCCCTGGCGCCGTCTGCCCGACCCGGTGCCCGGAGTGGCGCCGGCGCCGTCGGCGGATCCGGCGGCGCTGGAGCGGACACTGCGCGAACGGGTCCCCGGCACCATCGGCGCCACCGAAGCGGAGATCGCCGCCACGGAGGCGCGTCTCGGCGTCGCGTTGCCCGACGAGCTCAAGGCGCTGTACCGGGTGACGCGGGCCCGGTGGGACGACTGGCGCGACGACCACGAGGCCGCCGACCGCATCTGCCGCGCGGTGGGCTGCGAACTCTTCCCCCTGGACGACCTGTACGTCGCCGACGCGGCGTCCCGTCCGTGTCTGTGGCGGTTCGCGGCGAAGGAGGCGGTCGTCACCCCGCCCGACGCGACGGTGCAGGGGCTGGTCGGCTCCCCCGGCTGGATCGTCTTCGGCGACAACGGCGGCGGCGACCGGATCGCGGTCGACCTGACCCCGGGGCCGCGCGGGCACACGGGCCAGATCATCATGCTCAGCCACGAGCGGAACATAGGCGCCGAACCGCTCGCCGACTCCCTCACCGATCTGGTGCTGAACGTGCCCCGGCGAGGGCGCTCCGGCCGCGGCGGGGACCGGCCGCCGGTCGTGGCGCACGTCAACATCCGCGGCCTGACGAGCGTGGAGGCCGCCGCCCACTCGGGACTGGAGGTCCTGTCCATCGGCGTGTGGGACCACGATCCGCTCAGTCTGGCCCCCGTCTTCGGGCTGCCCCGCCTGCGGACCCTCAGCGCCTACCCCGGCACCCTCGCCGACCCCCTGGAGATCGCGGAGCTGACCGGCCTGGAGTTCCTGGAGCTCGGACCGGAGGAGTGGCGTGTCCTCCTCGGCGCGGGAGCGGTTCCGCGCGGCCTTTCGGCCGCCGCCGTGGTCGTGCACGGCGATCGGCACCCGCTCGCGACCACGGCCCTCGCCAATGAGCTGCTCGCGCTCTGGGACCGGCCCCCGATCACCCGGACCGTCCTCGAAGGCGACCTGCCCTGAACTCCCTGGTGGGGGTGGCGGGTTCACGCGCCAGGCGCGGCACGCCGCCGGCCCGGTGGACCGGCGACAGCGCGGTGCCCCTCGCAGGCAGGGGCCGGTTCGAGGCAGGGGGCCGTACGTGCGCGGTCCGGCGCCCGGTTCGCCGGGGCCACCGCCCTGAGACGCGGTGACCCCGCCGCCCGACCCGCGAAGGCGCGCGACCGGACGACCGGCGAAGGCGCGCGGGAAGTCAGTTCTTGCGGCCGACTCCGCCGAACATGGCGACCTCGGGCGGCTCGGGCCCGTCCGTGTCGGGGCGCCAGCGGTTGCACGAGACCACGCCGGGTGTGAGCAGTTCCAGGCCGTCGAAGAAGCGGGCGACGGCGCCGGGGGTGCGCTGGGTCAGTTTCGGCGTGCCGTGCTCGTTCCAGAACGCCACGGCGGCGTCGACGTCGGGCATGTCCGGCCGTGTGACGGTGTGCGACAGCACCAGGTGGCTGCCCTTCGGCAAGGCGTCCACGAGGCGGCGCACGATCCCGTACGCCTCCTGGTCGTCCCCCACGAAGATGACGACGCCGAGCAGTATCAGCGCCACGGGCTCGCTCAGGTCCAGCGTGCGCGCGGCCTGTTCCAGGATGGAGCCGGCGTTGCGCAGGTCCTCGTCGAGGTAGTCGGTGCGGCCCTCGGGGCTGCTGTCGAGCAAGGCCGCGGCGTGGGCGAGGACGATCGGGTCGTTGTCGACATAGACGACGCGGGACTCGGGTGCGATGCGCTGGGCGACCTCGTGGGTGTTGTCCGCGGTGGGCAGGCCGGTGCCGATGTCGAGGAACTGCCGGATACCGGCCTCGCCCACCAGGTGGCGCACCGCCCGCCCGAGGAATCGCCGGTCGGCCTGGGCGTAGTCCCCGATCCCGGGGTGCAGCCGGCGGATCTGGTCCCCCGTCTGCCGATCGACCGCGTAGTTGTCCTTGCCGCCCAGCCAGTAGTTCCAGATGCGGGCCGTGTGCGGCTGGTCCGTCTTGATCCTCTTGCTCAGCTCGCCGAAGGCGGGGCTCTCGGTCACGTGCCGCCCTCCAGGTCAGACAGGTGATCGCTCAAAAGGCAACCTAGCGGCCGGAGTTGGCGTGCGGCGACCTCTCCTGCGCGTCGGCCTCGGCCTCGACCGGCGCCCCTACCCGCGCGGTTCGCACACGGTCACGGCGCACGGCACGTCGGACGGCAGCCGCTGCGTCCAGCCGGCCCGCGCCGACGGTGCGGGGCTCCGGCCGGGCC
>NZ_MUBM01000506.1 GCF_002154505.1 Streptomyces carpinensis | reverse complement strand
CGCTTCGGCGCCCAGGGCATCGGCCTGGGCCGCACCGAGCACATGTTCCTCGGTGACCGGCGCGAGCTGGTCGAGCGGCTGGTCCTGGCCGACGCCGAGGCCGAGCGCGAGGAGTCCCTCAAGCAGCTGCTGCCGCTGCAGAAGAAGGACTTCGTGGAGCTGTTCGAGGCGATGGACGGCCTGCCGGTCACCGAGGAACATGTGCCGCAGCATCTCCTCGGTCACCTCGGGGGTGCGCGCATAGCCGATGAAGTAGGTGCCGAACTCTCCGTCTCCGACGCGGCCGAACGGCATGTTGTCCCGCACGATCTTCCGCTCGTTGCCGTCCTCGTCGGTGATCGTGTTCAGGGCGACGTGGGAGTCGTCGGGCTTGACGTCGTCGGGCAGTTCGACGTTGTCCAGCTTGGTGCGGCCGATGACCCTTTCCTGCTCCTCGACCGGCAACGCCTTCCAGGCGGTGAGGTCGTGCAGGTACTTCTGGACGATGACGTAGCTGCCGCCCGTGAAATCCGGGTCTTCGTCGCCGATGAACACCGCGTCGGCCGCCGGCCCACCCTCGGGGTTCTCCGTGCCGTCGACGAAGCCGAGGAGGTCGCGCTCGTCGAAGGACTTGAAGCCGTGCACCTCGTCCACCACGGTGACGGCTCCTTGGAGCCGTTCGGCGATCAGCTGGGCCAGTTCGAAACACAGGTCCATACGGCGGGCCCGTACATGAAAGAGGAGATCGCCGGGGGTCGACGGGGCGCAGTGACGGGCGCCCGCCAACGGCACGAAGGGGTGAAGATCTCGTGGGCGGGGTCCTTCGAAGAGCCGGTCCCACGCGGCCGAGCCGATGCCGACGACGCAGGTGAGTTCGGCATCCGGAGCCCTGAATCCCACCGACCGTCTCAGCCCGGCCACATCCGGCAACAGGTCACGGACGACGCCCTCGCCTCCCGGCGCGATGGTGCACACGAGGAACACGGCCGCTTTGGCCGGTGGGGCGAGCACGGACTGCGACTCAACCACGGATTCCCTCTCCTGTCTGTCGCGGCCAAGGCGGCTCACCGTCACTCGGGGGGATCACTCGGATCGGCATGACGGTGGCCTCGACGTCATTCATGATCGGCTGATCGCTCTGGATGCTGTAGTCGTATCGCGCACAGCACGTTCGTCTCGGGCATGCCATAGACGCCACGTGAGGTCCGGGGGACTTCCTTTCGGGGATTCCGCGGTCGGCTTTCGGGGATTCTCGCGGCCGGGGTGGCCGGGTCTCAGTCGTCGTGGCGGGACGGGGTCGGGTCCAGGTAGACGCGTCTGACGGCGGGGAGCATGGCACGAAGGCGGTTCTCCGCCTCCTCACAGGCCCATTCGATCTGATCGGACGTGGAGATGTCACGGAAGTCGACCTTCGCGGCGATGAGGATCTCCCCCGGCCCCTGCACCAGCGTCGTCAGTTCCAGGACGTTCTCGACGTGCCGGACGGACATCAGCTCCCGGCGCACGGCGTCCCGCACCGGCGCCGGCAGGGCGCGGCCGATGAGGAGTTCGGCGTTGGAGCGGCCCAGGACCCAGGCGACGAGCACCAGCAGCAGTCCGATGAGGATGGAGGCGATGGCGTCCCATGCGCCGGATCCGGTGAGTTGGCCGCCGAGGAGTCCCAGCGCGGCCAGCACCAGACCGGTGAGGGCCGCGGCGTCCTCCATGACGACCGCTTTGACGGCCGTGTCGGGCGTGTGCTCCAGATAGCGGAGAACGGGGACCCGGAAGTGCCTCGCTCTTCCGGTGGCCTGTCTGAGCCCCGTACGCAGGGACAGGCCTTCCAGCACGAATGCGGCGGCCAACACGATGTAGGAGGTCAGGGGGTTGCCCGGGCTCTTTCCGTGTGTCAGGGCGTGAATGCCGTCGTAGAGGGCGAACACGCCGCCGCCCACGAAAGTGGCGACGGAGGCGAGCAGCGCCCAGATGTACCGCTCGGGCCCGTGCCCGAGAGGGTGGTCCTCGTCGGCGGGCTTCGTGCTGCGTTTCAGGGCCGTCAGCAGGAGTACTTCGGTGATGGTGTCGGCGACCGAATGCCCGGCCTCGGCCAGCATGGCGCTGGAACCGCTGAGTGCACCGGCGACGGCCTTGGCGAGTGCGACACCCAGATTGGCGGCCGCCGCGACGATCACGGTGAAGGCTGACCCGCCCGCGCCAGGACCGCCCGAGGAACCCACCCGGTGATCCAGGACCGGCCCGATGTCCGCGCCCGTCCCTCGCCCCGGTTCCGGTTCGCCCTGCGCCCTCATGTCCGGAGAGTATTCCCTTTCCCCTTCGCTCCGGGACTCGGGAACGTCCGCATGGCCGACTGCACGGTGCCATCACTTTGGAGGAGCTCGGCGGCAGTGGCGAAAGGAGTCCGCCATGAACGGCCGGAACTCGACCGCCGACGACCTCGCCGCCGACGAGACGAGCATGCCGCGCCGGATCATCGGGCAGCTTCATGGAATCCCCGTCGGAAGGGACTCGTCCGTGACGGCACACCCCGCCCACGAACAGAGCTGGACCATCTACGGTCAGCGGCAGCTCGACCACGGCTACTCCCCTCCCGTGCCCGATCGCATCGACTGGGGGTTCTGGCCCGGCGTGGGACCGGGGGCCGAGGTCCTCGGGGACATCCGCGGCAAGAGGGTCCTCGACATCGGCTCCGGTCCGGGTCACCACGCCGTCCACCTGGCCCGCGAGCACGGCGCCCGCGTGGACGGCGTCGACCTGTCCCCCACCCAGCACCAGCGCGCAGTGAACGATCACGGCACGGAGCCAGGAGTCCGCTTCCTGTGCGAGGACGTCGCCGAGCACCTGCGCCATGCGCGGCCCTACGAGGCCGCCTACGGCATCCGCACCTTCGGCTGCATCGATCCGCACCATCTGCTCCCGGCTCTGCGGGACGGACTGACCGACGGCGCGCCCCTCGTCTTCTCCGCCCTCCACACCGACGCCGACGGGCAGGGTCCGTCCGGCGAGGTGACACCACGCCAGGAGTTCATCCGGCTGCGGGACGAGGAGCCGATCCCCACACAGATGTGGGTGCTCGACCCGCAGGTCTGGGCGGACCTCCTGACGGGCCACGGGTTCAAGGTGGAGGCGATCGAACTCCTCACCGCACCCTCCGACGGCAATCCCGTGATCGTCCAGCTCGTCCGGGCCCGACGCCACCGCCCCACCGATCTCTCGCTCCTCACCAGCCGTCCCCGTAGTCGCCGACCACCCGCACCGCATGCCGCGATCGGTGTCGGCGCGATCCTGTTCGGCGAGCACGGTCTGCTGCTGGGACGGCACCGGCACGGCACGTGGGAACTGCCCGGCGGCACCGTCGAGCCCGGAGAGTCCCTCCACGACACCGTCGTTCGCGAGCTCGCGGAGGAAACCGGGCTTGTGGCACGCCCGGAGGACGTGACTCTGCTGGGCACACTCGTCGACCATGTCGACGACGTCGTGCGCGTCACCGTCGGCGCCGTCGTCTCGGCATGGCAGGGCGAGCCCTGCGACCAGCCGGACGAGAGCGTGGGCGACTGGCGCTGGTGGCGCCTGGACGCGCTGCCGCAGGGTTTGTTCGTGTGCAGTGCGCAGATCCTGACTGCCTGGCGCTCCGACCTGCCGCCCATCGACCACGCTCCCGCGCACTTCACCCCCTACGCGGGCCGGACACCACCGCCGACGAGCTGAGCGGATGGCATGGGCACATCGGCGGCCTCTGCTGTCTCGCCTGCGTCCTCGGGGTGTACGGCACCCGCCGCGAACCCCCTCCCCGGTCGGCACCGCGCGTCATGAGACCCGGCGGAACACGGCGGCCGGGCCGATCGAGTCCGGTCCGAACCTGTCGCGGATGCGGTCCATGGTCTCTTCGGCCACCAGGCGTGCCTCACGGGCGCGGTCGAGGCTGATCTGCTGGGTGACCCGTCCGGCGTCGACGAGGTCCTCGCCCTTGACGGCGATACCGGTCAGACGTCCGCGCTGCAGGCCGGCCGCGTCCATCAGCTGGTAGGCCGCCGTGCGCAGGTCCTCGTCGTGGGCGGACGCCTCGGGCAGTCGGCGGGTCCTCTCCCAGGAGGCGCCTTGGGCGAACTTCAGGACGAGGGTCAGGGCGCGGGCGCCCTGGCGGCGCCGGCGCAGCAGCCGGCCCAGCCGTACGACGAGGTCGAGCAGGGCGGCGCGGACCTCGGCGCCGTCGAGGGTCTGCTGGGGGAAGGTGTGGCGGACGGTCGCGGCGGCGGGCAGAGCGCGGGGGACGACCGGGCGGGGGTCGATGCCGCGGGCCCGGTCCACGGCCTGCCGGCCGGCCTTGCCGCCGAGCAGTCGCTGCACGGTGGCGGGCGGCACGGCTGCGAGCAGCCCGACACTGTGGATGCCGTAGTCGTGGAGGGCCTCGGCCTGACGTGGGCCGATACCGTGCAGGGCCTCCACGGGCAGGGGTGCCAGCCAGTCGGTGACCTGGCCGGCGGCGACGGTCAGGACGCCGCCGTCCTTCGGGATCCGGGCGGAAGCGGTGGCCGCCACCGTGATCGAGGGGCCGATGCCGACGCGGACGTCCACTCCGAGGCGGGAGACGGTGCGGATCCGCAGGACCTCGCCCAGCCTGTGGGCGTCCACGCCGTGGTAGCGCAGCGCACCCTTCAGTTCCACCAGCGCCGCCGTCGGCGGCAGCGCCTGCACCATCGGGGACAGCTCCGCCAGCTGCTCCAGGACCTGGCGGTAGAGCTCCTGGGGAAGGCGGTCCGGGCAGCGCACATGCATCACCGTCGGCTCATCTCGTCCCGGTGTTGCCTCTGTGCTCATCACGCCGCCTCCCGCACACCACATTATCGAACGATAAATCGAACACGCGAGGGCGCGAGTACTGGATCATGGATCTAGAATCAAAAACATGTTCGACGACTTGCCGCCTGATCTGGAGCGTCTGCAGACGCTGCGGGTGTGGCATGCCATGTGGCTGGCGCGCATCGACCGCAAGATCGCCGCAATCCGGAAACGGCAGGCGGAAGCCGAACACGGCCGCCGTGTGCGACCGCGGCCACCGGAGTGGATCGTCGAACTCGGCATCGGCAACGGCGGCCCGCCCGTCCAGGTCCACGCCGGCGACTGCCACATCGCCGGCCGGCGCCGCCGTCCCGTCAGCCGCGAGGACGCCCGGCGGCTGCTGGCCTCGGGCCTCCCCTCCTGCGGCCACCGCCGGCCCGACCGCCGGCTGAACATCCTCGACTTAGCCGCCCGGGCGCTGGGGCGCCGAGCGGACTCGAAGACGACCTCCTACCGCGCACCACGGCCCGATGCGACCCACACGGTCCGCCCGTCCGATCGCACAGGTCAACCCTGCCTCATGGACGTGACAGCCCTCCGTCGCGCTCAGCGACGCGGACCCGCCGGCTCCGGCTCGGGGTCGACGGCCGGGACCACCGCGGTGCGGTCACCGGTGCGCCCCACCGGCACCAGAAGCGCCGCCGACGCCGCCCCGAGGCACAGCAGGGCCAGCAGGGCGAAGCCGTGGGTGTAACCGGAGGCGTACGGCAGGCCGGAGGGCTGGAGGTGACCGGTGACCAGCACGCTGGTCACCGAGGTGCCGAGGGAACCGCCGATGGTGCGGATGTTGGCGTTCATGCCGGTCGCGGCGCCGGTCTGGTCCGCCGGGACACTGCCGACTATCAGGTTCGCCATCGAGGCGAAGGCCAGGCCGATACCGAGGCCGAAGACGCCGGCGACGAAGGCCACCTGCCACTGCCGGTCGTGCCAGAGCGCGAGGAAGCCGCAGGCCAGTGCGCCGAGTCCGGCACCCGCCACCAGCAGGGTCTTGGCACCGAGCACCGGCTGCAGGCGGCCGCTGAGCACACCCGAGAGGAACATCGCGACCAGCATCGGCAGCATGAGCAGCCCGGCGGCCGTGACGCTCGCGCCGAAGCCGTATCCGGCCCCGCTCGGGGTCTGCACGAAGCCGGGCAGGAAGGACCAGATGGCGTACATGCCGGCGCCGAACAGCAGCGCAGCCGCGTTGGTGGTCCACACCGCGGGCAGCCGCATCACGCGCAGGTCGATCAGCGGGGTGCCGGAGTGGGCCTCGGCGTACAGCCACAGGACGAAAAGGATGACCGCGGCAGCGAACAGACCGGTCACGCGGGCCGAGATCCACCCCCATGCGCCGGCCTGACTGACCGGCAGCAACAGGGCCACCAGCCAGGCCGACAGCAGCCCGGCACCGAGCCAACTCACGCCACCCTCGGCCCTGTTGCGGGACTCGGGGATACAGCGCAGGGCGATCAGCGCGGTGACGGCGACGACGGCGACCGGGATCCAGAACAGCCACCGGTAGTCGAGCGCGGACACGATGGGTCCGGCCGCCACCATGCCGACGCCGCCGCCGGCGGCGATCACGGCGGACAGGTTGCCGATGCTGCCGGGCACCTCGGCGGGCGCGAACTCGTCCCGGATGATGCCGAAGGACAGCGGGAACAGCGCACCGCCGACGCCCTGGACGACACGGGCGACGATCAGCACGCCGATGCTCGGCGCGAGCGCGGCGAGCAGACAGCCGGCGAGCACCACGAGCAGGACGGCGACGAGCGTGCGTTTCTTCCCGACCAGATCGCCGACCCGGCCGAGGATGGGGGTGAAGACCGAGGCGGACAGCAGATACGCCGTCATCACCCAGGTCACGGTGGACTGCGAGGTGTGCAGCGCGTGCTGGACGGTCGGCAGAGCCGGCGCGATCAGCGACTGCAGCATGGAGAACACGCCCGCACCGGTCGCGAGGACCGCGAAGGTGAGGCGGGTGGACTTGCGGGGCATGAAGGCCTCTCCGAACGGAGTGGGACCGGTCTGTGCCGTCTCGGTCGAACGGGTGCGGTGCGCATCGGTGCGCACCGGGCACGCCGACGAGGGCGGGGAGCGGTCGCGGAAAGAGTCGGACGGACCGGCGATGCGCGCGGCGCAGGCCCGTGCCGGAGGTCGTACGAGAGTGCCGTCGCGCCGATGGTGCGC